>JBFWSL010000091.1:0-2162 GCA_050248375.1 Hyphomicrobiales bacterium | reverse complement strand
GGTGCGCAGCGGTTCGGGAGGCGCCGCCGCCGGGGCGGGCTTGGGGAGCGCCGCCACCTGCGAGCCCAGCTCCTTCAGCCGGGCCTTGGCGAATTCCGCGTAGACGGTGCCGGGGAAACTGTCGATGAAGGTCTGCAGGACGGCGCGGCTCCTGGTCTCCTGGACCGTCGCCCAGGCCTGCGCCGCCTCGTTCGGCCTGGAGGCCCCGCCGCCGCCCTCGGAGTCCGGCTTGGTCGGCTCGACCCTGGCGACTTCCCCTTTTGGCGGTCCGCCGAAAAAGAACTGCCCGGTGAGAGACGAGTGCTCCCAGGGCACCTGCTTGCCGCTGGTGACCTCGATCACCTGACGGCGCACGCCGATCATCATCTGGCTGATGTCGACGCCGGGCAGCGTGATGTTATTGAGCAGGGCCGCGGTGAAGGGGCTGTTGCGGCCGGTGCCGTCCAGCGCCACGTTGCCGGGCTGGGTGGCGAAGGCGATCATGGTGCCGACGCCGGTCTCGATGCGGGCAAGGCCGCTGCCGACGGCGGTGGAACGGGTGCCCATGGAGCGGGCGAGATTGCGTGCCAGCGGGTTGTCCCGGCAGGCATCGAGGAAGACGAGATTGGTCCGGGTGTCGCGCTCCATCTGGCGCAGCACCAGATTGAGCGGAACGGTCTCGAAATCCAGGTCGGAGTCGCTGGAGAGCTTGGCGTCGATGGGCGCCAGGTAGTTCTGGCCGTTCACCTGCAGGCCATGGCCGGCATAGAAGAAGAGAGCCACCTGCGCGCCGGTGAGTTCGTTGGAGAACTCCCGGATCTTGGCCTCCATGCCGGCCTTGTCGAGATCGAAGCCGGGTACGACCTTGAAGCCCAGGCGGTCCAAGGCCTTGGCGAGGTCGGAGGCGTCATTGCGGGGATTCTTCAGTTCGTTGGCGTGGGTATAAGAGGAATTTCCGATGATCAGCGCGACCTTCGTGGCCGCGCCGGCTGGTCCGGCCGCCGCCGCGGCCACAACCAGCACCAAAGCGAACAGAAACCCCTTGCACCTCATGACGCCCTCCCGGCCCGTAAACGGCTGCCAGCCCCCACTGAACGGCCCCATTCTAGCGCCATTAAGGAAAAATTGAAGCGGTCGGCCCCAGAAGGATCACAGGATATCCAGCCGGGCCCCGGGGCCACATCTTGCAACCGGATTCCGAGGTTGCTAGAAACGCGCCACCCGCGCCGTTGTCCGGCAACCGCGGCGGGCTGGCGCATTGGGGCGTCGTATAATGGCATTACGCTCGGCTCTGGACCGAGATATTGGGGTTCGAATCCCTGCGCCCCAGCCAATTCCCGTTTCTTCAAGAGATCAACGACGGGCCAGAGACAACGACGGGCGGATCGAGCGTGGCTGAAACCGGAACGCCGGCGGCGGAGGCCCCGAGCAACTTCATCAAGGATATCGTCCGGGACGACCTGTCCGCGGGACGCGTGACCTCGGTCGTCACCCGCTTTCCTCCCGAGCCCAACGGCTACCTCCATATCGGCCACGCCAAGTCGATCTGCCTCAACTTCGGCATGGCGCAGGAGTTCGGCGGGCGCTGCCACCTTCGCATGGACGACACCAATCCGACGAAGGAGGAGCACGAGTATATCGAGAGCATCAAGGAAGACGTGCGCTGGCTCGGCTTCGACTGGGGCGAGCACCTGTATTTCGCCTCCGACTATTTCGAGAGGCTGTACGAGTGGGCGGAGCACCTGATCCGCGAGGGCAAGGCCTATGTGGACGACCTCTCCCCCGACGAAATCCGGGAGTACCGCGGCACGCTGAAGGAGCCGGGCCGGAACAGCCCGTGGCGCGACCGCGGCATCGAGGAGAACCTCGACCTGTTCCGGCGCATGCGCGCGGGCGAATTCGCCAACGGCGAACGGGTGCTGCGTGCGAAGATCGACATGGGCAGCGGCAACATCAACATGCGCGATCCCGTGATGTACCGCATCCTGCATGCCGCCCATCCCCGCACCGGCACGGAATGGCGCATCTACCCGACCTATGACTACGCACATGGACAATCGGACGCCATCGAGTGCATCACCCATTCGCTGTGCACGCTCGAATTCGCCGACCATCGTCCACTCTACGACTGGTTCATCGAGAACCTGCCGACGCCGTCACGGCCGCGCCAGTACGAGTTCTCG
>JBFWSL010000090.1:0-11964 GCA_050248375.1 Hyphomicrobiales bacterium | reverse complement strand
CCTGCAGCGGCCAGCGGCCGTTGGCCTCGCGCTCGATGCGCTCCAGCTCCTTCTCCGTCATGCCGGGATAGTGCTCCAGCGTCATCGACGTGACCGCCTTGCCGTCGTTGCCGCCGCGCATGGTTCCCGTAAAGGTGACGACGGCGCCGATATCGGTGCGGCCCGAGACGAGGGCCTTCACCTCGGCGCCGATATCGAAATCCTCACGCTGGACGCGGACGGGCATGGGGGTCCTATGAGCGCAGGGCGTCTGCTACCGCGGAAGCGACGGCCTCCGGCATGGCGTCGAGCTTCGCGTCCATGGTATCGAGGCGCCTGTCCACGGTGTCGAGCCGTCCGTCCATCTTGTCGAGCCGCCGGTCCACCTTGTCGAAGCGCTTTCCGGTTTCGCCCTGGAAATTCACCAGCGACTTGTGAATGCCACTCAACTGGCCGGACACGAACCGGGACTGGCCTTCCAGCTCGCCGACACGGCGCTCCAGATCCCCGACGCGTTCCTCGATGTCCATGGAGGACATGATAAATTCTTTCTCCCGATGCGCCTACCCCCCCGTCACGGGCGGGAAGAAGGCGATCTCGCTGGCGCCCTTGAGGCGGGCGTCGTGGCGCACATGGGTCTGGTCGATGGCGGCGCGGATGACGTCGGACTTGTCGAAGGCCTCGGCGAATTCCGGCCCGCGGCCCTTGAGCCAGCGGATCAGGTCGGCGACGGTCTCGACGCCATCGGGAAGCTGGACGCGCTCCTCGCCGATGCCGGTTTTCTCCCGCACCCAGGCGAAATACATCAGCTTCACGCCCATCACCGTCTCCCGCCGCGCCCGTCCTCCACAAGATGACGGAGACCGGCGCGGAAATAGTCGTAGCCCGTGTAAAGCGTCAGGATCGCCGACAGCCAGAGCAGGGTGAGGCCGGTCAGCGTGGTCCAGGGGAATATCTTGTCACCCGCGCTCCCGGCCAGCAAGAAGCCGATGGCCACCATCTGGGCCAGGGTCTTCCACTTGGCCAGCCAGGTCACGGGCACGCGGACCGAAAGCTCGGCCAGGAACTCGCGCAGGCCCGAGACCAGGATCTCGCGGGAGAGGATGATGACGGCGGCCCACAGCGACCAGCCGGCGATGGTCTGCTGGGCGGCCAGCATCATCAGCGCGGCGGAAACCAGCAGCTTGTCGGCGATGGGGTCTAGCATGCGCCCAAGCGCCGACTGCTGGCCCCAGGCGCGGGCGAAATAGCCGTCGAAATAGTCGGTGATGCCGGCGCTGACGAAAATGAACAGCGCCAGCCAGTTGGAGAAATCGCCCTGCACGAAGAAGCAGGCGACCAGCGCCGGTACGGCCGCGATGCGGCCGTAGGTCAGCAGATTGGGCAGTTTCAGGACCATGCCGTGCCGGCGTAATGCGTGTGCCATGTCGCGATTGTTTAGCCCGCCGGGCGCGTGCGGGCCACCCAGTCTTTAGCCGCTTTTCGACAGGTTTTTCGTAACTGCCTGGTCATGAGGGTCAACGGGCGGCGGGGTCAGCCGTTCCGGGGCCTGCGAACCGGCTGGCCGCCCTGGCGGCAGGCGGATGCGGCGCCCTCGGCCAGATATATCGGAAATGCGCGGAAAAGCGGGGTTTTCAACAGTCCGGGCCGAGACATTCAGGCGTTGACGCTCGCGGAATTGACCGGGAGACTGCGCTCTGCCGCCAATTTTCCTCAGCCAAGAGCCGAGCCGATGTTCCGACCCGCATTCGCCTGCCTGTTCACATTTCTCGTCATCGGGGCCGCCGGCCCGCTGCGGGCGCAGACCTGCCAGCAATATGTGAACACGGCGGTGAAGGACAACGTGGAATCGGTCCTGAACGCGGTGCTCAAGGACCGGCCGGATCTGCGCGACCTGACACAGGAGCAACTGGTGAAGACGGCGGGCGAGCAGCTCATCACCGCCGACGATGCCAAGCTGCGCGTGCACGGTTACATGATGCTGATGTGGTATGGCGACGAGGAGTCGCGCAAGAAGCTGGCCGAACACGCGGCCGCCCTGGAGACGGAAGCGGGCCGCGCCAACTTCTATTTCGTGATGGGGATGAACCTGCTGCGGTCGAAGAAGCCGGACGCGTCCACCCAGGGCCGCGACTACATCAGGCAGATGCGCGAGACCGGCCACGTCACGTCGGTGAACGACGTCATGTGGGACAACCTGATCGAGGGCTGCACGCTGCCGAACTAGCGCAAGCCGCGGACCGGGATCAGTCCACGGCCAGGATCAGGTTGCGCACCACGGGATAGATTTCCTTTTCCCAGCGCTTGCCGTTGAAGACGCCATAGTGGCCGACATTGGCCTGAAGGTGGTGGCGCTTCAGGTGCGGGCGCAGCGAGCGGCACAGGTCGTGGGCGGCGGCCGTCTGGCCGAGCGCGCAGATGTCGTCGCGTCCCCCTTCCACGGTCAGCAGCGCGGTATTGCGGATGGCGCCGGGATCGACCGGCTCGCCGCGCCAGGTGAACTCGCCGGTGGCCAGCTCGGCGCGCTGGAACACGCGGTCGATGGTTTCGAGGTAGAACTCCTCGGTGAGGTCGAGCACCGCGAAATACTCGTCGTAGAAAGTCTTGATGGTCTCCGCCTTCTCGGTCTCGCCGTTGGCGAGATGCTCGTAGAGGCGCGCATGCGCCTTGCGGTGCCGCTCCATGTTCATGGCCAGGAAGGCGGAGAGCTGCACGAAGCCGGGATAGACGCGCCGGCCGCCGCCGGAGAAGCGCTGCGGGACGTGGCTGATGACGGTGTTGCGGAACCAGGCCAGCGGATGGTTCAGCGCCAGCACGTTGACGCCGGTCGGGCTCTCGCGCGGGTCTATGGGGCCGGCCATCAGCGTCATGGAGCGCGGCGTCGCCTCGTGGTTCTGCTGCGACATCACCGCGACCGCGGCCAGCGCCTGCACGCAGGGCTGGCAGACGGCGAGCAGGTGGGAGCCGGGACCGATGGCCTCGATGAAGCGGATCAGATAGTCCACATAGTCATCGACGCCAAAGCTGCCTTCGTCCATCGGCACGTCGCGCGCGTTGGCCCAGTCGGTGATGTAGACGTCGTGATCGCGCAGAAGCGTGGCCACGGTGCCGCGCAGCAGGGTGGCGAAGTGGCCCGACAGCGGCGCCACCACCAGCACCCTGGGCTGGCGGGAGTCCATGTCCTTGGCGAAACGGATGAGCTTGCCGAAGGGAAGGTCGAGCGCGACCTCCTCGGTCACCGGCACGTCGCGGTTGCCGACCATGACGCTGGAGATGCCGAAATCCGGCCGCGTATGGGTCAGGCGGAAGCGGGAGAACAACTCCATGCCGGCGGAAAAATGACGCCGGAAGGCGTCGCCGGTGCCGCCGGCCGTGGAGCCGGCGAAGCCCATCAATCCCTCCGCCATGTCCCGGAATGGCGCCAGGAAATCCTCCTGGAGCTGGTAGGTCCGGTAGAACATCGCCCAAGGCCCCCCAAGCGCGGATGTCGCACTGCAAAAGATTCTGGTGCATAACTTATTGCAATGCGAAAGGATTGGGGAGCGCAAAAAAACCGCCATCCCCGGAAATGGACAACGAAGCATGACCCGCGCCACCCTTACGATTTCCTCGAAAAACTACTCTTCCTGGTCGCTGCGCGGCTGGCTGCTGTGCCGGATGGGGGGGCTGGACTTCGCGGAGGAACATGTGGACCCCGACGATCCGGAGGCCCGGCAGGAGCTGCTTCTGCTGTCCCCCTCGGTGCGGGTGCCGCGGCTGACCCATGGCGACGTGACCGTGTGGGATACGCTGGCCATCGGCGAATACATCGCCGAGATCGCGCCGGACGCGGGGCTGCTGCCGTCGGACCGGGTGGCGCGGGCCCATTGCCGCGCGGTGTCGGGCGAGATGCATTCCGGCTTCCACAACCTGCGCTCGGCCTTGCCCATGAACCTCAAGGCGCGGCACCAGACCTTCAAGATCTTCTCCGGCGCGCGGCCGGACGTGGAGCGCATCCGCGCCATCTGGTCGGAATGCCTGGAGGCCTATGGCGGGCCGTGGCTGTTCGGCAAGTCCCCCAACATGGCCGACGCCATGTTCGCGCCGGTGTGCACGCGCTTCCGCACCTACGCGGTGGAGCTGGACCGGGAGCATGCGCGCTATTGCGAGACGGTGTTCGGCTGGCCGCTGATGCAGGAATGGACGGAGGGCGCTCTCGCCGAACCGGACGAGATCATCGAGCTGGAAGTGGAGTTCTGAGGGGGTGCTTTTCCCGGGCGCGCTGCGGCGCGCAGTGCCGCTGCGCAGACCCGGGACCCATGCGTTCCCAATCTGGACCCCGGATCAGCGGCGCATCGCTGCACGCCGCGCCGCATCCGGGGAACGGCGGCAATTATATTCCCTCGTGGAAGAAGTCGTAGATGGCCTGCGCCATGCGGGCGGAGATGCCTTCCACCTTCTGCAAATCCGCGACGCCGGCGCGGCTGACGGCCTTGGCCGATCCGAAATGCTTCAGCAGGGCGCGCTTGCGCGCCGGGCCGACGCCGGGCAGGTCGTCGAGGGGCGTGGCTCCGATGGCCTTTTTGCGCTTCGCCCGGTGGGCGCCGATGGCGAAGCGGTGCGCCTCGTCGCGCAGGCGCTGCACGAAATAGAGCACGGGGTCGCGCGGCTCCAGCATGAAGGGCGCGCGGCCGGGCATGAAGAAGCGCTCGCGGCCCGCGTCGCGGTCGGGTCCCTTGGCGATGCCGGCGACGGCGACGGCGTCGAGGCCGAGTTCGTCCAGCACCGCCTTGGCGGCCGAGAGCTGCCCCGCGCCGCCGTCGATGAGCACGAGGTCCGGCCAGACCGAGGCGTCCCCGCTGCCGCGGTCCGGCTTCTCGGTCCCGCCCGCCTCCTTCACCAGACGCGAGAAACGCCGGGTCAGCACCTCCTTCATCATGGCGTAGTCGTCGCCGGGCGCGAGGTCCCGCGAGCGGATGTTGAACTTGCGGTAGGCGTTCTTCTGGAAGCCTTCCGGGGTGGCGACGATCATGGCGCCGACGGCGTTCGATCCCTGGATGTGGGAGTTGTCGAACACCTCGATGCGCACGGGCGGCTCGTCGAGGCCGAAGGTCTCGCCCAGCGCGTCGAGCAGGCGGCGCTGGGAGGCGGATTCCGCCAGCCGCCGGGCCAGCGCCTCGCGGGCGTTCTGCAGCGCGTGCTCCATGGCTTCGCGCTTGTCGCCGCGGCGGGGAACGGCGACCTCGATCCTGTGCCCGGCGCGGGCGGTGAAGGCTTCCTCCAGCAGCCGGCGGCCCGGCACGTCCTGCGACAGCAGGATCAGCTTCGGGCAGGGCTTGTCGTCGTAGAACTGGGCGACGAAGGATTCCAGCACCTCCTCGGGCTCCAGGCTCTTGTCGATGCGCGGGAAGTAGGCGCGGTTGCCCCAGTTCTGTCCGGTGCGGAAGAAGAACACCTGCACGCAGGCCTGGCCGCCGTCCTGATGAATGGCGAAGACGTCCGCCTCGTCCACGCCGCGCGGATTGATGCCCTGGTAGGCCTGCACATGGCTGAGCGCGGCGATGCGGTCGCGGTAGGAGGCGGCGGCCTCGAAATCCATGTTGTCGCTGGCGGTCTGCATCAGCGCGTGCAGGTGGTCCTTCACCTTCTGGCTGCGGCCAGTGAGGAACGCGCGGGCGTCCTCGACCAGGACCGCGTAGTCCTGAAGCGATATCTCGCCGGTGCAGGGCGCGGAGCAGCGCTTGATCTGGTAGAGCAGGCAGGGGCGCGTGCGGCTCTCGTAATAGCTGTCGGAGCAGGAGCGCAGCAGGAAGGCGCGCTGCAGGGTGTTGATGGTGCGGTTGACCGCGCCGGCGGAAGCGAAGGGGCCGAAATAGTCCCCTTGGCGCTTGCGCGCGCCGCGATGCTTGAGGATCTGCGGCGCGGGATGGTCGCCGGCTATGAGGATGTAGGGAAACGACTTGTCGTCGCGCAGCAGCACGTTGAACTGAGGCCGCAGGCGCTTGATGAGGTTCGCTTCCAGCAACAGCGCCTCGCTCTCGGAGCGCGTGGTGACGAACTCCATGTCGCAGGTCGAGGCGATCATGCGTGCGATGCGGTTGGTGTGGCCGCCCGCTCGCGCATAGCTCTGCACGCGCTTCTTCAGGCTGCGCGCCTTGCCGACATAGAGCACCTCGCCATCGGCGCCGATCATGCGGTAGACGCCGGGCAGGTTGGGCAGGGTGCGCAGATGGCGCGCAATGACCCCGGGGCCGGAGTCCTTGCGGTCCAGCACCTTTTTCGCGAGTCGTTTCAGGACGGTGCCGCCGTCCCCTGTATCCTGGTCTGACATTCTCAGCTTTGCCGGTCGCGCTGCCGCGCCGTTTCAGGAAGAGACTGTACCACGCCAGCTCGTCTCGCCACGGGCAAGCGCGGCGTCGGCGTTGGCGATGTCTTCCTCGATGGCTTTCTTCACCGTCCCGCGCTCCGCGTCCGGCCAGCCGGAATTCTCCAGCCAGGCGAGGATGACGTCATAGGCGGCGCGGGCGCGGGGCAGGGCGTCCTCCGCCCCCGTCAGGGAGCCGGGATGCAGATGATAGCAGTAGACCGCCTCCGCGACATAGCCGTAGCCGCGCGCCCGCTGGGCGAGGCCGGCATTGAAGATCATGTCCTCGGCGAAGGGCAGGTCCGGCCAGCCGTCGCCGGCGAGAGCGCGCCTGAACACGGGGAAGAAGGGCATGCGCAGGCCGCAGATGTCGGCCACGGTCAGGTAGCCGCTGTTGGCGGGCGTGGTGACGCGGGTGGCCTCGCCGTCCGTGAATTCCACCGTCGGCCCGGTCACCGCGCCATGCAACCCGGCGGCTCCGATGATCGCGGGGAGGCGTCCCTCGAGAAACTCGTCGTCCGCGTCGAGGCAGGCGACGAGATCGCCGCGCGCGAGCTTCAGCGCCTCGTTGCGCGCCGCCGCCGGGCCGGAGCGCGGCTTCGCGGTATGGCACTGGATCATGCCGTCCGTGTCGATGCCCTCGCCGCGCAGCAGCGCCAGGTAGTCGGTGCCGTCGTCGGAGCAGATGACCGTCTCGATGGCAAGCGGCCCCTGGCGCGTGAGCGAGTTCACCGCGCGGGCGATGAAGGGCTCCGCGCGCCATGCGGGGATGATCACCGAGACATCGGGCGTCATGGCCTGTCCCGGTAGCGCTCGATGATGACGCCGACGCCCTGTTCGGCCTCGGGGATGATCTGCGTCTTGCGCACGTCCACGCGCACGCCGGAGACGCGTCTGTCGGCGAGCGCGATGCCTGCGATCTCCTCGGCGAGGTTCTCGACCAGCGGAATGTGGCGGCCGGAGTCCGCGATGGCCTTCACGGCGCGCACGATGTCGCCGTAGGAGACATGCTCCTTCATGTCGCTGCCGGTGACGGGGCCGGTTTCCGGGATGAAGACGTGAATCGTTACAACGACTTCCTGCGGCGCCTTCTTCTCGTGGTCGTAGATGCCGATGAGAAAGGGCAGGCGCAGGGCGCCGACGACGATGCAGCGATGTCCGGGCGGCAGGGGAACGGTCATCGCTCAATCCTTCGGCAGGTCGTCGTGAGGCCGGTCACGCATCATGTGCCGGCCGCCGTCGATGGTGAGGATCTGGCCGGTGACCGAGGGCGTGCCGGCGAACCAGGCAACGGCGCCGGCGATCTCGGCCGGCTCGGGCCCGACGCCGAGCGGCGTTCTCACGTGCAGGCGCTCATATTGCTGCTGGCTGAGGTCGCCGCTCACCAGCACCAGACCGGGCGCGACGGCGTTGACGCGCGTCTTTGGCGCCATGGCCATGGCCATCATCCGGGTGGCGTCGGCGAGGGCGCATTTGGAGAGGGTGTAGGAGAAATAGTCCGGCGTCAGGCTGCCGACCTTCTGGTCGAGGATGTTGACGATGCAGCCCTTGCCCGGCGTCTTCTCGTGAAAGCGCTTCGACAGCAGGAGCGGCGCCAGCGTGTTGAGGTCCATGTGGCGGCGCCACAGGTCGGGGCCGAAGTCTTCCAGCGTATCCCGTTCGAAGATGGCGGCGCTGTTCACGAGCAATTGCGCCCGCGCGAAGTCACCCACGAAGCGGTCGACAAGCGGCGCGGCGGCCCCGGCATCGGCGAGGTCGGCGGCGTAGAGGCGGCAGGCGGCGCCCGCGGCCACGATCTCGCGGGCGGTCGCTTCCGCCTCGTCCTTGGAATTCGCGTAGTGCAGGCCGATGTCCCAGCCGGAGGCGGCCAGATGCAGGGCGATGTCGCGCCCGATGCGGCGCGCGGCTCCGGTGACCAGCGCGGCGCGGCGCGGCGTCATGCCTGCCCGGTCCCGCCGGGGGTCCACGTGGCGGAGCAGTTCGGTGTCTCCCAGACGCGGATCTGAGTCACGGTGATGCCGTAGGCCCGCAACAGCCTCGCCGCCTGCACGGCCAGCTCGATGGCGATGTTCTCCGCCGTGGGCGGGCCGTCGAGCAGGTAGGCGGGCTTGCCCATGGCCTGGTTGCTTTCGATCACCGCCCGCGCGGCGGGGTCGGGATCGTCCTTCTGCAGGATGGCGGTGTGGTCGAAATGGGCGTCGATCCAGCCGCCCAGCTCGGACTTGATTACGCCGAAGTCGATGACGCGGCCGAGTTCGTCGAGGCCGGGGGCGGAGCAGGTGATCTCGGCGACGTAGCGGTGTCCGTGGAAGGCCTTGCAGACGCTCTCGTGGTTGGCGATGCGGTGCATGGCGTCCCACTCCAGCCGGCGCGTGACGGAGACTGTTCCGGACGGGGATCCGGGGGCGGACTTCATGGCAACCGGCGCCTCAGGTTTCGGGATGCCGAAGTTAGTGCATCAGCGCGGCGTTGGCCACGCCGCCGACCTCGGGCGAGAAGACGAGGTAAATATACAGCAGGTAGGCCGAGGTGAAGGCGAGGCCATAGGCGCGCCCGATGGGTTTCCTGGCGAAAATGGCGGGTGCGATGGCCAGCGACGCCGCCAGCATGATCCACAGGTCAACCGACTTGATGCTCTCGGGCACCTGTATCGGGGCCACCATCGCGGTGATGCCCATGATGGCCAGGATGTTGAACAGGTTCGAGCCGAGCACGTTGCCGAGCACGATGCCGCAATGCCCGCGCACAGCCGCGGCGAGGGTGGCGGCGAGTTCGGGCAGGGAGGTGCCGAGCGCCACCAGCGTCAGGCCGATGGCGGCTTCCGAGACTCCGAAGTCCTTGGCGATGGCGGAGGCGGAAAGGACGGTCATGTGGGCGCCGAGCGGCAGGCCGATCAGGCCGACGGCCAGGAAGGCGAAAGAAGCCCACAGCTTGTGGGGCACGCCCGAGACGCCGTCTATGGTCTCCACGTCCTCGGTGGTGGGGATCGGCTCGTCGGCGGCGCCCAGGGCGGCGCGGCGGCCGGCTTCCACCAGGAAGGCGATCATGAAGCTGAACAGGACGATGCCATGCCACAGGGACAGCGGCTGGAAGTGGCACAGGGCGATCAGCAGCAGGCTGGCGCCGATCACGTAGAACAGGTTGCGGGACAAATGCGGTTCGTCGCATTTGGTCACGGCGATGAGAGCCGGGAGCCCGAGCACGATCAGCACGTTGGCGATGTTGCTGCCGACCACGTTGCCAAGGGCGATGCCGCTGGAGCCGGTCATGGCGGCGCGGAGAGACACGACCAGTTCGGGCGCCGAGGTGCCGAAGGCGACGATGGTCAGTCCAATGATCAGCGTCGGAATTTCCAGGCGCTCGGCGAGCGCGACGGCGCCCCGTACAAGAAGGTCGCCGCAGACAAGCAAAACCGCGATGCCAGCGGCGAGCAGGGCGTAGTCCATTATGCGTCTCTTCTCCCCTCGTGCCGTCGCCGCACTCGTCGGCCAGCGCCGATGGCACGGTCTATTCGTCAGGAATCAGCGGCCTTCCCCGCGGCCTTGATCCCTATATATGTCGCGAGTGGCGAAACGGAAGCGTCTTCACCTGCGACATCGGGACATTCACCCGGCCTCGAAACTGTTTTCGCCTGACCGGCGCCGGGCAATCTACGGGGTGGCACCTGTCCGGATCAAGCGGGGGAAATGCATGAAATACCCGACGAATCCGCCTATTTACTAGGCATATTGCACTCAAAGTATGCAGTTTTTGAGAAATCGAGTTTGCCCCAATAAATGCAAGCGAACACGGATTGAGCAAATTCGCATCATGTATTGCAGTTCTGTCACACTGCCCCGCATTCAATATTCCAAAGTGCTTGATTCGTTTGAGAGCTTCGAGATTCGCCGATAATCCTTCTTGCCACGGGGGTCATCGAATCGGCTCTTGAGCGACAAGGCTGCTTCCCTGACCAGTCAAATTTGGAACTGTCACCTCTTGGGGCACGGAGAGAGAACAATGAAAGACACAGGGGCAATCAACGGAATCCTCCGGATTGCAGCCGGCGCCGTTGTCGGAGCCGGAATGGCGACCACCGCTTTCGCGGCCGATATCAACACCTACAAGCCCGCCGCCGAGCCGCTGCCGCCGGAGCGCAAGCTCGAGCTGTCGGCCAACGTCGCGCTCACCACGGACTATGTGTTCCGCGGCATTTCCCAGACCGACGAGAACGCGGCCGTCCAGGGCGGTTTCGACCTGACCTACGGTTCGTTCTACGCCGGCGTCTGGGCGTCCAGCCTCGACTTCGGCGGCGCCGATACCAACGGCGACGGCATTGCCGACAACGACATCGCCGATATCGAGATCGACTGGTATGCCGGCTTCACCAAGAGCTGGAACAGCGTCGATTTCGACCTTGGCGTCATCTACTACACCTATCCCAACGCGTTCGACCCGGCCGCGGAGCTGGATTTCGTCGAGTTCAAGTTCGGTGTCAGCTATTCGCTGTGGCACAATGTGACCAGCGGCTTCACCCTGTACTACTCGCCTGACTTCACCGGCGAGACGGGCGACACGATCACCACCGAGAGCACGCTGGAGAAGAGCTTCGGCAAGGGCTGGGCGATCAGCGGTCTGCTGGGCCATCTGGCCAATCTCGACAACAACACCGTCGTCGGCGACCTGACCGATCCGGACAACGACGAATACTGGTACTGGAACATCGGTCTGTCCAAGACCTTCTATGACGAGAAGTTCACCGCCGACATCCGTTACTGGGACACCAGCGCGGACGGCTGCGGAGCGAACCTCCTGTTCCTGTGCGACGAGCGTGTCGTGGGTACTCTGAAGGCTTCCTTCTAAGCAGAAACATCTCCAATCTGCGAAGCACGGCCGGCCGGACCTCATGCCCCGAGGTCCGGCCGGTTGCTTTTCCGGCGGCACGGTCCGTCAGCTTGCGGCCCGCTTTCCTGGCGGGCCGCCGCGCCGTTAACGTCCGGTTTACCGTTCGCGATGTTGGCGCAGGGTAACCCTACCCCGCAGGTAACGATTCGTAAGGAAATGTCCTTAGGGTCGGGAGTGCGGTGCCCGGGGATGAGGCGCCGCCAGTGAATGCAGGGGTTCAGTCATGTCCAGTTATGTCTTGCGCGCCGCGATGTATGTCGCGGCTTTCGTGGCCAGCGCGGCCGCGTCCTTCGCCGCCAACGCGGCCGATATCAACACCTACAAGCCCGCCGCCCGGTATGATGCGCCGCCTCCGGCCCTGAGCTACTGGAACGGCTGGTATGTTGGCGGCGTGCTCGGCTACGCCTATACCGACATGGATTTCACCGCGCCGGCGGGCAAGTTCAATGTGGAGCCCGACGGAGTGGTGGGCGGCGGCATCCTGGGCTGGAGCCGTCAGACCGGCAACTACGTGTTCGGCGTGGAGGCCGACATCGTCGGCGCCGACGTGGACGACACCCAGGCCTTCGGCGTGAACTCGGTCTCCGCGAGCATGGAATGGCTGCTCGGCGTGCGCGGACGCATCGGCGTGCTGGTGTCGCCGCAGACCCAGCTCTTCGGCATGATCGGCGCCGGCTTCGCCGAGTTCGACCTGCCGGTGGCGGGCGCGGGCGGCGGTTCCCGTTCGGAGACCTTCAGCGGCCTCCAGCTCGGCGCCG
>JBFWSL010000089.1:0-12055 GCA_050248375.1 Hyphomicrobiales bacterium | reverse complement strand
CGCCGACGTGGAGCATGCCGACGAGATGGAATAGTTGACGCCCTTGATCCTGAACGGCGTCGCCAGCGTCGCCGAGTTGGTGCTCGACATGGACTTCGGCACCTCGAAGGGGCCCACCTTCTTCGGACCCTTGGAGCGGGTGACGTCGGCGGCCTGCACGATAGCCTTGGTGGAGGGTCCGCCGGAGCCCATGATCAGGCCGGTGCGCTCGTTGGAGACGTCCTTCTCCTCGAGCCCCGCGTCGCGGATCGCCTGCTCCATCGAAAGGTAGTTCCAGGCCGCGCCCGCGCCCATGAAGCGGCGGACCTTGCGGTCGATCACCTCTTCCCAGTCCAGCCGGGGCGCGCCGTGCACCTGGCAGCGGAATCCGAGGCGTGCGTAGTCGTCGGCCTTGACGATGCCGGATTTGGCCTCCCTGAGCGAGGCAAGCACCTCCTGGGCGTTGTTGCCGATGGACGACACGATGCCCATCCCGGTTACGACGACCCGTCTCATTCAACTAATCCTTCTTGGTCCGAGGACGCCGCCACCCCGCCGCGCCGGATTTCTGGATTGGCACACCTTGCCGCTCAGGCCCCGGCCGGAGCGGCCTCTCCTCCGGTGGCCTCGAAAAGGCCGACCCTGAGGTCCTTGGCATTGTAGATCTCCTGGCCGTCGGCCAGCAGCACGCCGTCGCCGATGCCCAGCGTGAACTTGCGCCGGATCACCTTCCTCAGCGTCACCACATATTGCAGGTTCTTTACCGTGGGCACCACCATACCGCTGAACTTGACCTCGCCGACGGAGAGCGCGCGGCCCTTTCCGGGCGCGCCGAGCCAGCCGAGGAAGAAGCCGAGCATCTGCCACAGGGCGTCCAGCCCCAGGCAACCCGGCATCACCGGGTCCCCCTTGAAATGACAAGGGAAAAACCAGAGGTCCGGCTTGATGTCGAGCTCGGCCACCACCTCGCCCTGCCCATGCTCGCCCCCGGTCTCGGAGATCCGCAGGATCCGGTCGAACATCAGCATCGGGGGCAGCGGAAGCTGCGCGTTGCCGGGGCCGAACAGCTCCCCGCGCGCGCAGGCCAGCAGCGCCTCATAGTCAAAGCTCGACTTCCTGTCCGACATTGCACCTCTTCGTTGTACCTGAACCGTTTCCCTGCGAAGCGCCCGTTACTAACACACTCGCTCCGCCGTCAAAAGGCCGGCGGCGCCTCCCGTTCAAGGGTGCGTCAACTGTTCTTGAACGGTCAAGTTGCAGGACTCTCCCCAACCCAATATATTTGGCAGCCGGAATGACGAGTCACGCAGCAAAGGTCAACCCACAATGACGCAGGACGCCCAGGAACATGCCCGCGATCTGCTGGTAAAGGCCGGCCTCAGGCCGACGCGCCAGCGCCTGGCCCTGGCAGCCCTGCTGTTCAGCAAGGGCGACCGCCACCTCACCGCGGAGGCGCTGCACGAGGAGGCCATCGGCCATGCCGTGCCGGTCTCGCTCGCCACCGTCTACAACACGCTCCACCAGTTCACCGAGGCGGGCCTGCTGCGCGAGGTGGCCGTGGAGGGGTCGAAGACCTATTTCGACACCAACACGTCCAACCACTATCATTTCTTCTGCGAGCGCGACGGCAAGCTCCTCGACATCCCGACCGACAGCGGCCTGCTCGTGCAGGGGCTGCCCAAGCCGCCCGCCGGCATGGAGATCTCGCGCGTCGACGTGCTGGTCCGCCTGGTCGAGCGCAAGTAGGACCGGCCTCCAGGCCAATCTTCTAGATCGCTGCAGCGGACCCCGGACCACGTCCGGGGTTTCGCGAGAGAGCGAGGGGCAGGAAGAAATGCGAAACCCCGGGCGAAGACCCGGGGTCCGTATAGGGTCCGATGCCGTGCCCCGGGTTCCAGGCGAGCTGCAACGCAGCGAACAGTGCCGCTACTCCACCTTCTCGTTCTTGTAGACGCCCCACAGGGTTTCCTGCGCGATCCACCCGGACACCGCGTCCACCGAGAAGCGGCACCATTTGCCGTCGCAGCCGAGCACGCTGCCGAGCACGCCCGGTTCCAGCCGCGCCACCGTGTCGCTGCCGTCGGAACGGTTCTCATGCAGCGGAACGGTCTGCCCGTCCCTGGCCCAGGGCATCACCAGCGCCGTGCGCCGGCCCGAAAGCAGGGAGTGGAACACCCATCCTTCCGTGCCTTCGCTGTCGCGCACCTGCCGCCAGTTGTCGAACTCCGCGATCACTTCGACGGGCAGGCCCGCGCGGTTGAACACCCAGGCCACCGGATGCTCCGTGCTGGGACCCTTGCGCACGTTGACCCGGTCCGATTTCAGGCTGACGAAGCGCGGCACCGGCAGCCCGCTGGCGCCCGAGCGCGGCGTCGCGCCCTGCGCGGCTGCGCTCGCGGCCATGCCCGCGCACAGTGCCAGAACAACCAAGTGTGCCAGTGGCCGCATGTTTCCCCTGCCCGGCGCCGAATATCCCCTGGACGATAGATCGCCCGAAGCGCCAGCCGGTTCAAGCTTCCGCCCAAAAGGTGAAGGGATCGTGGCCAACCGGGCCAATAACGCGCTTTGTTTTGCCCTCGCCCATCTGTTAGACAGAGCGGCACCGCCGCACGGCCCGGGAACGACCGGCCCCACTGCGCAAAAAGCAACAGTCGCGAGGCGAACCATGGGTTCGGGGAAGCCGAAAGTCATCGTCACGAGGCGTCTGCCCGACGTTGTCGAAACCCGCATGCGCGAGCTGTTCGACGCCACCCTGAACATCGACGATCATGCCATGACGCGCGACGAGCTCATCGCCGCGGTCAAGAAGGCCGAGGTTCTCGTTCCCACCGTCACCGACCGCATCGATTCCGCCGTGCTCAGTCAGGCGGGCGACCAGCTCCGCCTGATCGCCAACTTCGGCACCGGCGTCGACAACATCGACCTCGCCACCGCCCGCAACCGAGGCATCATCGTCACCAATACGCCCGGCGTGCTGACCGAGGACACCGCCGACATGACCATGGCGCTGATCCTGGCGGTGCCGCGCCGCCTCGCGGAGGGCACGGCCTACCTGAAGAGCCACGACAACAAGTGGCCCGGATGGTCGCCCACCTGGATGCTGGGCCACCGCATCTGGGGCAAGCGGCTGGGCATCATCGGCATGGGCCGCATCGGTCAGGCTGTCGCCCGCCGCGCCCGTGCCTTCGGCCTGCAGATCCACTATCACAACCGCCGCAGCGTATCGCCCGAGGTGGAGAAGGAGCTGGAGGCGACCTACTGGGAAAGCCTCGACCAGATGCTGGCCCGCATGGACATCATCTCGGTCAACTGCCCGCACACCCCCGCCACCTATCACCTGCTTTCGGCCCGGCGCCTGAAGCTGCTGAAGCCCTCGGCCTATCTGGTCAACACCGCCCGTGGCGAGGTCATCGACGAGAACGCGCTGGCCCGCATGATCGAGAACGAGGAGATCGCGGGCGCGGGCCTCGACGTGTTCGAGCACGAGCCGGCCGTCAATCCCAAGCTGCTGCAGAGCGACCGCGTGGTGGTGCTGCCCCACATGGGGTCGGCCACCCTGGAAGGCCGTATCGACATGGGCGAGAAGGTCATCATCAACATCAAGACCTTCCTCGACGGCCACGCCCCGCCGGACCGCGTCCACGCGGCGATGTTCTGAGCTTCCTTCTACGGGTTGTCTTTCGCCGTCCGAGGTGCCCATCGGGGGAGGCCTCTTCGGGCGAAACCCCGGGCGTGACCTGCCTGCGGGGCCGAAGCCCCTTCGGCGCGGCGAAGGCCCGGGGTCCATGCCGCCCTGGACCCCGGCTTTCGCCGGGGTTTCGGCAGGCATGGGGAAATGCGGGGATCGAAACCCCGGGCGCAGACCCGGGGTCCAGCCATCCACCTGTGCCTAATCCTTCAGGAAATAGGTGATCGTCGTCACCACCCGGACGAGCTTCTCCACCTGCTTGTCGCCACGCTCGTTGGGAATCTCGATCGCCGGGCCGATGGTGAACAGCCCCTGGTTGGCGTCGAAGATGGCGCCGACGGTCGAGCCGGATTCCCGCGCGAACTGCTCCGCGGACTCCCTCGCCCGCTTGGTCGCCTCCGTGAGCATCTCCGGCTTCAGGTCGTTGAGGTTGGTGAACACGAAGGAGGGGCCGGAATTGTACTGGTCGGAGGTGAGCACCACCCCGGCGCGGATCAGGTCGCCGATGTTGCGCGCCGCCGCCGCCAGGCCGTCCACGTTGCCCGAGCGCACGATGATGTCCTCGGTCAGGACAAAGCGGTTGTCCTCGTCCACATTGTTCGAGTTGTAGCCGGACTTGCGGTCCTCGACCTGGATGTTCTGCACCTCGCGGTCGCCCGCCTTGAAGCCGTGCTTCTCCAGGTAGGACTCGACCGCCCCTTCCGCGGCGTCGAGCCGCCGCCGCGCTTCTTCCAGCGTCGGCCCGGAGACGGTGAAGCGGATCGGCCAGAAGCCGAGATCGGCCTTTACCACGCGCTCCGAGAAGCCCTTCACCAGAACCGTCCTGTGGCCGAGACGGCTTTCCACGAGCCCGCGGCCGGCGAGCCATCCGGCGGCCGCAAGCCCGAGCGCGATGATGATGGAGGCGGGAATGATAATGCGAGACGGCATCGGCAGACTCCTCATCTGCGACAGGCCCCGGTGTGACCGCAATCTAGCGCAAGCGGCCCCGCGAAGGAACCGCCTCGTTGCCCTGCGTAAGCGGGCGGGACCGGTCATCGGGTTGGGCCACTCCCTTGCGTGCCCGTCAACCCCTGCCTATGTTGGGTGACTGAGAAAACAGGCAATACCTGCCTTGCCGTTCCGGGCAAACCGGGCGAGGCCGGTGGCTTGCATCTGGAGGTCAGGCCCAATGCGGCCTGCACGTTTCTACAGACCCGGCCTGACCCTCGCCGCCCTGCTCGCGGCGGCCTTCGGCGTATGGGCATTGCTGGCTTGCGGCCACGCGCCGGCCGCGAGCATGTCGGTGCGCGCCGCCGCCAGCCACATGCCGGGCGGCTCGGCCATCCGCGTTCCGCCGCCTCTGCAGGAAGCCTACCGGGTCGATGGCGGCAAGTTCGCCCTGAGGCACGATCACCGGTCCCCGCGCTGGAACCGCGCGGCCGATACGGCGGCCGGCGGCCATGGCGGCGATCTGCCCGGCATTCCTCATTCCGATTGGCCGGTCTTGGCCGCGACGGCTATGGCCGGGGTGCCGCCCGTCCTGTCCCCGCCCGGACCTGTCGCTCCTGCGTACACGCTCCGCTTCCGCCCGCGCGCTCCGCCCGCGTGAGCGTCTGCGCGCCGCCGGCGCCGAACGGGCGATATTCCCGACAGACAATTGCAAGTCCGCGTTCTGCCTGGACGGCGCAAGCCGCCGCGGCGCGCGCGGGCAATCCGGAGGTTGATTTCCCATGCTTACCATCGTCACCGTGCTGGCGGAGCTGATCTTCATGGTCTGCGTCGCCGCCGGCATTCCTTTCGTCCTCCTCGCCTTCCGCAACGAGCATCGTCCGGCGCTGCTCCGCCGCGGCGGCATGGAGGCCATCGCCGCCAACCTGATCGCCATCGGCATCGTCTTTGCCATCGGCTTTCTGATAAACGGCTTCACCAACGCCGGCATGAACGCGCTCTACGCCATCATGCTGTCCGCCGTGCTCTTCTTCGGAGCGGCCATCGTCATATGGAAGGTCTTCGGCGTCACCGAGCGCCTGCGCCGCGCCGATGGCGGCGAGTCGCCCTTCTATCTGCCGGAATGGTCCGGCCGCGGCGGTTCTTCACGGAACGGCGCGGCGGCATAGCCATTCCGCCCCGCGCCAGACGGCGCCGCTGGTCCGCCGCTGCGGGCCGGCGGCGCTTGCCCTTTCTCAGCTTTCGCAGACTTCCGCCGGCGCGGCCTTGTGAATGGACAGGTCATGGATGGTGGGGGCCTCGCCGCTGAGCGGGTTCTCGGGGTCCCAGGAAACGCGCACCTGCTCGAAGCGGCAGGCCCGCGCGTCGTAGATCAGCAGCCGCCCGGCCAGGCTGTCGCCGATGCCGATCAGTTCCTTGAGGACCTCCAGCGCCTGCAGCGTTCCCATGACGCCGGCCACCGCTCCCAGGATACCCGCCTCGGAGCAATTCGCCACCGTGCCCGGCGGCGGCGGTTCGGGGAAGATGCACCGGTAGTTCGGCCAGGGCTTGCCGTCGGGCCCCGTCTCATGGCCGCGGATGGTTGTCAGATAGCCGTCGAACGGGCCCAGCGCGGCGAACACCAGCGGGCGCCTGGCGAGATAGCAGGCGTCGTTGACGAGATAGCGCGTGGCGAAGTTGTCCGAGCCGTCCGCCACGATGTCGTACTGCGAGATGATGGCGATGGCGTTGTCCGCCGTCAGGCGTTCCCGGTGCTCGACCACCTTCACATGCGGGTTCAGCCGCGCGATGGCCTCCGCCGCGCTCGCGGTCTTGGGCGCTCCCACATGGGCCGTGTCGTGGATCACCTGCCGCTGCAGGTTGTCGAGCGACACATGGTCGTCGTCGATGACGCCGAGGGTGCCGACGCCGGCCGCCGCCAGGTAGAGAAGCACCGGCGAGCCGAGACCGCCCGCGCCAATCACCAGCACCCGGGAGTCCTTCAGCTTCTGCTGGCCCTGCCCGCCCACGTCGCGCAGCACCAGATGCCGCTTGTAGCGGTCGATCTCTTCCTTCGTCAGCTTCATGGACATGAGTCCTAGCGCAACTTGCCTGCCCGGGCCAGCAAGGGCCGGATCGCTAGCCGGTTCCCGTCGAGCCGAAGCCGCCCGCGCCCCGCGCGCTCGCTTCCAGGTCGGCGGCTTCCGTCAGCACCGCCTGCGGCGCCGGCTGCACCACGAGCTGCGCCATGCGGTCGCCGCGCCGCAGTTCGAACGGCTCCGTGCCCAGGTTCACCAGCAGCACCTTCACCTCGCCGCGGTAATCCGCGTCGATGGTGCCGGGCGCGTTGAGCACGGTCACGCCATGCTTCAGCGCCAGTCCCGAGCGGGGCCTGACCTGTCCCTCGTGTCCTTGCGGCAGCGCCATGGCGAAGCCGCTGGGCACCAGGGCGCGCTCGCCGGGCGCCAGCGTCAGAACCTCGTCGGCTCCGAGCGCGGCGGCGATGTCCATGCCCGCCGCCCCCGCCGTCTGGTAGGCGGGCAGCGGCAGCCCCTCTCCATGCGGAAGCCGCCGGATGGCGATGCGGGGCGCGGCCGCGCTCACCGGGCCGTCTCCGGCCCGCGCCCCCGTATCTCCTCGCCCGCGCGGCGCATCAGCCGGTCGGCCACGTCTTCCTTGGCCAGTTCCGGCCAGTCCTCCACGCTGTCCTCCATCACCAGATGCACCGTGTTGCTGCCGCCTCCCATGATGCCGGTTTCCGGCGATACGTCGTTGGCGACGATCCAGTCGCATCCCTTGGCGATACGCTTCTGCCTGGCGAACGCCACCACGTTCTCCGTCTCCGCCGCGAAGCCGATCACCAGCGGGGGCCGTCCGGCGCCGTGGCCGATGGTCTTCAGGATATCCGGGTTCTGCACCAGTTCCAGCGTCAACTCCTGCGCCGGGCCGGTCTTCTTGAGCTTCTCCGGCGCCATGGACGGCATGCGCCAGTCCGCCACCGCCGCCGCGAACACGCCGATATCGGCCGGCAGCGCCGCGTTCACCGCCTCGAGCATCTGCTCGGCCGTTTCCACATGCACCGTCCTGGCGCCCTCTGGATCGGCCAGTTGCACCGGGCCGCTCACCAGGGTCACCCGCGCGCCGAGCCGCGCGGCGGCCGAGGCGATGGCATGGCCCTGCCGCCCCGACGAGCGGTTGGCGATATAGCGCACCGGGTCGATGGGCTCATGGGTCGGGCCGGAGGTGACCAGCACATGCAGGCCCGCGAGCGGCTGGTTCGCGGATGTGCCGCCGAGGCGCTCGAGCGCGGCCACGATCTCCAGCGGCTCGGCCATGCGGCCCGGCCCGCTTTCCCCCGCTTCCGCCATTTCGCCGCTATTGGGACCGGCCACATGGATGCCGTCCTCGATAAGACGGGCGAGATTGCGCTGGGTGGCGGGCGCGCGCCACATATGCGGGTTCATGGCCGGGGCGATCAGCACCGGCGCGCCTGTCGCCAGCAGCACGGCGGTGGCGAGGTCGCCCGCCTGGCCGCAGGCCATGCGCGCCATCAGGTCGGCGGTGGCCGGCGCCACCACGACCACGTCCACATCGCGCGCCAGCCGTATGTGGCCGACGTCGAACTCCGATTTCGCGTCGAATAGGTCGGTGAAGGGCGCCTCGCCCGCGAGCGCGCCCACCGATAGCGGCGTCACGAAAGCCTCCGCGGCCCTCGTCATCACCACGCGCACTGCCGCCGAGCGTTCGCGCAGCCGACGGATCAGGTCGAGGCATTTATAGGCCGCGATACCGCCGCCGATGATCAGCAGGACCTTGCGCCCGGCGAGGCTGCCGCCCGGCTCCGCCGCCGCGCCCGCTGCGAAGTCGTTTGCGGTCACGGCCCCGCCGGTGGCCTCGGCGATGCGGCGGGCCAGTTCCAGCGAGGGCTGCATGCGGCCATGCCTGAGACGGCTGATGGTCGCCTCGGTGGTGCTTGCCTTTTGCGCAAGAACCTTGGCGGAATTGCCGGAAATTTCCAGCCATTCAGAAAGTTTCATCGCACGAAATTACACCATATGAAATATTGCCGTAAATATCTTTTCTGACGAACAATCTGACCCATTGCTCGGAATTCCAAATTTGAGCCTTCCACGGGTGGAACCCATCCCGTTTCCCGCACATTACCCATGCAGGCAGCGGAGCGGGACAAGGAATCTTGGGGAGGCCGGAAGCGTGGAACACACAATCAAGGCGCCGCCGCAGCGCGACCTGCGCATCGACTTCTTCCGGGGGCTCGCGCTGATCATGATCTTCATCGATCACATCCCGGGTAACACCCTGTCGCGGCTGACGTTCTCCAACTTCGGCTTCAGCGACGCCGCCGAGGTCTTCGTCTTCCTCGCCGGCTACTCCGCCATGCTCGCCTACTCCCGCGCCTTCGAGCGCCGCGGCTTCATCGACGGCTCCATGCGCGTCGGCCGGCGCATCTTCGAGATCTACTACTGGCATCTCGGCGTGCTGGCGCTGAGCTTCGCGCTGCTGGTCACGGCCGCGCAGAGGTTCGGCGATCCCGCCTACCTGAACAATATCGGCATGTGGGAGTTCATCCTCACCCCCGGCAGGGCGCTGGCGCAGTCGCTGTCGCTGGTGCACCAACCCAACCTGCTCAACATCCTGCCGCTCTACATCGCGCTGCTGGCCTGGTTTCCGGTGCTCTACCTGCTCATCCGCATAGACCGCTGGCTGGCGCTGTCCGTGTCGTTTCTCATCTGGCTCGCCGCCAACCTGTGGCCGATAAACCTGCCGAGCACGCTCGAGGTCACCGGCTGGGTCTTCAACCCCTTCGCCTGGCAGTTCCTCTTCGCCATCGGCGCGGTTGCCGCCGACAGTCTCGGCGTGCGTCAATGGCGGGCGCCGGGCTGGGTCATCGCGGCGGCATCCGCCTATCTCGTCTTTGCCCTGGTCATGAACGCGCCCTGGACGGCGATTCCGGGTCTCGGGGAAAGCCGCCTCATTTCCGCCAGTTTGCTTGGTCACATGGACAAGTCGTACCTGTCCCTGTGGCGCGTCCTGCATCTTCTTGCGCTTGCCTGCGTGATCGACCATCTGGTCCGCCCGCGGACCGAGTGGCTGCAGACACCCCTCGCCGAGGCTTTTGCCTGGCCGGGCCGTCACTCGCTCGAGGTCTTCTGCTTCGGGACGCTGCTGTCCTTCGCCGGATGGATCGTCCTCAGGCAGACCGGGGCAGGTTTCGGTCTGCAATTCGCGGTAACGGTCGCCGGTATCGGCGCGATGGTGGGAGCGGCATGGGTTTTGGAGAAACGCAAGCGCGAGCGCAAGCTGCGCGCATCCGCCGGGGCGCGCCAGGCGCCGCGGCCTTCCTTGTCTTCCTCGCGATCGTCTACGGCGGGTCAGGCCTGATGACGCCGGCCGCATGGGCGGGCAACGACGATCCGTGCCGCGCGCCCGCCGAACTGGTGGCCATTGGCGGCGATCTGCCCCATCTCGCCGCCGCTCTCGCTGACGGCGAGCCTGTCACCATCGTGGCGCTCGGGTCCTCCAGCACGCAGGGCGCGGGCGCCTCCAGCAAGCAGGCCTGTTATCCCGCCCGGCTGGAGGCGGAACTGCGCAAGCGCTTCCCTGGCAAGTCCATCAGTGTCGTCAACATGGGCATCGGCGGCCAGCTCGCCGGCGACATGGTCGCCCGCATCGGCAAGCAGGTGCTGCCCTTGAAGCCGCAACTCGTCATCTGGCAGACCGGCGTCAACGATCCCCTGCGCGGCGTCGCCCTCGATGCGTTCCGCGGCGAGGTGCTCGAAGGGCTGAAGCTGCTGCGCGGCGCGGATGCCGACGTGGTGCTGCTCGACCAGCAGTTCTACCCGAAGTCCGCCGCTCTGCCCGCCTATGGCAGGTTCGTTTCCGCGCTCGCCGACATCTCGGGCGAGCAGGAAGTGCCGCTCATGCGCCGCTACGCCATCATGCAGCATCTTGTCAGTTCCGAGCAGTACCGCATCGCCGATATGCTTTCGCCCGACGGTTTCCACCAGAATGACGAAGGCTACCGCTGCCTCGGCGCGCTCATGGCCGAGGCGATCGGCCGCGCGGTCCGCCCCGCCCCCGCGGTGGAAAGGCCGATCCTGCACAAGGCCTCGGCCGGCGCCCTTCCGGGCCGCTGACCGGCTGATCAGCTCAGCAGCGAGATCGCGATCAGCGCCAGGGAAATCGCGCCGATCCAGATGCCGATGCGCGACAGCCGGCCCCGGCGCGCCTGCGCCTCGGCCAGCCGCTCGATGGTGTAGCCGTCGAGCCTGAGCCCCTCCTCGGCCATATGCGAGAAGGCGGTCGCGGCCCTCTCGGCGCGGCCGAGCAGCTTCGGAATCTCGCCGACGAAATGGCCCACCTGCCCGGCTCCTTCGGCGGCTTCCTGCAGGCGGCCCTCCATGCCGAACTGGGAGTCCATCCACTCCTTCACCACCGGCTCCGCCGTGTTCCACATGTTGAGCCGGGGATCGAGCGAGCGCGCCACGCCCTCGACCACCACCATGGTCTTCTGCAGCAGCAGCAGTTGCGTCTGCGTCTGCATGTCGAAGACTTCCGTGTAGCGGAAGAGCTGGCCGAGCAGTTGCGCCATTGAAATGTCTTCCGCCGCGCGGTCCATCAGCGGCTCGCCGATGGCCCTCAACGCCTGGGCGAACTGCTCCACCGAATGGTGCCGGGGCACGTAGCCCGCGTCGAAATGCACCTGCGATACGCGGCGGTAGTCCCGCGTGATGAAGCCGTAGAGGATCTCGGCGAGGAAGCGCTTCTCCATCGGCCCCAGCCGGCCCATGATGCCGAAGTCCACCGCCACGATGCGCCCCTGCGCGTCCACGAACAGGTTTCCCGGATGCATGTCCGCGTGAAAGAAGCCGTCGCGCATGGCGTGGCGCAGGAAGCTGCGGATGAGCAGCGTGCCGGTCTCCTTCGGATCGTGTCCGGCCTTCTCCAGCGCCTGCCTGTCGGCGATCGGCGTGCCTTCGATCCATTCCAGCGTCATCACCTGCTCGGCGCTGCGCGTCCAGTCCACCTTCGGCACCCGGAAGCCTTCGTCCCTGGCGGTGTTCTCCGCCATTTCGGAGATGGCGGCCGCCTCCATGCGCAGGTCCATCTCGATCTCGACCGAGCGCGCCAGCGTCTCCACCACCGCCACCGGGCGCAGCCGCCTGGACGGCTCGTGCATGGCCTGCACCATGCGCGCCGCCATGAAGAAGGAGTCCAGGTCCTTGCGAAAGCGCGACCGGATGCCGGGCCTCAGCACCTTCACCGCCACCGGCGTCGATCCGCCCGCGCCGTCCCTGACGCGCGCCTTGTGCACCTGGGCTATGGACGCCGCCGCCACCGGCGGGCCGAATTCCTCGAACAGCTCCTCCACCGGGGAGCCGAGCTCGGCGCGGATCACTTCCTTCGCCTCGTTCATGGGGAACGGCGGCAGCTTGTCCTGCAACTGCGCCAGATCCTGTG
>JBFWSL010000088.1:0-12122 GCA_050248375.1 Hyphomicrobiales bacterium | reverse complement strand
ACCTCGTAGCGCTCCCTGGCGGTCATGACGGCGCGCAGGCGCCCGGGCTGGGCCGGCTCGAGGCCGCAGGCGCGCGCGACGGCCTCGGGAAACTTGGCCGGGTGAGCGGTGGCGAGGGTCACGACGGGCACGCCAGCTTCTTCCTGCCGGGCCGCATACAGGCCAACCGCGGTATGGGGGTCGGCGATGTAGCCCGTCTCCTGCGCCACGCGGGCGATGGTGGCGGCGGTCGCGGCCTCGTCGGCGCTGCGGGCATCGAACAGGCCGCCCATGGCGTCCAGGATATTGCGGGACAAGGTGAAATGCCCGGACTTCGCGAAGCCGTCCATGAGCGAGCGCACATGGCCCGCGTCGCGGCCGCAGGCCTCGAATACCAGCCGTTCGAAATTGCTCGAAATCTGAATGTCCATGCTCGGGCTCGACGTGGCGACGACGTCCCGCGACTCGTATCGGCCGCTGTGGAGGGCGCGGACGAGTATATCATTTATATTCGTGGCGATTACGAGGCGATGGATCGGGAGTCCCATTTTCCTGGCCACGTAACCCGCGAAAATATCACCGAAATTTCCCGTCGGCACCGAGAAGCTCAGTTCCCGGTGGGGGGCGCCGAGGGCGGCGGCGGCGGTGAAATAGTAGACCGTCTGGGCCATGATGCGGGCCCAGTTGATGGAGTTGACGGCGGCGAGCGACAGGCGGTCGCGCAGGGCCAGGTCGTTGAACAGCGACTTCACGATGGTCTGGCAGTCGTCGAAGGTCCCTTCCACGGCGATGTTGTGCACATTCGCCTCGGGCGCGGAGGTCATCTGGCGCCGCTGCACGTCGCTCACCCGGCCATGGGGGTGCAGGATGAAGATGTCGATGCTGTCCCTGCCGCGGAAGGCCTCGATGGCCGCGCCGCCGGTGTCGCCGGAGGTGGCGCCGACTATGGTCACACGCCGGCCACGGCGTTCCAGCGCCCGGTCCATGAGGCGGGCGAGAAGCTGCATGGCCACGTCCTTGAAGGCAAGCGTGGGCCCGTGGAACAGCTCAAGCAGCCACTGGTTGGGGGCGAGCTGGACCAGGGGAGCGACGGCCTTGTGGGAGAAAGTGGCGTAGGCGGCATCGGTGATGCGGGCGAACTCGGCCTGAGGGATGTCGTCCTCCACGAAAGGCTGCATGACCCGGGCGGCGGCCGCGGCATAGGACATCCCCGCGAGGGCCGCGATATCGCCGGGAGACATGGCGGGCCACGCCTCGGGCACGTAGAGGCCGCCGTCGCGGGCCAGGCCCGCGAGCATCGCGTCCTCGAAGCCCAGTATGGGCGCTGTGCCGCGCGTGCTGACGTAACGCACCAGAAAACCTCGCTTTCCGCCCTGCCGACCGCAGGGACGGTAGTCGGCGGAGCGGGCCTCCGCAAGCCGCACGGCCGGTCAAGGTTGACCGGAGTCCCGCTTCAGATTGGCCCGGAGAAACAGGACATACATGACCACCAGAACCGCGGCCAGCCCAAACCATGTGAGGGCGTATTCCAGATGGCGGTTGGAGAGCCGGGGCACGGCCACATGGGGCCTCGGCCAGCCGCCGGGGGGGGCAGGATCGCGCATCTCCACGAAGAAGGGCACCAGGCTGGTGCGCTGCTCGGGGTCGAGCGCGCTCTCCGCCATGCGCTCCAGATCGCGCCAGTACCAGATATTGGCCGCGGGCTCGTTGTCCGGGGTGAACTGCCCCTGTTCGGACGCCGGAGCGCGAACAGCGCCGGTGAGCGACACCTCGCCCCCGACCTGGCCCTGCGCCCTGGCCGCCGGGTCCTTGAGGCGGTCGGGCACGAAGCCCCGGTCCACCAGCACGATCTGAGCATCGTCGGTGTCCAGCGGGGTGATGATGCGCCAGCCCGGCGCGCCGTCGCGGATGTCGTAGAGATGCAGTTCCTTGTCGTGCAGGAAGGCGCCCTGAACGTGCACCCGCAGGTATTCCGCCTCGCCCCGCTCGCCCCAGTGCACCAGTGCGTCGTTGAGTTCCACGGGATCGGCCTTCGCCTGCTTTTCCATGCGGGCGATGAGGTCTTCCTTCCAGTGCAGGCGCTGCATCTGCCATGCGCCGAGCCCGACGAGGATGACAAAGGCGACGAGGGAAAAGCCGCTGGCGGCGACGAGCCGGCGGGTCATGGACGCCCCTCCCCGACTCTCAGCGTGAGTCATCGGCAAGCTGCCCTTCCCGGGCGCGGTGGTGGTACTGCAGGGCGAACAGAACCCCCTTGAAGGGACGCAGCATGCCGATACACAGGATCAGCACGAGCGGCAGCCACAGGGCCGCGTGGACCCAGTATGGCGGCTGCCAGATCACCTCCACCACGAGGGCGCATGTGGTGACGATGAAACCGGCGAAGAGAATGATGAACACCGCCGGGCCATCGCCGGTATCGGCGAAGCCGAAGTCGAGCCCGCAGCTTCCGCATGCCTTGCGCGAGTGCATGAAGCCATCGAACAGCCTGCCCTTGCCGCAGCGGGGACAACTGCCGGTCAGGCCGGCGATCCAGGGAGAAACGGCTGCGGGTTCGGTCATCGGAGCTCCAATGCTCTGCGTCAGCAAAAAGGGGGCGGCCCGTGGCCACCCCCTTCGGATTGTCGTTGCCGGGCCGGCGGCGCGGCGGCGGCGGCGTCAGTGGCCGGGCGCGGGCGCACCGGCGCCCCACACATAGATGCAGACGAACAGGAACAGCCACACCACGTCGACGAAGTGCCAGTACCAGGCCGCCGCCTCGAAGCCGAAATGATGCTTCGGCGTGAAATGCCCGGCCAGCGCGCGGAACAGCACCACGATCAGGAAGATGGTTCCGACCAGCACATGGAAGCCGTGGAAGCCGGTGGCCATGAAGAAGACGGAGCCATAGATGTGGTCGGCGAACTGGAAGCCGGCATGGGCATATTCGAAGGCCTGGCAGGCGGTGAACAGCGCGCCCAGGATGATGGTGAGCGTCAGGCCCCAGATGACACCCTTGCGGTCGTCATGCAGCAGGGCGTGATGGGCCCAGGTCACGGTGGTGCCCGAGGTGAGCAGGATCAGCGTGTTCACCAGCGGCAGGTCCCAGGGGTCGAAGGTGCCGAGAAAGCGGCCGTCCTCGGTAACGACGGGGGGCCACTGGCCGCCGGTCAGTTCGGTGCGGGCGACCTGCTCGGCGGCGCCGGGGAACAGGGCGACGTCGAAATAGGCCCAGAACCAGGCGACGAAGAACATCACCTCGGAAGCGATGAACAGGATCATGCCGTAGCGCAGGTGAAGCTGCACCACCGGGGTATGATGGCCCTCGTGCTCGGCCTCGCGGATGACATCGCGCCACCAGAAGATCATCGTTCCCAGCACCAGGACGAATCCGGGAACCACGTAGAGGAGCTGCGGATCGCCTTCCTTGCGGGAGATGAAATACATGATCGCCCCGACGGCCATGATGAAGGCGCTCAGAGCGCCGACCGCCGGCCAGGGGCTCGGATCCACAAGGTGGTAATCGTGCTGCTTGGTGTGCGCGTCAGCCATTGTCTCGCTCCGTTGGTCCCCCAGAAGCCGGCGCAGCGGCCGGCGTGTTGATTGTTGCGTCCTACGACCCGCTACCAGCGCTCCTGGCAGGCGCGGCCGCAACCGGCTCCTGCACGGGGAAGAAGGTATAGGACAGCGTGATTTCGGTAATGTTCCTGGCGTCCGGATCCTTGAGCATCTCCGGATCGACATAGAAGGTCACCGGCATGTCGACGCTCTGGCCCGCCTCAAGCGTCTGCTCGGTGAAGCAGAAGCACTGAATCTTGTTGAAGTAACTGCCCATGATCTCGGGCGTCACGTTGAAGGTGGCCGTGCCGGTCGTGGTGTAGCTGGTCGGGTTGGTCGCCTTGTAGAAGGCGAGCGCGTTCTCGCCGAGCTTCAACGTGACCTCGCGCTGCTCGGGCTGGAAGCGCCAGGGCATGTCGCGCGACACGTTGCCGTCGAAGCGCACGGTGATCTTGCGGTCGACGGTGGTGTGCGACTCCGTCTCGGCGCGCTGGGTGGTGCCGGCGTAGCCGGTGACCTGGCAGAAGATGCGGTAAAGCGGGACGGCGGCGAACGACATGCCGACCATGCCGGCGGCGAGGCCGGCGAGCGACAGGGCGAGCACGACATGCCGCCCGGGAGCCGCGCGCTTCCCCTTGTCCCCCTTGTCCCGGTTTCCGGTCCCAGACATGCGTCCAGTCATCCCTTTCAGAGCGGGCGGTTCACGACATTGTTGCCGAGCCGCACGATGGTGACGAAGAAGAACAGCACGGCCAGCGCCACGAGCGCCCATGCGATGGCAATGGAACGCATGCGCTGGCGCTTACGTCTTTCATCGTCGTCCTTCATACCAGTGTCCACCGCCCCAGGAAGGGAGCGGCCGCATGCTCCGCCAGCAGCACCGCGAAGAGCATGAACAGATAGAAAATCGAGAAAGCGAACAGCCGCCGGGCCGCGCGTTCCTGGCCGCCCCTGCCGGCGTCGCGCCACACGCCGAAGGCGAGCCAGAGGAACATGGCGCCGAGCAGCACCGAGGCCACGGCGTAGACTGCGCCGCCGAAACCGATGAAGGCCGGCGCGCAGGCCAGCGGCACGAGGAGCAGGCTGTAAAGCAGGATCTGGCGGCGCGTCTCGGCATCGCCCGCGGCCACCGGCAGCATGGGCACGCCGGCGCGAGCGTAGTCGCGGCTGCGGTAGAGAGCCAGCGCCCAGAAGTGCGGCGGCGTCCACATGAAGATGATGGCGAACATCAGCAGCGGCTCGATGGAGAGCGAACCGGTGGCGGCGGCCCAGCCGATCATGGGCGGGAAGGCCCCCGAGGCGCCGCCGATGACGATGTTCTGCGGCGTGCGGCGCTTCAGCCACATGGTGTAGATGACCACGTAGAAGGTTATGGTGAGCGCCAGGAGGGCGGCCGACGCCCAGTTGACGAGCATGCCGAGGCAGCCGACCGAGAGCACGGACAGGACCATGCCGAAGGTGAAAGCTTCCTCGCGGGTGATGCGGCCGCGCGGCAGCGGGCGGTTGGCCGTGCGCGTCATCTCGGCGTCGATATCGGCGTCGTACCACATGTTCAGGGCGCCAGACGCGCCCGCGCCGACCGCGATGCACAGCAGCGCCGCCAAGGCGAGGACGGGATGCATGCCGCCCGGCGCGCAGACAATGGCGGTAAGCGCGGTAAAGATCACGAGAGACATGACGCGCGGCTTCATGAGCGCGAAGTAATCGGCCACGCTGCCGCCGGTCGAGGCGGCAAGCCCACGGCCAGTGGCGATATGATAGCTCGTGTCCGACATCTTCGCGGTTCAGGTCACCTGCGCAAGAGCCGGACGCCGGCCTGACCGGCCGGCGTCCGTGCCCATATGATTGCTTGGCCCATGTGGATTACTTGATCTTCGGCAGCTTCTCGTAGGAGTGGAAGTCCGGCGGAGACGGCAGGGTCCATTCCAGCGTGGTGGCGCCGACGCCCCACGGGTTCTTGCCGACGGCGCGCTTGGCCATGAAGGCCTCGATGACGCCGACGACGAACACCAGGGTGCCGAAGGCAGAGATATAGGAGCCGAAGGACGATACCATGTTCCAGCCGGCGAAGGCATCGGGATAGTCGACATAGCGGCGCGGCATGCCGGCGAGGCCGAGGAAGTGCTGCGGGAAGAACACCAGGTTCACGCCCACGAAGGTCAGCCAGAAATGCGCCCGGGCGATCATGCTGTTGTACATGTAGCCCGACATCTTCGGGAACCAGTAGTACCAGCCCGCGAAGATGGCGAAGACGGCGCCCAGCGACAGCACGTAATGGAAATGCGCCACCACGTAGTAGGTGTCGTGCAGGGCGCGGTCCACGCCCGCGTTGGCCAGCACCACGCCGGTGACGCCGCCCAGGGTGAACAGGAAGATGAAGCCGATGGCCCACAGCATGGGCGTGCGGAACTCGATGGAGCCGCCCCACATGGTGGCGATCCAGGAGAATATCTTCACGCCCGTTGGCACCGCGATGACCATGGTGGCGGCCACGAAATAGGCCTGCGTGTTCACCGAGATGCCGGCGGCGTACATGTGGTGCGCCCACACGATGAAGCCGACGAAGCCGATGGCGACCATGGCGTAGGCCATGCCGAGATAGCCGAAGACGGGCTTCTTGGAGAAGGTGGACACGATATGGCTGATCATGCCGAAGCCCGGCAGGATCAGGATGTACACCTCGGGATGGCCGAAGAACCAGAACAGATGCTGGTAGAGCAGCGGGTCGCCGCCCCCGGCCGGGTTGAAGAACGCCGTGCCGAAGTTACGGTCGGTCAGCAGCATGGTGATGGCGCCCGCGAGCACCGGCAGCGACAGCAGCAGCAGGAAGGCCGTGACCAGCACCGACCAGACGAACAGCGGCATCTTGTGCAGGGTCATGCCCGGCGCGCGCATGTTGAAGATGGTGGTGATGAAGTTGATGGCGCCGAGGATCGAGGACGCGCCCGCGATGTGCAGGGACAGGATGGCGAAGTCCATCGCCGGCCCGGGCGTGCCGTATGTGGTCAGCGGGGCGTAGACCGTCCATCCCGCGCCGACGCCCTTGCCGCCGGAATCGCCCTCGACGAAGAGCGACATGAGCAGCAGCGCGAAGGCGGCCGGAAGCAGCCAGAAGGAAATGTTGTTCATGCGCGGGAAGGCCATGTCGGGGGCGCCGATCATCAGCGGCACCATCCAGTTGCCGAAGCCTCCGATCATGGCGGGCATGACCATGAAGAACACCATGATCAGGCCGTGCGCGGTGGTGAACACGTTGAACATGTGCGGATCGGCGAAGATCTGCATGCCGGGCTGCTGCAGCTCCAGGCGCATGCCGACGGAGAGCGTGCCACCGACCAGCCCCGCCACGATGGCGAAGATCAGGTACATCGTCCCGATGTCCTTGTGGTTGGTCGAATAGACCCAACGCTTCCACCCGGTCGGGGTGTGATCGTGATGATCGTCGTGGGCGGTTGCCTTAGCTCCGTATGCCATCTTGCCTACCTCAGTCGGTTATCCTCGATGCGGCTTCGATGCTGCCGCTTGCCCCTGCTCCGGAATTACTGCCGGACCGCCACTTTCGTCGTTTCGTCGCCCGCGGGCCCGAGATCAGCGTTCTTGCGGCCGGCGACCCAGGACGCGAACTCCTCGTCGCTAACGACGCGCACCGCTATCGGCATGAACGCATGCTTGGAGCCGCAGAGCTCGGAGCACTGCCCGTAGTAAATGCCGGGCTTCTCGGCCCGGAACCAGGTCTTGAGCAGGCGCCCCGGCACCGCGTCCATCTTCACGCCAAGCGAGGGAACGGTCCAGTTGTGGATCACGTCGCTCGCGGTCACCAGTACGTGAATGTTCTTGTTCACCGGCACCACGACCTCGTTGTCCACGGAGAGCAGGCGAGGCTGGCCCGGCTTCAGCTCGTTTTCCTCGAGCATCACAGAGTCGAAGCTCATGTTGTCCTGGTCGGGGTACTCGTAGGACCAGTACCACTGGTTGCCGATCGCCTTGATGGTGACGTCGGCCTTGGGGAAATTGTACTGGGCGAAGAGCAGGCGGAAGGACGGGATGGCGATCACGATGAGGATCAGCACGGGGATAACCGTCCAGGCCACTTCGAGCCAGGTGTGATGGGTGACCTGGGACGGCCGGGGATTCGCCTTCTCGCTGAAGCGGAACATCACGTAGATCAGCAGGGCGAGCACGAACAGAGTGATGACCGTGATGATGACCAGCAGGAAGTTGTGGAACTGGTGGATCTGGTCGGCGATCGGGGTGACGCCGACCTGGAAATTCATCTGCCAGGGCGATGGCTGACCTTCGCCGGCCATTGCCGCGGCCGGCACGAACACAACCGCCAGCGCGGCCAAGACCGCCGTCGCAAGTCCCTGAAGGCCCTTCCCCATTCGTCCTGCTCCCTTAGAAATCTCTCTTGGCCGCATGCGGCGCATCGCCCCCTCACCTGCGTGTCAGCCCTCCTGGCGGAAGCCTGAACCGCCCGGCGTTCACAAGCGGGAGAGCTGGGCAAATGCCGCCACATCCGGATGCTTGGCCGAACCGCAATCGGAATCGCCACTACAGCAGTGAACGACTAAACCGTGCCGCAGACAAACACAATGGTTTCACCTTATGCAACTATCATGGTCTGGTTTGCCTATGCGGCATTTCTTCGCGTTTTTCCGCCCTCTGCGCACCCTCCTGACGGCCTTGAGGAGCGGCGCATGCGGTTCACCGGAATTTGGCCCAAATCACGGTTCAATGCTGCGCCGAACCGCTGTAAGACGGCCTCGGTATGCAGCCGATTCTGGCCCGTGGAACGCAGAGCCGACCGGAGAGACGGGATGAGGGACACAGCGAGCAGCAGACGCGGCGGCGCGTCGGCGAGGGTCATCCGCATGGCCGCCGGGGTGGCGATGGCGGCCGCGGCGCTGTGCGGCCCCGCCGGGGCACAGGACGGGCAGGCCCGCGGCAAGTTCGGCGCCTGGGAGCTGCGCTGCGACACGCCGCCCGGCGCCTCGGCGGAAATTTGCCTGCTGGCGCAGGACGTCAGCGATTCCGAACGGCCCAATGTGGGCCTCAACATCGTGTTCCTGCAGGCCCCCGACGACAAGGGGCTGCTGCTGAGGGTGGTGGCGCCGGTGGGCGTGCTGCTCCCCTACGGCCTGCGCATGGCCGTGGACGGCAAGGACTTCGGCAAGATTCCCTATCTGAAGTGCTCCGTGGTCGGGGGACGGGGCTGCATCGCGGAGACGCTGCTGCAGCCCGAGATCGTGGAAAAGCTGAAGACCGGCAAGGAAGCCTGGTTCACGATCTTCCACACCCCGGAGCTGGGCATCGCCATTCCGGTCGCGCTTGCGGGTCTCGCCGAAGGGCTGGCGAAGGTCAAGTAGCGCCGGCACCGCAGAAATGCGAAACCCCGGGCGCTGGCCCGGGGTCGAACTGGTATGGACCCCTGCCTGCGCAGGGCGTGGCCAGGCCCGCGACGGACCTGGACCGCCTGCCCCTAATCCTCGACCTCGAAGGTGATGCGGGCGTTGACCCGGTATTTCTTGATCTTGCCGTTCTCCACGGTCGCGCTCTGGTCGTGAATATAGACCGAGCGGATGTTCTTCAGGGTCTTGGCTGCCTGCTCGACCGCCTGCTCGGTGGCGTCCTTCCAGCTCTTCTCGGAATCCGCGAGCAGTTCGATGACTTTGAGAACGGCCATGTTTACCTCCACTGGTTTGATGTGTTCGCGTGCCGGGGGGCGGCACCGGACCATCATAGGCCGCGTTGCGCGCGGAGGGAACCGGAGGCCCCGAAGGGCCTCCGCCAGCACTGCTTTCTTGGGTGGGGGGAGAGGCGGGTGCTGGAACTGGTGTCCGCTCGGGCTCAGCGGCCCGCGAGACGGCGTCCGCTGTCGCGGGCGGCTTTGCGGCGCTCGATCCGCCGGGCGAGCGCGACAGTGCCGTCCACGTGCCAGGGCTGGGCGCGGGCCCAGTCCACGTCGGCACGGGATATGCCGATATCCTTGAGCAGCCGGTCGTCCGCCCGGGAAAGCAGAAGAAGGGCACGCCGGCTGGCGTACAGCTCGGCCAGCCGGCCGATCCGTTGCAGTACGAGCCGGAACCAGGAGCTTTCGCCGCCTGTCGTCCGGCCCCGGGGTATTGAGGCGCCCCGCGCCTGTATCGCAGTCATTTCGGTCTCCTCGACGAATCTGTCTGGGACCGGAATATGAGAGGACTTGAATTATAAAACTAACGAATGTTTCTTATGCGACACATAACTCATTCTTATTCAATGGATCGCGCATGGCACCCCCCACTCTCGACACGGACCAGCTCCGCACCCTGGTGGCCATCGCCGAAAGCGGCAGCTTCACCAGGGCGGCGGGCGAGGTGAACAAGACCCAGGCCGCGGTCTCCATGCAGATGCGGCGGCTGGAGGAGGCGGTGGGCCGGCGGCTGTTCATCCGCAGCGGCCGGCTGAACCGGCTCACCCCGGAAGGCGAACACCTGCTGGAATACGCCCGCCGGATCATCGCGCTGAACAACGAGGCGCTGACCATACTCACCGAGCCGGAGCTGTCCGGCTTCGTGCGCATCGGCACGCCGGACGATTATGCCGAACGCTTCCTGCCCCAGATCTTCGCGCGCTTCGCCCGCACCCATCCGCTGGTGGAGGTGGAGATCAGTTGCCAGGCCAGCTCGACGCTGGTGGAGGATATCCAGGAAGGCAACCTCGACCTGGCCATCGTCACCTACATGGACGCCAAGTCGCGCGGCGAGATCATCCGCCGGGAGCAGCTCATCTGGGTCGGCTCTCCCCGGCACCGGATCGAGGACATGGAAGTGCTGCCGCTCGGGCTGGGAGCGGTCGGCTGCTCATGGCGCTCGGCGGCCACCCGGGCGCTGGACGCCATCGGCCGGCATTACCGCGTGCTCTACACCAGCCCGAGCGCGGCGGCGCTGTCTGCGGCGGTGATGTCGGGGCTGGCGGTGACGGTACTGCCGGAAAGCGCGGTGCGGCCCGGCATGCGCCGGCTCGGCGAGGAGGAAGGCCTGCCTTCCCTGCCCGACTGCGACATCGCGCTGCTCCGGGCGCAGCGGGAGCCCTCGCCCAGCGTGGACGCGCTCGCGGCGCATGTGGTGGAAAGCCTCGCCAACCTGGAGCCGGCGGTGGCGATGTCGTGGTCGTAAGCGCCGGACGCCGGATGCCGGACGTTCAACGGGATCCGGCAGCGGCGGCGTCAACCACCGCCAGGGTGACGGTCGCCTTGGAGACGAGCTGGCGCGTCCCGCCGGCGGCCGCGAAGACTTCCGACTCCACGACGATGAGAGAACGGCCCGGACGCAGCACCTTCGCGTGACATTCCAGCGTCGCGCCCGAGGCGGCGCGCAGCAGGTTGATCTTGAACTCGGCGGTGAGCACCCGGCGGCCGGCCTCGATCAGCGAGGCCGCGGCGCAGCCGGCCGTGTGATCGGCCAGCGTCGCCTGAACGCCCGCGTGCACGACGCCGTCATGCTGCATGTGCATGGTCCCGATGGCGAGCGACGTGCGGCACTCACCCGGCGCGATCTCCTCCAGCCGCGCCCCCAGATGGCGCACGAAGGGCGCGTTGTCGAAGATGCCGCTGACGCGGCGGCGGTAGTCGGGATCGCGCGGGGTGAAGACCTGCGTCATGGTGGCGCCGTCAGAACGCATGCTCTGCGAAAAGCCGGTCGATGTCGCCTTTCCATTCGCCATGATACTGCTCGAGCAGGCGCTCGGCTGGCGTGCGTCCCTCCGTCACCACGCGCTCGACCGCATCGAGGAAGTGGGTCTCGTCCTGGCCGAGAGCGTCGATGCGCGCACGCGCCTTCAGGCCGCCGGTGGCGATCCGTACCACGTCGCGGGCCACGTCGAGGACCGTGCCCTTGCGGAAGGGCGTGTTCAGCGCCGTCCTGGGCACGGCGTCGCGCAACGCCTGGCGCTCCTGCGCGCTCCAGTCCTCCACCAGCCGCCAGGCGGCCTCGAGCGCCGCGGGGTCGTAAAGCAGGCCCGTCCACAGGGCGGGAAGCGCGCAGATACGCCGCCACGGGCCGCCGTCGGCGCCGCGCATCTCAAGGAACTTCTTCATGCGCACCTCGGGGAAGAGCGTGGTGAGGTGATCGGACCAGTCGCCTAGATTGGGCTTCTCGCCGGGCAGCGCCTCCAGCTTGCCTTCCAGGAACCTGCGGAAGGACTGCCCGGCCGCGTCGATGAACCGGCCGCCGCGATAGACGAAGTACATGGGCACGTCGAGGGCGTAGTCCACATAGCGTTCGAAGCTCATGCCGTCCTCGAACACGAAGGGGAGCATGCCGGTGCGGTGGGGATCGGTATCGCGCCATATCTCGCTGCGCAGGGAGAGGAAGCCGTTTGGCTTTCCTTCCTTGAAGGGCGAGTTGGCGAACAGCGCGGTGGCGATGGGCTGCAACGCGAGACCGACGCGGAATTTCTTCACCATGTCGGCTTCGCCGGCGTAGTCCAGATTCACCTGGATTGTGCAGGTGCGGTACATCATGTCGAGGCCGCGGCTGCCGACGCGCGGCATGTAGTTGCGCATCACCTCGTAGCGCGCCTTGGGCATGGACGGCGTCTCCTCCAGCGTCCACTTGGGCGAGAAGCCG
>JBFWSL010000087.1:0-12131 GCA_050248375.1 Hyphomicrobiales bacterium | reverse complement strand
TTTTGGCCAGGAGGATATGGTCGATGAGGGCGTCCACCGCCGGGTCCGACACCCCGGCCAGGTTCTGGCTCCCCGCGGCCGCCGCCGACTGCGAGCCGAAGAAGGCGCGCAGTTCCGCCCCCGGTGTCATGCTCATGACGTAGCGCTGGGTGGTGATGTCGAAGTCGAAGGCCTTGAGGCGGCTCTGGTATTGCGCCGGGTCCACCAGCCGCATGCGGGCGTCGATGCCCAGGATCTTCAGGTTCTTCACCCATGGCGCGATGATGCGCTCGAAGGTCGGGGAGAAGGTCAGCACCTCGACGTCGAGCTGCCGCCCGCTGGCGTTGACGCGTCTGCCGTCCTTGATCGTCCAGCCGGCGTCCGACAGCAGCTTGCCCGCTTGCCTGAGCAGCTTGCGGTCCTGCCCGGAACCGTCGGAAACCGGCGGCAGGTAGGCCGGTCCGAACATGGTCTCCGGCAGCTTGCCCCTGAACGGCTCCAGCAGGGCCAGTTCCTCCGGCGAGGGAGGGCCTTCCGCCTTCATCACGGAGTTCTCGAAATAGGAATGGGTGCGCTTGTAGAGTTCGTGAAACTGGTTCTTGTTCGTCCATTCGAAGTCGAAGGCGTAGTCCAGCGCCTGACGCACCCGCGGGTCGGAGAATTTCTCGCGCCGCGTGTTGATGAAGAAACCCTGCGTGCCCGATGGCCGTTCATCGGGCAACGTGGCGAGGATCATCTTGCCCGACGTCACTTGCGGAATCCTGTATTCCGTCGCCCAGGTCTTGGAGGTGAACTCCTCGCGCAGGTCGTACTCGCCCGCTTTCAGCGCCTCGAACTCCGCCGTGCGGTCCCGGAAATACTCGTAGCGCAGCTCGTCGAAGTTGAACCGGCCCCTGTTCACCGGCAGGTCCTTGCCCCAGTAGTCGTCGCGGCGCACATAGGTGATGTAGCGCCCCTGCGAGAGTGCGCCCACCTTGTAGGGGCCGCTGCCGAGCGGCGGCTCCATGGTGGTCTCGTCGAAGGGCCGCGTGGCGTAGTAGGCTTTCGAAAGGATTGGCAGCCCGGCGACGATCAGCGGCAGGTCGCGCACCAGATCGCCGCTGAACTCGTAGCGCACGGTCGTCGCATCCACGGCTGTGGCGCTCGCCACGTCCCGCAGCGAGAGCTGGATGCGCGGGTCGCCCTTCTCCTTCAGGATGTCGAAGGAGAACACCACGTCGCCGGCGGTAACCGGGGTCCCGTCCGAGAAGCGCGCCTGCGGCCGCAGGTGAAAGGTCGCCGACTTGCCGTCGTCCGCCAGCTCCGCCGCTTCCGCCACGAGGCCGTAGACCGCGTCCGGCTCGTCGTCCGCGCGCGTCATCAGGCTGTCGAACAGGTATTCCAGCCCCTGCGCCGCGTCGCCCTTCACGATGAAGGCGTTCAGGCTGTTGAAGGTGATCACCCCGGCCGTGCCGATCATGGAAAGCCGTCCGCCTTTGGGCGCGTCGGGGTTGACGTATTTGAAATGCTTGAAACCGGCCGGGTAGGCGAGTTCGCCGAAGGCCGAGAGCCCGTGGCGGCGCTCGCCCGCCTGCGCGGTGGCGAGGCAAAGGCAGAAGAGGAGGGTGGCCGCTGCCGTCCGGAACACAAGCCGGGCAAGCGCCGTCCCCATTATTTCGCCTCGGCGGCGAGCTTGGCCGCCTTGTCCGCGTCCAGCCACCAGATCTGCGAGAAGCTCACCGACTGCGACGGCAGCTTTTCCGGCTGGCCGTAGCGGTTCCAGTAGGCGACGCGCGAGAAGGGCGAGTACCACTGCGGAACCACGTAATGGTTCCACAGCAGCACCCGGTCGAGCGCGCGGCAGGCGGCGACCAGTTCCTCACGGCTCCTGGCGAAGATCACCTTGTCGATCAGCTTGTCCACCGCCGGGTTCTTGATGCCGATGATGTTGCGGCTGCCCTCCCGGTCGGCGGCCTCTGAGCCCCAGAATTCGCGCTGCTCGTTGCCGGGCGAATGGGACTGCGGGAACACGCCCACGACGATGTCGAAGTCGAAGCTATCCTCCCGCTGGCGGTATTGGGAGCTGTCCACGATACGGATGCTGGACTCGATGCCGAGCCGCTTCAGGTTCTGCGCATAGGGATTAACGATGCGCTCGAACAGCGGCGACTGCAGCAGGAACTCGACGGTGAATTTCTCTCTGGACCTGCTGTCGGTCAGCACGCCGTTCTTCACCTCGTAGCCCGCCTCGCGCAGCAGTTTCGCCGCCTCGCGCAGGTTCTTGCGCAAGGCGCCCTGGTCGGGCGTGGCCGGGTTCCTGAACTCCTGGGTGAACACCTCGGGCGGGACCTCGTCCTTCACCTCGTTCAGGATTTCCAGCTCGCGGCCCTGGGGCAGGCCGCGCGCCGCCATCTCGGTATTCTCGAAGTAGGACGAGACGCGCTCATACTGGCCGTAGAAGAGGCGCTCGTTGGAGCCTTCGAAATCGAAGGCGAGGTTGAAGGCCTGCCGCACCCGCGCATCGGAAAACTTGCCCCGCCGGATATTGAACGCGAAGGACTGCATGGGGGCGGGTATGTCCAGCTTGATTTCCTGCTTCCTGATCCAGCCCTTCGCCACTTGCGGGATGTCGTAGGCGGTCGCCCAGTTCTTGGAGCTGTTGTCCACATAGTAATCGATCTGGCCGGCCTTGAAGGCCTCGAAGGCGACTGTCGCGTCGCGGAAATACTCCACCCGGATCTCGTCGAAATTCCATTGTCCGCGATAGACCGGCAGGTCCTTGCCCCAGTAGTCCTTCACCCGCTCGTAGACGACGTAGCGTCCCGCCTGCACTTCCTTGACGCGGTAGACGCTGTTTCCCAGCGGCGGCTCCAGCGTGGTCTTGGAAAGGTCGCGGCTGGCTCCGTTCGCGTCCTTGCCGGTCCAGTAGTGCATCGGCAGCACGGGCAGTTGCCCCACGATCAGCGGCAGTTCGCGGTTGCCCTTCACGTCGAAATGGAACGTGACCTCGTTCTCGCCGGTTTTCTCCGCCTTCTCCACATTCTTGTAATAGAAGGCGAAGCCGGGGCTGACATTGCGGATGGCGTCGAGGCTGTAGACGACGTCCTCCGGCTTGACCGGCTCGCCGTCATGGAAGCGCGCTTCCTTGCGCAACCGGAAGGTGACGGAGGAGAAGTCCTCCGGATAGGAGACGGATTCCGCGATCAGGCCGTATTCGGTGGAGGGTTCGTCGGCGCTGCCCGCCATGAGCGTGTCGTAGATCAGTCCGATACGCCCCTCGGCGTTGCCCTTGACGATGAACTGGTTCAGGGAATCGAAGGTGCCGATGGAGTGCAGGCGCACCGTGCCGCCCTTGGGCGCGTCCGGATTGACGAAGTCGAAATGCTTGAAGTCGGCCGGATAGGCCGGTTCGCCCAGCAGCGAGAGGGCATGGTGCCACTTGCGTTCGTCGGCTCCGGCCGCGGAGGAAAGCGCGACGGCGGCGAAAAGGGAAAGGGCCAGTAGGGACGAAAGCCGTGTCATTCGGGAGTCCTGTCAGCGGTTTTCCGCGTGTTTCAGGCGCCGTGCCGCACGGTCGCCCGCGCGGCGAACCGGCGCCTTCGTGTTAGCATGAAGCCCCTGCCTGACCTGCGCAAAGGCTAATATGCCTCGTCTGGCGCGGAAAGCTCACATTTTGGCGAGCCGCCGCGGGGCGGCCGCCGCAAGTGCGGGCTGTTACTGCGGCTTCTGCTCGGCCGGGGCGGCAGGCGCTGCTTCCGGAGCCGCGGGCGCCGCCGCCGGAGCGGACTCCGCGGGCGCGCCCGGCTGGGCCGGGGCCTGCTCCGCGGGTGCGGCGGGAGCCTGTGATTGCGCCGGGGCCGCTTCGCCGCCGGCCGGAGCCGCCGGCGCCTCGGCCTTGACCTCGGGCAGCGGGGCGGGGCTGTCGGCCAGCGTGCGCAGATACATCAGTACGTCGGCCACCTGCTGGGACTTCAGGCCGGCGAAGGCCATCTTGGTGCCCGGCACGGCCTTCTTGGGATTGGCCAGGAAGTGCGAGAGATTCTCGTAGTCCCAGTTGCCGCCGTGCTTCTTCATGGCGTCGGAATAGGCGAAGCCCTCGTGGCTGGCCACGGCGCGTCCGATGATGCCGTAAAGATTGGGGCCGACCTTGTTCGGCCCGCCATTGTCGGGGGTGTGGCATGCGGCGCACTTTTTGAACTGCGCCTGGCCCGCCTCGACAGTGGCCTTCTGCAGCAGTTGCGCGATCGGCACTTCCGGCTCGGCCTTGGCCCCGGCGTCGGTGGGAGCTTCTTCCTGAACGGCGACCTCGAACCCGGGCTTCTCGGGCGCATGGGGCTTCATGACGATGTTGACGACCGTCCGGCTCCCGAAAATCACCAGCAATGCGAAAAGCACGCCGCCGATAATCTTGTTCAGTTCGAAACTGTCTATCATGAGCTCCCGCTCCCCCGGGAAATTTGCGCGAATCCCGGCCTTGCTTTCGGATTTGGCCGCAGACTATAGAGCGTCGGCGCTTTGTTGCAACCGGCCTTCAGCTTGGCAAGCCGCCAGCGCAAGGCCCGGAAAGCGTCATAAGGACGCATCTGATGACCAGGGCCCTGATCGTGATTCCCGCCCGCATGCAGGCCACCCGCCTGCCGGGCAAGCCGCTGGCCGACATCAACGGCCAGCCGATGATCGTGCACGTCCTGCGGCGTGCTCTGGCCTCGGGCGCGGGCCGTGTGGCGGTGGCCACGGACAGTCCGGAAATCGCCGCCGCGGTGACCGCTGCCGGCGGCGAGGCGGTGATGACCCGTGCGGACCACCAGAGCGGGTCCGACCGGGTGCACGAGGCAGTCGGCAGGCTCGACCCGGAGCGCGAGGTTTCCGTCGTGGTCAACGTTCAGGGCGACCTGCCCACGCTTAACCCCGCCCTGATCGCCACCTGCGCCGGCGTGCTGGAGAAGACCCCTGCGGATATCGCCACCCTCGCGGCCCTCATCACCGAGGAGCGCGAGCGCACCGACCCCGCCGTGGTCAAGGTCGCCGCCACTCCCGTCGCCGGCGACAGGCTGCTGCGGGCGCTTTATTTCTCCCGCGCCACCATCCCTTCGGGCGAGGGACCCCTGCTGCACCATATCGGCCTCTACGCCTTCCGCCGCGAGGCGCTGGACCGCTTCGTCGGGCTGCCGCCCGCCCGGCTGGAGCAGCGCGAGAAGCTGGAGCAGTTGCGCGCCCTGGAGGCCGGCATGCGCATCGACGTGGCCCTCGTTGACACCGTTCCCATGGGTGTCGATACTCCCGCCGACCTTGAGAGGGCGCGCTCTCTCCTGGCTTCCCGAACCTGACGCGAAACCGGCGAGCCAAGGGGCGAGGCGCGGAAATCATGGCCACTTCTCCACAAGGCAGGATCGTTTACCAGGGCGAGGCGGGCGCCAATTCGCACCTGGCCTGCACCCATGCCTATCCGGATCTCGAGGCGGTGCCCATGCCCACCTTCGAGGACGCGCTCGGCGCGGTGAAGTCCGGTGAAGCGCGCTACGCCATGATACCGATCGAGAACTCCGTTGCCGGGCGTGTCGCCGATATCCATCACCTGCTGCCCGATTCCGGCCTCTACATCGTCGGCGAACATTTCGAGCGTGTCCGTCACCAGTTGATGGCCCTGCCGGGCGTGACCATGGGCGAGTTGAAGAGCGTGCTGAGCCATACCCAGGCGCTCGGCCAGTGCCGCAACGCCATCCGCAAATTCGGCCTGAAACCCGTTCCCGAGGCCGACACGGCGGGCTCGGCCCGCATCGTCGCGGAATCCGGCGACCGCACCAGGTCGGCGATCGCCTCGGAGCTGGCGGCCACGATCTACGGCCTCGAGATCCTGGCCCGCGACGTCGAGGATGCCCGGCACAACACCACGCGCTTCGTGGTGCTCGCCAACGAGCCCGACGATGCCGAGCCGGGCGAGGGGCCGGTCGTCACCACCTTCATCTTCCGCGTGCGCAACGTGCCGGCCGCGCTCTACAAGGCCATGGGCGGTTTCGCCACCAACGGCGTCAACATGACCAAGCTGGAATCCTACCAGCTCGGCGGCAGCTTCAACGCCACCATGTTCTATGCGGACATCGAGGGCCACCCGGCCGAGCGCAACGTCCGGCTGGCCATGGAGGAACTGTCCTTCTTCTCCAGCGAGGTGAAGGTGCTGGGCACCTATCCCGCCAGCCCCGTCCGCGAGCAGCTCGCCGCCAACGGCGACTTGCCGTCCTAGGGTCCAGCCCCTTGTCGATTACGGACCCTAGCCAGGCGACAGAAGCCGCAGTCCCGCGATGCCGGTGACGATGAGGCCGATGCAGCCGAGCCGCGCCAGCGTCGCCGGTTCCTGGTAGAGCCAGATGCCGAGGATCGCCGTGCCGACGATGCCGATGCCCGTCCACACCGCGTAGCCCGTGCCCACCGGGATGGCCCTCAGCGCCAGGCTCAGCAGCACGAAGCTCGCGATCATCGCCGCCACCGTGAGCGCGGAGGCCACGGGCCTGGTGAAGCCGTCCGCCTGCTTCAGCCCGATGGCCCAGCCCACTTCCAGAAGTCCCGCGACGAACAGATATACCCAGGCCATGACGCCCTCGCTTGGCTGGCAGGGCCGTCCCTGCGGAATGGATGGGAGATGCCCGGGGCCGTCCCCGGCAGGGGAGATGTACGCGACCCGGCGCGCGCCTTCAAGCCGCGGCTTCAGCGGCCCTCGTCCACGAAGGCCCGGATCAGCGAATGGGCGATGGAATGGGCCGCGGGCACGGTGAGCCCTTCCGCGTGCCGGTTTTCCAGCATGGCGCGCACGTCCTCCACGCCGAACCAGCGCGCGTCCCACAGCTCTTCCTCGTCGAGCCTCAGCTCGCTGCTGAGCGCCTCGGCCCGGCAGCCGATCATCAGCGAATGGGGAAACGGCCAGGGCTGGCTCGCCAGGTAGCTGACATCGCCGATTTTCACCCCGGTCTCCTCGCGGATTTCCCGGCGCACGGCGTTCTCGATGTCCTCTCCCGGCTCCACGAATCCCGCCAGCACCGAATAGAACTGGTGCGCGTAGCGCTTGTGGCGCCCGAGCAGGCAGCGCTCGCCATGTGTGACAAGCACGATGACGGCGGGGTCCGAGCGCGGGAATTCCTCCTGTCCGCAGGCCCAGCACTGCCGCTTCCAGCCCGCGTCCCGCGCCTTTGTCCTGCTGCCGCAGCGCCCGCAGCAGCGGTGGCCGTCGTGCCAGGCCGCGAGCGCCCGCCCGATTCCCGCCATGGCGAGGTCCTCCGGCCCCAGCGATCCCTGCATGGCCAGCGTTCGCAGGTCCACCAGCGGCTTGAGGTCTTCCTCGCCCTCCGCCCGGCGCGAGGTTTCCGCACCGTTGAGCCGCGCTGCGAACACCGCGTTGCCGTCCGAGTCGATGCCGGCGAACAGGGATTCGCTCAGGTCGCAGCCCATGCGGGCGAGGTCGCCGCAGGAATACCAGCGCAGCGTCGTGCGCGCGCCATGGGGCGCGGGCAGGATCGAAAGCTTCAGGTCCACCAGCAGCAGGAAGCGGCTGCGCGCGTCGCCGAGCCGGGCGGCGATCCACTCCCGGTCCGTGCGGCGCTCGGCCGCGCGGTCGAGACGCAGCTCCGGGCCCAGCCCCGGGGTAATCAGCCGTTTCGCCCCTTCAACGCTCATTTTTTCTCCTTCCGGCGGATATTGTCCGCCCCGGCGCCGTATCAGGCAAGCATCACGGATATTCGCCGGACTTCGCGGCTTTCCCCTGCCGGACGGGTCTCCTATATTACAGCCGGGAGGTTGGCGGCAGACGTGTCTCTCGCCAACCGGGTCAGGTCCGGAAGGAAGCAGCCCTAACGAGTCCGATACGGGTTGCTCGTCCAGCCTCCCACTCGAATTCCGGCCGGCGGGGTCTCCAGCGCCGGAACAGTCGCGACGAGGGGCAGGCGGCCGTGCCTGCCGTCCAGGCCATGAGTGACAAGGACAACGCCAAAGCCGGGGAAGCGTCCCCGGCGAAGCCCGGCGCCGCGCCCGGCTCCCAAGGCGCGGGCTACGCCGTGCTCGCGCGCAAATACCGTCCCCGCGATTTCGGCGAGCTGATCGGCCAGGACGCCATGGTGCGGACCCTGCGCAACGCCTTCGCCACGGGCCGCATCGCGCAGGCCTACATGCTCACCGGCGTGCGCGGGGTGGGCAAGACCACCACCGCGCGCATCCTCGCCCGCGCGCTCAATTACACCGGCGCGGACGGCCCCACCGTCGACATGCCGGAAGCGGGCGAGCATTGCGCGGCCATCATGGAGTCGCGCCATGTGGACGTGCTGGAGATGGACGCCGCCTCCCATACCGGCATCGACGACATCCGCGAGATCATCGAGAGCGCCCGCTACAAGCCGGTGTCGGCCCGCTACAAGGTCTACATCATCGACGAGGTGCACATGCTCTCCAAGGCCGCCTTCAACGGCCTGCTGAAGACCCTGGAAGAGCCGCCGCCTCACGTGAAGTTCATCTTCGCCACCACCGAGATCCGCAAGGTTCCGGTGACGGTGCTGTCGCGCTGCCAGCGCTTCGACCTGCGCCGCGTCGAGGCGGGACTTCTGCGCGAGCACTTCGCGGACATCGCCCGCAGGGAAGGCGTGGAGATCGACGACGCCGCGCTCGCGCTCATCGCCCGCGCGGCGGAAGGCTCCGTGCGCGACGGCCTCTCCATCCTCGACCAGGCCATCGCCCATGCCTCCGGCACGGTTACGTCGGATCATGTGCGCGCCATGCTGGGCCTCGCCGACCGCGCCCGCGTGCTGGACCTGCTGGAAGTGCTCATGAAGGGCGACGCCAGGGCAGCGCTCGAGGGGCTCGCGGCGCTTTATGCCGACGGCGCCGAGCCGGGGCAGGTTCTGGCCGAGCTCGCCGAGGGGGTGCATGTGGCCACCCGCATCGCCGCCGCCGGCCCCGACGCCGCCGATCCCTCGCTGTCCCAGGGCGAGCGCGAGCGCGCCTGCGCCCTTGCGCAGCGCCTCGACATGCCGGCGTTGGCGCGGGCCTGGCAGATGCTGCTGAAGGGGCTCGCCGAGGTCGGGTCCGCGCCCGATCCGCTCGCGGCGGCCGAGATGGTTCTGGTGCGCATGGCCTATGCCGCCGGCCTGCCGCCGCCCGGCGAACTGGCCCGGCGGCTACAGGGCAACGAGACCGCTCCGCCCGCATCCGCGCCGCCCCGCCAGCCTGCCGCGTCTCCTGCCCGCAACGGCGGATCGTCGGCTTCCGCGTCCGGCGCGGCGAGGGCTCCGGCGTCTTCCGCGCCCGCTCCGTCCATGCCGGAGCCTGAAGACTCCGAGGACCCCGCGCCGCGCATCGTCCTGCAGGGCTTCGACGACGTGGTGGCGCTGGCCAACGACCGGCGCGACATCCGGCTGGCGAGCGACCTGGAACGTTTTGTCAGGCCGGTGCGTTTCCGCGAGGGACATATCGACATTTCGCTGGTCGATAACGCGCCGCGCGGCCTGGTGAACGACCTGAGCACCCGCCTGAACGACTGGACCGGCGAACGCTGGATCGTGTCGGTGTCCGACGAGGCGGGCGAAAAGACCTATGCCGAGCGGAAGCAGGAGCGCCGGATCGCCGACGCCGCCGAACGCGAGGCCGAGAAGGCGCGGCTGATGGAGCACCCGGTGGTCAAGGCCGCGCTGGAACACTTTCCCGGCGCCGAGATTGTCGGTATCAATCCGCTCGACACCGACGAGTGACGCGGCTGCCCGCAAGGAAGGAAAACCGGTCATGAAGAATTTCGCCAGCATGATGAAGCAGGCTCAGGAAATCCAGAGCCGCATGGCCGAGATGCAGGCCGAGCTCGACCGGTTGCGCGTCGAGGGCTCCTCGGGCGCCGGGCTCGTCACCGTGACCCTGAACGGCAAGGGCGAGATGGTCGGGCTCGGCATCGACCCGTCCCTCCTCAAGCCCGACGAAGGCGAGATACTGGAAGACCTCGTGGTGGCGGCCCATTCCGACGCGCGCGCCCGCATGGAAGGGCAGCTTCAGGAAAAGATGAAGTCGCTGACCGGCGGCCTGCCCATTCCGCCCGGCATGAAGCTGTTCTGAGCGAACGCCGCCCGCCCGCATGTCGCGCAACGCCGCCGGCCCAGAGATCGAGTTGCTGATCCAGTTGCTCGCGCGCCTGCCGGGCCTCGGCCCCCGCTCGGCGCGCCGGGCGGCGCTGCACCTGCTCAAGCGCAAGGACCAGCTCATGGGTCCGCTGGCGGCCGCCATGCGCAACGCCTCGGAGAAGATCGTCACCTGCTCCCGATGCGGCAATCTCGACACCGCCAACCCCTGCACCATCTGCACCGACCCGCGCCGCGACGCCTCCATGATCTGCGTCGTCGAGGAGGTCGCCGACCTGTGGGCGCTGGAGCGCGCCGGCGTCATCAACGCCCGCTACCATGTGCTCGGAGGGGTGCTCTCGCCCCTCGACGGCGTCGGCCCGGAAGACCTGAACATCGCCGGGCTGTCGGACCGCGTGGCGTCGGGCGGGGTCGGGGAAGTCCTGCTCGCCCTCAACGCCACGGTCGAGGGCCAGTCCACGGCGCACTACCTGATGGATCGGCTCGAGGGGTCGGGCGTGACCGTCTCGCGCCTCGCCCATGGCGTGCCGGTCGGCGGCGAACTCGACTATCTGGACGAGGGCACGCTCGCCGCCGCCATCAAGGCCCGCAAGACGATGTAGCGGCAGCCGCTCCTTTCTTCACTTGTCGTCCTCCGGCTCGGCCGGAGGACCCAGTAACCACCGCCGATGCAATAGAAACAAAGACAGGGGTTACTGGGTCACCCGATCAAGTCGGGTGATGACAAATGGCGGGACCACTGCCTAGGCCGCCTTGCGCTGCGCCGGCGCTTGCACCGCGCGGTCATCGCCGTTGTCCGGCTTCGGCGCATCGTGATGCACGGGCGGCTCCGAGCCCGCGCTCATGCAGTTGCGCGCGCAACTGGAATACTGGTCCGCCATGCCGGCCCAGAAGTCCGTCTGCACCTTTGCCAGATCGCCGGCATCCCGGCAGGCGAGAACCTGCTGCGGCAGGCCGATCCAGGCCTGTGCGCGCTTCGCCGCCAGCCGCATCCATTCGCCCTGCATCCGCGCGGCCATAACCGCCGCCGGTTTCAGATGCTCCGGCATCTGGTCGTATCCGGGAAAAACCATGCCCAGGGTGAGCATGCTCTCTTGCGCGCATTTATCGGATGTATGTGCCATTCAATGCCTCCCGCCGGCGAAAGACCGGCTCCTCGTATACTGACTTGGGGCTCGTCCGGTTCGTTCCGTGCGGCCGGGGGATCCCGGACGAAATCCCTGGCCGGTTAACCTGTCCTTACGCGCCCGCGTCCGCCTGTGCCTTGTCCTAGATCAAAACCGCGGCGGCATTGCGGCGTTCCGCCGCTTCACGGTCCGTTTATCCGCTATGATGTCCGCGCCCGCGACGTCCGGTCCATCTGCGCGAAATGGCCGCGGGCCTGCAGCCACCACAGCAGCGCGAAACCGGGCAGGGCGGCGAGCGCCGTGAGCGCGAAGAACACCACCCAGCCCGTCGATGCCGCCACGAATCCCGACAGCGAGGCGAGCGTCGTCCGCCCCACCGCCGCCAGCGCCGTCAGCAGCGCGAACTGGGTGGCGGTGTGCAGCGGCGACGTGCACAGCCCCGAGAGATAGGCGACGAAGATCACCGTGCCGATGGCCCCGGTGAAATTCTCCACGATGATGGTGGCCGTCAGCGCGGCCGTGTTGGCGCCGACCCAGGCCTGCCAGGAGAACACGAAATTGGAGGCCATCTGTAGCAGCGCCGCCACCCACAGCGCCGTGGACATGGGCGCGGCCCGCGCCAGCACGCCGCCCGCCACCCCGCCCGCCAGCGAGGCGGCGAGCCCCACGCCCTTGACGATGGCCGCGTAGGTCGCCTTGTCGAAGCCGATGGCCAGCACGAATGGCCCGGTCATCACGCCCGCGAAGGTGTCGCACAGCTTGAAGGCGACCACGAAGAGAAGGATGGCGACGGCCCATTCCTTGGACAGGAAGTCGGAGAAGGCGGTCAGCGCCGCGCGCCCGAAGCGCATCAGCGGATTGCCCCCCTCCGCGACGGCCTCGCCCGCGCTTTCGCGCGCCGCCTCGCGCTTGCCGGGTTCCTTCGACATCAGCGCCGCGGCGAGCC
>JBFWSL010000086.1:0-12178 GCA_050248375.1 Hyphomicrobiales bacterium | reverse complement strand
GCGAACGGGCCCGCGAGGGCGCCGCCTGAACCCGGCTTGAACGGATTTTGATTGGGAGCGCGGGAGACGGGCGCGCAATATGCGGGCGGCTCCGGCACATCTGTCGGGACGCCCCCAGACCGCGACGGCTCATGAAGCAACTCCCCGAAACAATGGCGGTTGGCGGCCTTGTCGCCGGGTGGGCGCTTGCGGCCGGGGTCCTGCTGGCGGGCACCGCCGCCTTCACCACGGCGTCCCACGGCTTCGGCCATGACATCGCGGTCCGCGACATGCCGGTGACGGCGCTGTCGCTTTCACTGGCCGCGGCGGGCGCACTGTTCCTGCTCATCCTGCCCCTGCTGCGCCAATCGGCAGCCTTGCCCGCGCGAACCCGGTCCGCCCTGCTGGTGCTGATCGCAGCGGCCGGGCTTGCGGCCCGGCTGATGCTGCTGGCCAGCGAGCCCGTGCTGGAAGACGACTACCAGCGCTATCTCTGGGACGGCGGCGTCACCGCGTCGGGCCTGAACCCCTATGCGGCTTCCCCCGCCGCCGCGCTCGCCGCACTGCCGGAGACGGAGCTGGGGCAACTGGCGGCGGCATCCGGCGATGTGCTCGGCCGGGTGAACCATCCTCATCTGCGCACGGTCTATCCGCCGGTGGCACAGGGCGTCTTCGCACTGGCGCACCGGCTGTCACCCTGGAGCCTGACCGCCTGGCGGGCGGTAACGGTCGCACTGGAACTGTCCGCCTTCGCGCTGCTGATCGTGCTCCTGCGCGACGTGGGCCGGTCGCCGCTGTGGGCCGCGCTCTACTGGTGGAATCCGATTCCTCTCAAGGAGATCGCCAATTCGGCGCATATGGATGTGATCCTGCTGCCGCTCCTGCTCGGCGCGCTGGTCCTCGCCAATCGCGGGAGGCTGCTCGGCGCGGGCGCCAGCCTGCTGCTGGCGGCGGGCGTGAAGCTGTGGCCGGTACTGCTGCTGCCGCTGATATGGAGGCCGCTGATCCGGCAGCCGGGGCGGCTGTCAGCGGCCCTTGCGATGGCCGCGCTCGCGGGCCTCGCCATCGCCGCGCCGTTCATAATCACGGGCCTGAACGGGACTTCGGGCCTGCTCGCCTACATGCAGTCGTGGAAGACCAACAGCGCGCTTACGCCTGTGCTCGAGGCGGCGGCCGGCGCGATCGCGCCTTCCGGAGATCACGGCAGCGCCCTGCTGGCGCGGATGGCGGCCGGAGTGGCGCTTGGCGCATTGGCCCTGTGGACCGCGCGCACCGAATGGCGCGGCGCCAGCGAGCTCGCGGACAAGACCCTGCTGCTCGCCGCCGCCATGTTCCTGCTCAGCCCGGCGCAATTTCCCTGGTACTACCTGTGGCTGCTGCCGCTGCTTGCCATCCGGCCCGTGCGCGGCCTGCTGCTGCTCACGGCGACGCTGCCGCTCTACTATCTGGCCTTCCATTTCCTGGCCCGCGGCGAGGGAGAGATTTTCCAGGGCCAGGTCGTCTGGCTCATATGGCTGCCGGTCTGGGCCCTGCTTGCCCACGATCTGCTGCGCGCCATGCGCTGGCGGACGATGCCGGCCCCGCGCCCGGAGCCGGCCGCATGAAGGACGGACGCACGATCGCCTGCGTGATCCCCGCTCTCAACGAGCAGGCCGCCATCGGCAAGGTGCTGGCGGAGATTCCCCGCTGGGTCGACCAGGTGGTGGTGGTCGACAACGGCTCCTCCGACGGCACGGCAGACGCAGCGCGCGCGGGCGGAGCGGAGGTGGTGCATGAAGCCGAACGGGGCTACGGAGCCGCCTGTCTCGCCGGGCTGAGGCATCTGCATGCGCCGGACATCGTCGTCTTCCTCGACGGCGACTACAGCGACCATCCGGCGGAGCTGGACAGGATCGTCGAACCCATTCTCGCGGGACGTTGCGACATGGTGATCGGCTCACGCTCGCGGGGCGAGGCGACGCACGGCGCGCTCACGCCACAGCAGCGCTTCGGCAACTGGTTCGCCTGCAAGCTGATGAACGGCCTGTGGCGCACCTGCTACACGGACCTGGGCCCCTTCCGCGCCATCGACGCCACGGCACTGCGCCGGCTCGGCATGAGCGACCGCAGCTATGGCTGGACGGCGGAGATGCAGATCAAGGCCGCGCTCGCTGGCCTTCACGTCTCCGAAGTGCCGGTAAGCTACCGGGCGCGCATCGGCCAATCGAAAATCTCCGGCACGGTGAAGGGAACGGTCATGGCCGGGATCAAGATCATCGGCATGATCGGGCGCATGGCGCTCATGCACGGTATCGCGCCGATCCGTGGCGCCCGGGCGCGGGCTCATGGCCGCGCGGGTTAGGGCTTCGGCCCGGTGCTGATGAAGTCGCGCCGCGTGAGCAGCTTGCCCCAGTGGCTGTCATAGGGATGCACGAGTTCGGTCGGGCCAGAGGCATCGACCAGGCTCCGGCTCTGGTTGTGCCAGGCGAATATGCCGCCATCGAGATTGTAGACCGGCCCGGCGCCTGCCGCCTTCAGCGCCGCCTGGACCTTTTCCGCCAGGATGGAACTGCGCACGCCGACAGAGCAATAGAACACCACCGGCCTGCCCTTCGCCTTCGCGGCGAATTGCGCGAGGAAGGCGGAAGCCGAGATGCCGGGCTCGACCCGTTCCGCGCCTGCCAGGTGGCTGACGGCGAACTCAGCCGCCTCGCGCACGTCGAGGACGAGCGGGCTCCCGCCCGCACCGATCATGGACTGCAGGCGCTCCGGGGGGAGCTGGGCCACGCCCGCGTAGTCACCGGTCACCTTGGCGCGGACACTGTCGAGGGTAAATTCCCGGGCCGAAACCCCTGAAATCATGAGGACAGACAGCCCCAGCATGGCCATCGCCATCCGGGCCGCTTTGTTGAGGGGTCTCCCTGCCATGACGCCGGACAGTTTCGGCACCCGCCGGGGCGGTGTCCAGTCACAAGCCCGGCAGGACCGCGCCGTTAATCTTTTGGGCCCGCAAACCGGCTGTTTCGGTGGAATTCGTAAGCAAAGGTTAAGGGAAATCTAATCATTGGCCCGCTATCCTGCGGGGATGCGGCCCGGGAAGCCGCCAGTTGCGTCGCGTATGGGGTAGAAAGCGTATGGGGGACCGGCCCTTCCATCGGGAGGACAAGGCCGACTCCGGGTTGCCGATCCAGGCCATCCGGGAAAAGCTCGCGTCCCGTTTCGGCCCCCTGCCCGGGGACGCGTCCGCCGCTCCTCCAAAACGGCGAAAGACCGACAGCCGCCAGACGCTGCGTCCCCGCAGCCTGGGAGGAGAAGCCTCCGCCGAACCGGTGCCGGCCGGGACCACGCTGCTTTCGCGCCTCAATTCCCTGCTGGACGCCTCCCGGCGGCTGCGCCAGTCGGCCTCGCTGGTGACCGAGCGGCCAGACGTGGCACAGGCGGCGCAGGCTTGCGTGGCAGAGGTGCAGGAGCGCATCGCCTCGCTGCGGGAAGCAATCGACATCTCCGCGGGGAATCCGGACATCAACGAAAAGGCCATGCGCGACATGCTCGACGCGCACACGCAACTGGCAGACGCGCAGGATGTGCTGATCCGCGCCCAGCGGGAACTGATCTCCACGGGACACGCCCTCATCGACAGGCGCGCGGCCCGTCCGCAACAGGCGCCCGACGAGGCCGCGCCCGAGGAGCCGCTGCCGTTCGACCGCGCCGGCTAAACGCCGAGGATCACCTCGCTCGCCTTGATGATGACCGAGACGTCCTTGCCGGTGGTGAGGGCGAGATCGTCCACCGCGTCCACGGTAACGGTCGAGGTGATGACGTTGCCGCCGCCGATATCGACGGAGACCTGGGCCGCGACCGCGCCCTTCTTCACCGCCTTGACCTTGCCCTTGATGACGTTGCGTGCACTGAGCTTCATGCTTCGACTCCCTATGCCTGGACTGCCTCACCTGGCCTTGACGGTCTCAAAGCCATAGCCTTTGAGTATCTTCTGGCCGGCGGGAGACAGGATGAAATCGGACAGCTTGCGAGCCGCCTCCGGAGCATCCTTCAACACGGTGAGGCCGTAGTCGGCTCCCACGGACAGGTTCTTCGGAATCTGAATGATCTTGAGGCCAGAGAGTTCCTTGCGGGCGAGCACCGCATTGGTGCAATAGGTCAGGAAGACATCGGCCTTCTTCTCTTCCATGACCCAGGCATACTGGTTCCTGCCTTCCGGCGCCTTCTCGGTATCCGGCCCGCCGGTAAGCTTGAGCGCCTTTTCCTCCAGGATCTTCCGCGCGCCCTTGCTCAGCTTTTCCGCCCTGGCGAACAGCTCCCAGGCATAGTCGCCGGAAGGGTCGGCCTTCGGGGTGGAAGTGCCGACGCGGACCTTGGGGTCCAGCAGCACATAGATGAGGGAGCCACTTTCCACCTGCACCAGCGGCTGGGCAAGCGCGCACAGCCTGTTGCGGGCGAAGAGCGTCACCGGACCCGCCCTGCCCGCTTCCTCCAGCGCCTTGGGATGCTCCATGTTGGCGGAGGCGAAGACATGGGCGGTGGCGCCCTCCTCGATCTTCTGGCGCATCAGGCCCGAGGCGCCGAAAGTCGTCTCGACCGTGTTGCCGGAAGCCTTGCCATAGGCTTCCGCGACGTCGCCGAGGGCGCGCTTCAAGCTGCCGGCGGCGAAAAGCTGGACGGTCTCGGCTTGCGACATGGTGATTCCGGAAACACAAAACAGCGCGGCTAGAACAAGATGTCTCATCGGATCTGCTCCTGAACGCTATGCAGAGGCCTTCAAGCGGCAATCCTATAGGAAAAGGCCGCGGGATGAACCCGCGGCCTCCCCTGACAGCGCCGGACTTCAGCCCTTCTTCGCGTTGGGGAAGAAGAGCTGCTGGCCCTCGATCTTGTAATCGGCGATGGCCTTCTGGCCCTTGTCACTCAGGATCCAGTCGATGAACTTCTGACTGGCTTCCTTCTTCACCTTGTCGCATTTCGCGGGGTTCACGAGGATGACGCCATACTGATTGAAGAGCTTGTCGTCGCCCTCGACCGCAATCTTGTAGTCACCCTTGTTCTTGAAGCTGATCCAGGTGCCGCGGTCGGTCATGGCATAAGCGCCCATGCCTGTCGCCGTGTTGAGCGTCGCGCCCATGCCGGAGCCGGTCTCGCGATACCACTGGCCGCTGCCGGACTTCGGATCGACGCCGGCCATCTGCCACAGCTTCAGCTCGGCCTTGTGGGTGCCGGAGTTGTCGCCACGGGACGCGAAGGGCGCCTTGGCATCGGCGATCTTCTTGAGCGAGCCGACCACATCCTTGCTGCCGTCGACCTTGGCCGGATCCGACGGCGGGCCGACGATGATGAAGTCGTTGTACATGACGTCCGTGCGCTTCACGCCATAGCCTTCGGACACGAATTTCTCCTCGGCCGACTTGGCGTGAACAAGGAGCACGTCGCCGTCGCAATTCTGGGCGTTCTTGATCGCCTGGCCGGTGCCGACCGCCACGACGTTGACCTGGATGCCGGTGTCCTTCTTGAACATGGGCAACAGGTAGTCGTAGAGGCCCGAATTGGCCGTGGACGTGGTGGACTGGACGATGATCGACTCCTCGGCTGCCGCGGGTCCCGTGACGAGTGCGGCGGCGGCCAGAGCGAATGCAAACCGGATTACTGAACTGCGGTGCATTTCCTTCCTTCTCCTTTTTTTGCAGGTTGTCCTCACTGGGATGCTGCTTTCGATCAAAGGACGATCCGGCCAGCGAGATAGTCCCGCGCCTGCGCGGACTCCGGTGTCCCAAAGAAATCGTCCGCGGCCGAGTGCTCGACGATGCGGCCGCGGTGCACGAACACGACGTCGTCGCCCAGGCGCCTTGCCTGACCGATGTCATGGGTAATCAGAATGATCTTGGTCCCCGCCTCGTGGGCCTTGTGCACCACGTCCTCGATCGCCGCCACGGAGGCCGGATCGAGGCTGGCGGTCGGCTCGTCGAGAAACAGCACGTCCGGCCCGGTCGCCAGCGCGCGCGCCATGGCCAGGCGCTGACGCTCTCCGCCCGACAGCAGCCGCGCGGGCTTGCCCGCATGTTCGATCAGGCCGGCACGCTCCAGCACTTCGTCCGTGCGCGCGGCTCCTGCGTTGCGCAGATTGAGGACGAAGGCGATGTTCTGGGCGACCGAGCGGCGCAGCAGCACCGGCGTCTGGAAAACCATCGCCTGCCGCTTGCGGATGTTCTCGTCGATGGGACGACCGCCCCAGCGGACCGTGCCCGAGGAAGGCTCGATCATGCCATGCATGAGGCGCAACAGCAGCGACTTGCCGGCGCCGTTGGGTCCCATGATGAGGGTGATGCCATCGCCGCCTATGGACAGGTCAACGCCGTCGATCAGCCGCCGCCCGTTGGCGAGGAACGAAACATGGTCCAGTTCGACCGGAAGCAGGCCGCCGGGTTCGGCATCTGCACCGATGGAGTCTGTGCGCTTTTCGCTACGGGCGATATCGAGCATGAACCGGTTTCGAGATTTCCATGTGAATTCCTGCAAAAATTCCGATTTGAACAGGAATTCCGTACCATCCCGAAACTAGTCCCTGAGGAGCAATAGAATCAAGTTTCTGCGATAGAATTCATGATGATATTGCTATCGTTTTTAATGTGAAATTACGCGTTTCTTCCTCTTGCTGTCCTGCGAACCCTCATAATCACCCTCCAGTTCCGTATCGTGACTGGCTATCTGTTCCGGAACGCCGGGCTGCGCTTGCTGACGAAGGCCTCCATGCCCTCTTTCTGGTCTTCGGTGGCAAAGAGCGAGTAGAACACGCGCCTTTCGAACCGGACGCCTTCCGACAGCGTCATCTCGAAGGCCCGGTTGACAGCCTCCTTGGCCAGCAGAACGGATGGCCGGCCGAACCCGGCAATGGCCTTGGCCGCCGTTAGCGCCTCGTCCATCAGGCTGTCGTGCGGAACCACGCGCGCTACGAGCCCCGAGGCCAGCGCTTCCCCGGCATCCATCATCCGGCCGGTCAGGATCAGGTCCATCGCCTTCGCCTTCCCGACCGCCCTGGTGAGACGCTGGCTACCACCCCATCCGGGAACGACACCGAGCTTGATCTCGGGCTGCCCGAACCTGGCCCGGTCCGACGCGATGATGATGTCGCACATCATGGCGATCTCGCAGCCGCCGCCAAGCGCGAAACCGTTCACCGCCGCTATCATGGGCGTGCGGGTCGCCGCGAATCTCTCCCACCCCGCCTGCATGTCGGCCATGAACATGTCGACGAACGACTTGTCGGCCATCTCCGGAATGTCCGCACCGGCGACGAAGGCCTTGTCGCCGGCGCCGGTCAGAACGATGCAGCCGATGGCCTCGTCCTTGTCGAAGGCCTCGGTGGCGGCGAGCAGTTGCGCCATGACGTCGTGATTGACCGCGTTCAGCGCCTTGGGCCGATTGAACGTAATGATTCCGACGCCATCCTCGGAGCGGACTTCGACCTCGTTCATGCCTTCTGACCTTTCAGATATTCGATGATGCCGGAGAAATCCTTGCCCTTGCCGCCGCTCTCGAGAAAGTCCTTGTAGAGGTCCAGCGCATGGGCGCCCATGGGGGTCGCCTGCCCCCCTTCGCTCGCGGCCTGTATGGCGAGGCCAAGATCCTTGGTCATGAGCTCGGCGGCGAAGCCGGGCCTGTAGCCGTTGTCCGCCGGGCTTTTCGGGCCGATACCCGGCACGGGACAATAGGTGTTGACCGACCAGCACGACCCCGACGATGTCGACATGACATCGAAGGCGGATTGCGCGGAAAGGCCCAGCTTCTCGGCGAGCGCGAAGGCTTCGCACGCGCCGATCATGGAGACCGCGAGCAGCATGTTGTTGCAGATCTTGGCCGCCTGGCCCGCACCGCCCTCACCGCAATGCACCAGCTTTCCGCCCATGATCTCCAGGTAGGGGCGGGCCTTCCCGAAGGCCTCCGCCGATCCGCCCGCCATGAATGTCAGTGTCCCGGCCGTGGCGCCCGCCGTGCCGCCGGATACCGGGGCATCCACGGACAGAAGACCTGCCTGTTTCGCCATTTCATGCGCCTGCTTCGCGCTGGCGACGTCGATGGTGGAACTGTCGATGATGAGCGCGCCTTTTCGGGCCGCGGGCAGGATTTCCGCGAAGACATCGAGCACTATGGCGCCGTTCGGCAGCATCGTGACGATCACGTCCGCGTCGCTCACCGCCTCGGGCGCCGACGACGCCACGCGCATGCCCTCGGCCGCCGCTTTCTGCCGGGCGGCCTCGACCGTATCGAACACATGCAGATCGTGGCCTGCGTTCTTCAGATTGACGGCCATCGGCAGACCCATATTGCCAAGGCCGATGAATCCAACTGTGGTCATGCGCGTTCCTCCCCTTAAAGACTCAGTTCGCTATCGCCCAAGGGCGCCAGCATGCGGCCAATCATTTCCGGACTCACGTCCTCCAGGCGGGCGGGGCGCCAGTCCGGCTTCTGGTCCTTGTCGATTATCAACGCCCGGATGCCTTCCAGGAACTGTCCCTCGGACATCGAACGGTACGTGAACCGGTATTCGCGCGCGAGGGCCTCCTCGAGTTTAGCCAGATGCCGGGCCTTGCGAACCATCTCGAAGGTGCATGCGACCGAGAGCGGGCATCCCTTGCGTATCATGCCGGCCACCTTCCGGGCCATTTCGGAACCGTCGGATTCCAGGGACCGCAGACAGTCCAGTGCCGTGGGCCCGGAGAAATGGCGCTCGACAAAATCGAGATGAGCCTCGAGCGGAGGAACCCCGGGCTCCGCCCCGAACTCCTCCAGCGCCGATACCGATCCGGTCTCTTCCAGCCGCGCCTTCAAGCCGTCCAGTCTGTGGCTGGGCACAAACACATCGGCAAATCCCGCGAGAACGGCATCGGCGCCCGTCATGCGCCAGCCGCTCAGCCCCAGGAATTCACCCAGATGCCCCGGCGCCCGCGACAGCAGCCATGTGCCGCCGACATCGGGGATGAGCCCGATGCCGCATTCGGGCATGGCGATCATCGAACGCTCGGTGACGACGCGGTGGGACCCGTGAGCCGACACACCGACGCCGCCGCCCATTACGATGCCGTCCATGATGGCGAGATAGGGAATGGGGCAGTTCGCGATCCGGGCGTTGACTTCATATTCCTCGGCCCAGAACGTCCGGCCATCGGAAAAATTGCCCGCGACCCCGCTCTCGTAGAGCGCCGCGATGTCGCCGCCCGCGCAGAATGCCCTGCCGCCTTCGGCATCAATGACAATCAGGTCGAGGCCGCCTTCGTTCCGCCAGCGGCGGAGCGCTTCGCCAATCGAACGTACCATGCCGTGGCTGAGAGCGTTCAGCGCCTTGGGCCGCGCCAGCGTGATGCGGCCGACGCGGCCAACCGCGCGGATGAGAACCTCATCCGATCCCATTTCAGCGCGACTCCAGCAAATGCCGAGCGATGATCATGCGCATGATCTCGTTGGTCCCCTCGAGGATCTGGTGAACCCTGAGGTCGCGGACGATCTTTTCGATTCCGAAGTCCGAGAGATAGCCGTATCCGCCATGTATCTGCAGCGCTTCGTTGGCCACCTGGAAGGCGGCGTCGGTAACGAACCGCTTGGCCATGGCGCAATACCTGGCCGCGTCGGCGGCCCCGGCATCCAGCTTGGCCGCCGCCTGGTAGAGAAAGATCCGCGCGGCCTGCAATTCGGTCTCCATGTCCGCGAGCTTGAACTGGACGGACTGGAAGCTGTCGAGGGTCTTGCCGAACGCCCGGCGCTCGCCGGTGTAAACGAGAGCCTTGTCGAGCGCCGCCTGGGCGCCACCCAGGGCGCTGGCGGCGATGTTCAACCGGCCGCCATCGAGACCCGCCATGGCATAGCGGAATCCCTTTCCCTCCTCGCCGAGCAACCGGTCCGCCGTGATCTTGCAATCGTCGAAGCGCACCTCGGCGGTGGGCTGGGCTTTCCAGCCCATCTTGCGTTCGTTGGCGCCGAAGGACAGCCCGGGCGCGCCATTCTCCACGAGCACCGCCGATACGCCCCTGGGTCCCTCATCCCCGGTCCGCACCATGGCAAGGTAAAGGTCCGCCCGGCCCGCGCCCGAAATGAACGACTTGGTGCCATTGAGACGCCACCCGTTTCCCTCCCGCTCCGCGCGTGTTCTCAGCGCCGCGGCATCGGAGCCCGTTCCCGGTTCGGTCAGGCAATAGGAACAGATGGTTTGCATCGTGCAGAGCCCGGGCACCCATTTCCCGCGCTGTTCCTCGGTGCCGAACCGGTCGACCATCCAGGCGCACATATTGTGAATGGAGATGAAGGCCGAGATCGTCGGACAGCCCTGGGCCAGCGCCTCGAAGATCAGGACCGCATCGAGGCGCCCGAGACCCGAGCCGCCGACATCTTCCTTGACATAAATGCCGCCAAGCCCGAGCTCGCCGACGGACCGCACCACGTCCTCGGGGAAGTGGCCTTCCGCGTCCCATTCGATGGCGTGCGGAGCAAGCTTTTCGCCGGCAAAGGCAAGCGCCATCTCCCGGATCGCGGCCTGTTCCTCGCTAAGCTCGAAATCCATGTTACCCCCATTCCCAGCTATCGAACGGGCAGCGCGGATCAGTTCATGGTGGGAATGGCGAAGTCGGCGCCCTCCTTGATGCCGGAAGGCCAGCGCGAGGTGATGGTTTTCGTTCTCGTATAGAAACGAAAGGCATCCGGTCCGTGCTGGTTGAGATCGCCGAAGCCGGAGCGCTTCCATCCGCCGAAGGTATGGTAGGCCAGCGGAACCGGGATCGGCACGTTGACGCCGACCATGCCGACGTTGACCCGTGACGAGAAATCGCGGGCCGCATCGCCATCGCGAGTGAAGATGGCGACGCCATTGCCGTATTCATGGCTCATGGCGAGATCGAGCCCCTCTTCGTAGGTTTTCGCGCGAACGACGGAAAGGACGGGGCCGAAGATTTCCTCCTTGTAGATCGACATGTCCCTGGTGACATGATCGAAGAGGCAGGCTCCGATGAAGAAGCCCTTCTCGTAACCCTGCATGGAAAAACCGCGCCCGTCGACGACAAGGCTGGCGCCTTCGGCCACGCCCTTGTCGACATAGCCCCTGACGCGCGCCAGCGCCTCCCTGGTGACGAGCGGTCCGAAATCGGCATCCTGGCCGGCCGTGTAGGGCGCGATCTTCAGCTTCTCGACGCGCGGCGTCAGCTTCTGCATGAGCTTGTCCGCCGTGTCATCGCCGATCGGCACGGCGACCGAAATGGCCATGCAGCGTTCCCCGGCGGCGCCGTAACCGGCTCCAACCAGCGCGTCCACGGCCTGGTCCATGTCGGCGTCCGGCATGATGAGCATGTGGTTCTTCGCGCCGCCGAAGCACTGCACCCGCTTCCCGTTCGCGCAGCCCCGCGCATAGACATATTCCGCGATGGCGGTCGATCCAACAAAGCCAACCGCCTGTATGACCGGGTGATCGAGAATCCCGTCCACGGCGACCTTGTCCCCGTTCACCACGTTAAGGATGCCCGCGGGCAGGCCCGCCTCCAGCATGAGCTCGGCAAGCATGACCGGCACCGAGGGATCGCGTTCCGAAGGCTTGAGGATGAAGGCGTTTCCCGCGGCGATGGCGGGACAGAACTTCCACATCGGGATCATGGCGGGGAAATTGAACGGGGTAATGCCGGCGACGACGCCCAGCGGCTGGCGCACGGAATGGATGTCGATGCCGGGCCCGGCGCTCTCGCTGAATTCCCCCTTGAGCAGATGCGGCGCGCCGATGCTGAACTCGGCCACCTCCAGGCCGCGAATCACGTCCCCCTTCGCGTCCGGCAGGGTCTTGCCGTGTTCACGCGAGAGGGCTTCTGCCAGCTTGTCCATGTCGCGGTGAAGCAGGTCCACGAACTTCATGAGCACGCGCGCGCGTTTCTGCGGATTGGCGGCCGCCCATTCAGGCTGTGCCGCCTGGGCGTTTTCAATCGCGGCGTCGAGCTCTTCCTTGCTCGCCAGGGCAACCTTGCCCTGAACCTCGCCGGTGGCGGGGTTGTAGATATCCGCCGTCCTGCCGCTGCCGCCGGCGACCTTGCGCCCGCCGATAAAATGCCCGATCTCGTACATACGTCCTCCCGGAGGCCCTTCTTTTCGCTTCAGTTATTCTATGTAGCAGCAGAAAGATACGATCAATCCCGGTTGATTGCGAGGGTGGCAAATAGCACCAAGGCTGTTTGACCCGCCCCTCTGG
>JBFWSL010000085.1:0-12197 GCA_050248375.1 Hyphomicrobiales bacterium | reverse complement strand
CTACGAGTGGACATGGGTCCAGCACGGCACCTTCATGTATCACTCGCATCATGACGAGATGACCCAGATGGGCATGGGGCTCATGGGCATGATCGTGGTGCATCCGCGGAAACCGAAGCGCCCTCGCCCGGACCGGGATTTCGCCATCATGCTCAGCGAGTGGGAAATCAAGCCGGGCACATGGCGGCCGGACACCAATGCCTTCTCCGGCTTCAACACCCTCACGATGAACGCGAAAGCCTATCCGGGGACCGAGCCGTTGGTGGCGAAGCTCGGGGACCGTATCCGCATCCGGATTGGAAACCTGTCGGCGATGGACCACCACCCGATCCACCTGCACGGCTACGCATTCCAGATCACGGAAACGGACGGCGGTGAAATTCCCGAGGCGGGCATCTGGCCGGAGACGACGGTGCTGGTTTCCGTCGGCAACACGCGGAACATCGAATTCATCGCGGACAATCCGGGCGACTGGGCCATGCATTGTCACATGACGCATCATGTCATGAACCAGATGGGCCACGAGATTCCCAACATGGTTGGCGTCGATCCGCGTCGGCTGAACCAGCAAATGTCATCCCTGCTGCCCGCATACATGACCATGGGGGAGAAGGGCATGGGCGACATGGGCAAACATGCCGCTCACATGGCCATGCCGGAGAACAGCATTCCCATGGTCGGGGCCAACGGGCCGTATGACTACATCACCATGGGCGGCATGTTCACCATCCTCAAGGTGCGCGAGGGGATCGCCAGCTATGAGGATCCGGGCTGGTACAACCCGCCAGAGGGCACGCTGGCCCGAAAGGCGACCACCGAGGAAATGGAAAACGACGGGATCGTCGCCTGACGGTCTGCGGAAACACAGGAGAAAGAGATGACTTTGAACCGTTCCATCGTTCGGCTGGCGACCTTCGCAGGCGCCAGCATCTTGACTGCTGCAATTGCCTGCGCCTCACCCGGCGCCGCCGGACATAAGCATGATGACAAGGGCCATCAGCATCATGGTGGTGGCCACATGGATCATGACAACATGCCGGGCGGGAAACCGGGCGATGCCAGGAAAGCCACCCGCACGATCCTGATTTTGGCCAAGGATACGGAGTTCAACCTGAAATCAATTCAGGTGAAGGCCGGCGAGACGGTAAAGTTCATCATCCGGAACAAGGGGCAGCTCGTTCACGAATTCACCATCGGCGATCCGGCCATGCAGAAGATGCATCAGGAGGAAATGCAGAAGATGATGGATGAAGGCAAGCTGATGGCCGACAAGGTGGCGGCTGGCGTGGAGCACGCGCATCCCAATACCGCGCTTGTCGAGCCGGGGCAGGAGAAGGAAGTCATCTGGGAGTTCGCAAAGGACGAGACACTGGAATTTGGATGCAATATTCCGGGCCACGCCGAGGCCGGGATGAAGGGCAAGGTTCAGTTCATCAACTGACGGCGTCACATGTCGACCGACACCACTTTTCAAAAGCCCACAGCGATGCCCAGCAGGCGCGAAATGCTGCTTGGCGGAGCTGCTCTCGCCTTCACGGCCGCCACGCTTCCCGCCCGCAAGCTTCTTGCAGCATCGCCCGACACTCCTGTGATCATCGAGGCAAGGCCTGGCAAGGCGCTTCTGCTGGACGGGGGCAAGGAAACCTCGATCTGGGGCTATGGCGGGCAGGTTCCCGGTCCGCTTCTCCGGGTCAAACGAGGCGAGCAGGTCTGGTTCCAGTTGAAGAACAGCCTCCCGGACCCGACCACCATTCACTGGCACGGCATCCGTATCGACAACGCCATGGATGGCGTGGCCCATCTCACACAGCACGCGGTGGAGCCCGGGGGCACCTTCGACTACCGCTTCACAGTCCCGGACGCGGGAACATTCTGGTACCACCCGCACCATGTCTCCTGGGAACAGGTGGCGCGCGGGCTTTACGGCGCGCTGATCGTCGAGGAAGACGAGGCTCCATCGGTAGACCGTGATATCGTCCTCATTGGCGACGACTGGCGGCTCGACGATGCTTCTGAAATTGACGAGAAGAGTTTCAACTCCCTGCACGACCGCGCGCATGCCGGCAGGCTTGGCAATGTCCTGACGGTCAATGGCAAGCCCCTGGGACGGTTCGAGGTGAAGTCAGGCGAGCTTGTCCGTCTGAGGCTGCTGAACACCTGCAACTCCCGCATATTGTCACTGGAGTTCGAGGGGCTGAAGCCGACGATCATCGCCCTGGACGGACAGCCCTGCACGCACATTCCCCTCGCCGACGGTAAATTGCGCATCGCACCCGCCCAGAGAGCCGATCTGCTGATCGAGATGACCGGCGAGCCCGGGTCGACATCAGCGATTTCCGAGATTTCCCGGGAGCGTCTCGTCGCCGCGGAATTCGTCTATCAGACCGACGGAAGGGTGGACTCGAAAGGACGGTCCGCTCTCGTCCTGCCGGACAACGGCATCTCCGTGCCGGACCTCGTTCAGGCGATGCATGTGGACCTGGTCATGGCCGGCGGCGCCATGGGGCAGCTCACGCAAGCGAGCTATGACGGCAAACAGTACGCCATGCGCGATCTCGCTCAGCAACATGGCATGATATGGGCCCTGAACGGCCAGGCGGGCATGAGCGAAAAGCCGCTGTTCACGGCCAGGCGTGGACAAACCGTCGTGGTCAGGATGGTGAACGAGAGCCTCTGGCCTCACGCGATGCATTTCCACGGCCATCACTTCCGCCAGACGGAAAACCCGCCGGGTCCGTGGCACGACACAATCCTTCTGGAGCGAACGGAAACCAAGGAAATCGCCTTTGTCGCCGACAATCCGGGCAAGTGGATGATCCATTGCCACATGCTGGAGCATCAGGCAGGCGGCATGGACACCTGGTTCGAAGTTTTGGCTTGATTCCAAGGGGTGTTGCCGTGCCGTGCGTGCGTTTGTAACCTGTCGTCCGCATTTTCCACCTGCTTCATAAACGAACAGGAATCTCCTTGAACATTCGCGACGGCATCATCGAGGCGATCGGCAACACGCCTCTCATCAAGCTCCGGAAGGCCTCGGAGGAAACCGGATGCACCATCCTGGGCAAGGCCGAGTTCCTGAATCCCGGCCAGTCGGTCAAGGACCGCCCTGCCCGCCAGATCATCCTGGAAGCCGAAAAGCGTGGCGACCTGAAGCCAGGCGGGCATATCGTGGAGGGCACCGCGGGAAATACCGGCATCGGCCTGGCGCTGGTGGCCAACGCACGCGGCTACCGCACGACCATCGTGATCCCCGAGACGCAGAGCCAGGAAAAGAAAGACATGCTGATGCTGTGCGGGGCGGAACTGATCCAGGTTCCGGCCAAGCCGTACAGCGACCCCGACAACTACCAGCATATCGCCCGGCGTCTTGCCGAGGACCTCAAGAAGACGGAGCCGAATGGCGTCCTGTTCGCCGACCAGTGGAACAACCTGGACAACCGCAAGGCGCACTATGTCTCGACCGGCCCGGAGATATGGGAGCAGACGGACGGCAAGGTGGACGGTTTCATTTGCGCGGTGGGCACGGGTGGCACGCTCGCGGGCGTGTCGACCTTCCTGAAGGAGAAAAGGAAAGACATCGTCATCGGCTGCGCGGATCCGCGTGGAGCGGCGATGTACAACCTCTTCACCAGGGGCGAGGCGAAATCCACCGAAGGCGGTTCCATCACCGAAGGCATCGGCCTCGGCCGTGTGACCCCGGTTATCGACGGCATCGAGGTCGACAAGGCCTGGCTTATTCCCGATGAGGAAGCGATCCCGCTCATTTTCGACCTGATCAGGTCGGAGGGCCTCGTGCTCGGGGGCTCCAGCGGAATCAACGTCGCGGGCGCCATCAGGCTGGCGAAGGAGCTTGGTCCAGGCCATACCATCGTCACCGTACTCTGCGACTTCGGCACCCGCTACCAGAGCAAGCTGTTCAATCCGGAGTTCCTGAAGTCCAAGGGGCTGCCCGCGCCCGACTGGCTCCGCTGACGCAATGACAGCCGAATTGTTCCGGGAAGATTCCCACCTGAAGACGTGCGACGCGCGCGTGATCGCGGTCAACGACCGGGGCGGCATCGTGCTGGACCGGACAGTGTTCTACCCTGCTGGCGGCGGGCAACCCGGCGACAAGGGGACGATCTCCCTGCCGGACGGAACCGCGGTCACGATCGCCACCACGGTCTATGGGGATGGCGGCGAGATCGTCCATGTTCCGGCCGGAGGCAGCGCGCCTCCCCCCGCCGGCCAAGAGGTGTCCGCGGCGGTTGACTGGACATCCCGCCATCTCAGGATGCGCGTCCATTCAGCGCTGCACCTGCTTTGCTCCGTCCTGCCCTACCCGGTCACCGGCGGACAGATCGGCGATGGCGAGGGCCGGCTCGATTTCGATATCCCCGAAGCCGGCATGGACAAGGATGCCCTGACGGAACAGCTCAACAAGCTGGTTGAGCGGGACGCACCGGTGTTCGTCAGGTGGATCACCGACGCGGAACTCGACGCCAGGCCTGAACTGGTGCGGACCATGGCCGTCAAGCCGCCGCGGGGATCGGGCCGGATACGGCTGATCGAGATTGAAGGGATCGATCTGCAGCCCTGTGGCGGCACACATGTGGCGCGAACAGGCGAGATAGGAAGGCTGCAGGTTACAAAAATCGAAAAAAAGGGCGCTCAGAACAGACGCGTCCGAATTGCCCTTGCGTGAGGGTGAACCGGGAGGAACGGGCCAGATGGCTGATATGGCGGACAAGTGGCTGGTGGAGACGGCATGGCTGGCGGATCACATGAATGCGCCCGGCCTCGTTATCCTCGACGGGTCGTGGCACCTGCCGACGGTGAAACGGGATGCCCATGAGGAGTATCTCCAGGAGCATATTCCCGGAGCGCTCTTCTTCGATATCGACGAGATCAGCGACACGTCCAATCCCCTTCCTCACATGCTGCCGAGCGCGGAGAAATTCGCCTCGCGCATGCGTGACATGGGAATCGGGGACGGCATGGATATCGTCGTCTACGACAGCTATGGAATGTTCTCCGCCGCGCGGGTGTGGTGGACCTTCCGTGTCATGGGCGTGGAAACGGTGCGCGTGCTGAATGGCGGGCTGAGGAAATGGAAGGCCGAGGGACGCCCGCTGGAAGACGGACCTTCGCCAAAGCGCACCGCGCGGCATTTCACCGCGCGCCGCAACGCGGAGCTGGTCCGGGACCGCGATGAGGTTCTCGCCTACAGCAATGGCGGTGGGGCCCAGATCGTGGATGCCCGTTCTGCGGCGAGATTCGCGGGCAAGGCGCCGGAACCCCGCCCGGGTCTCAGGTCGGGCCACATACCCGGCTCGTTCAACGTACCCTATGACCTGCTGCTGCAACCCGACGGCGGCTTCAAGCCGGCCCGGGAGCTGCAGAAGGTGTTCGAGCAGGCCGGTGTGGATGTGAGCAAGCCGGTCGTGAACACTTGCGGCTCCGGCGTGACGGCCAGCATCCTCAGCCTTGCACTGGCCATGATCGGAAACCGCAACGCCGCGGTCTATGACGGGTCCTGGTCGGAGTGGGGTGCCGACGACAAGCTTCCAGTAGTTACCGACTGAAGGCGCCTGTCGGATTTCTCAATGGAGGATCTGGCTGAGGAACAGCCTGGTCCGTTCGTGCCGGGGCCTGGTGAAAAACGCCTCCGGCTCATCCTGCTCGATGATCTGGCCGTCATCCATGAAGATGACGCGGTTGGCCACCTCCCTGGCGAAGCCCATCTCGTGGGTGACGACGAGCATGGTCATCCCCTCGTGCGCGAGGTCGATCATCACGTCCAGGACCTCCTTGATCATCTCCGGGTCGAGGGCGGATGTGGGTTCGTCGAACAGCATGATCTTCGGGTTCATGCACAACGCGCGCGCGATGGCCACGCGCTGCTGCTGCCCGCCCGAGAGCTGTCCGGGATACTTGTTGGCCTGCTCTGGAATACGCACACGCTCGAGATACTTCATGGCGACGGCCTCGGCCTGCGCCTTCGGCATCTTGCGCACCCACATGGGACCGAGAGTGCAGTTCTGCAGAATGGTCAGGTGGGGAAAAAGGTTGAAGTGCTGGAACACCATGCCGACATCGCGGCGAATCTCGTCGATCCGCTTGATGTCGTCGGTGAGAGGGATGCCCTCCACGATGATATCGCCCTGCTGGTGTTCCTCCAGCCGGTTGATACACCGGATGAGTGTCGATTTCCCCGAGCCGGAAGGACCGCAGATAACGATCCTTTCGCCCTTCATGACCTTGAGATTGATATCGCGCAGCACATGGAACTGGGCGAACCATTTGTGCATGTGCACGATCTCTATGGCGACCTCGTTCTTGACGCGCATCCGGCTGCTGGCCGGGCGGGCGTGGCTCTGCGACGCTGTTCTCGATCTCGCCATCCCCTGCCCTTCCCCCGCAAGCTTGCCGTCCGGCGTCCCCAGTTTGGCGGCATCGGTGTCGAGCCTCAAGCTCTTATCGGCGTCAGGTCAGCGCCAATATCGGGCAGTGCCGCCTAGGGCATGATCCGGAAAAGTGGATACCACTTTTCCGATAAGATCATGCTCAAGCTAGTGATCTGGCGCATCATCTTACCGGCCAGGCGAGTCCACCTGGCCGGATGATGCGCTAGCGGATTGGCGGGGCGTAGAGAATGCCACCCCGGTTCCAGAGCTTGTTGACGCCACGGGGAACGTTCAGAGGCGACCCGGCGCCGAGATTCCGCTCGTAGATTTCGCCGTAGTTTCCAACCGCCCTTATGGCCCGATAGGCCCAGTCCTGATCGAGGCCGAGCCCCTCCCCGAAATTGCCTTCGGTGCCGAGCAGGCGCCTGATGTCGGGATTGGGCGACTTGCGCATGGCTTCGGCATTGGCGGCGGTGACGCCGAGCTCCTCGGCATTGATCAGCGCATAGATGGTCCACTTGACCAGGTTCGCCCATTGCTCGTCGCCCTGCATCACGACGGGGCCGAGCGGTTCCTTGGAAATGATCTCGGGCAGGGCCATGTGCTCGTCGGGCCTGGAGAGTCTCAGGCGCATGGCACTCAACTGGGTGATGTCGGCGGCGACCGCCTGGCAGCGCCCCGCCTCGTAGGCCTGGAGGACTTCCTCCGGCCCGGCGAACGGCACCAGTTCGTGCTTCATCTGACGCGACCGGAAGAACTCGGCTGTATTCGCGGTGGCCGTGGTGCCCGACTGGACGCAGACAGTGGCGCCCGAGAGTTCCAGGGCGCTCACGATCCCGAGCTTCTTGCGCACGAGGAACCCCTGGCCATCGTGAAAGACCACGCCGGCGAAACGCAGACCGAACAGCGTTTCCCGGCCCATGGTCCACGCCAGATTGCGGGTCAGGAGGTCGATTTCGCCGGATTTGAGGGCGGACAGGCTGTCCCTGACCGGTATGTCCTTGAATTTCGCCTTCTCCGGGTCTCCAAGAGCGGTGGCGGCAACTGCCCGGCATATGTCGATGTCGAGGCCCCGCCAGTCCCCTTTCTCGCCTTTCACCGCGAAGCCAGCCAGTCCGACATTGACGCCGCAACGCAGCTTCCCGCGTGCGCGTATGTCCTCAAGGACGCCCGCCGATGCCCCTCCGGAACCGGCGGCAAGCGCCAGGCACAAGAGCGCGAGTCCGATGAGGGATATCCATATCCGGGGGCGCGGACTGGCCCTCCGCATGGTGATGACGGGACTGGTCACTATCGAGATGGTACGACTCTGAACGGGCTGGCCACCGGGCGCCGGCAGCCTTCTGCGGACTGTCCGGCATAGTCCGTGAACGGTCAAGGTCTTGACGTGCAAGGCGCGATTGGCGACACCGGCTGGCCAGTCATCAGCGAGGGTCCGCATATGTCAAAGTCCTCAGGCGACGGTTCCAGCCACGGCAAGAGGCAGCGGACCCGGCTTATCCATGCCGGCCGCGATCCGCAGGACCAGTATGGCTTCGTGAACACGCCGATCTACCGCGGCTCGACGGTCCTGTATCCGAGCACCGAACAGCTCCATTCCCGGAACCAGCCCTATACCTATGGCCGGCGCGGCACGCCCACGCTGCGCGCTCTGGAGACGGCGGTGAGCGAACTGGAGGGCGGCGAGGAAACGGTGCTGGCTCCCTCGGGCCTGAATGCCATAGCGTGCGCGCTTCTCGCCTTCGTGAAGTCGGGCGATCACGTGCTGATGACTGACAGCGTCTACCAGCCGACGCGCCGTATCTGTGACAATATGCTCGCGCGGCTGGGGGTGGCCACGACCTACTACGATCCCTGTATCGGCGAAGGCATAGAGAAGCTGATCACGGACAAGACGCGGGTCGTCTATTGCGAATCGCCCGGCTCGCAGAGCCTCGAGATGCAGGATATCCCCGCGATCGCCTCCGCGGCCCGCAAGCGTGGCGCCATGGTGATGGCGGACAACACCTGGGCGACGCCGCTCTACTGCAACCCGCTGGGCCTGGGCGCCGACGTGGTCATCCATGCGGGCACCAAATATTTCTGCGGACATGCGGACGCCAATCTCGGAACGGTGACCGTACGCAAGGAGCACGCGGCGGCGCTACGGGTGACCCATGGGGACATGGGCATCTGCGCGGGACCCGAGGACACGTTCCTGTGCCTGCGTGGCATCCGGAGCCTGGCCGTACGGCTCGAGCAGCACCGCCGGAGCGCCCTGGAAATGGCAAGGTGGCTCGATGCCCGCGATGAAGTCTCACGGGTGCTTCACCCCGGGCTGGATCAATATCCCGGACATGAAATCTGGAAGCGGGATTTTACCGGATCGAGCGGGCTCTTTTCCGTCATCCTGAAGCCGGCGGGCAGCAAGGCCGTCGCGGCCATGCTGGACAGCCTTGAGCTTTTCGGGATGGGCTTCTCGTGGGGAGGTTTTGAAAGTCTCGCCATACCGTTCGACCCGTCCAGCTACCGCACAGCGACGAAATGGCAGGCGGAGGGTCCGGCGATCCGGTTCCATATCGGACTGGAAGACACGGACGACCTCAAAGAAGACCTCGACCGGGGCTTCGCGGCCCTGCGCAAGTCCGGTTAGGGGCCTCGGCGGGAAAGCTGGCGACCCCGGCACGACTCGAACGTGCGACCTAGTGCTTAGAAGGCACTTGCTCTATCCAGCTGAGCTACGGGGCCGACCGGATGCAGTCTAGCCTGCCGAGTATAGGCGGCAAATCCTGCGAACGGGCTAACGCTAGTGGGTCCAGGAGCCGATGCGGCCGTAGCGGAAGTTGTCCGAATAGGACTTCGGAGTCCGCTTGCGCTCATGGGTTTCGTCAACCCGGAAGGCGATGCCGTTGCGGGTGGCGTAGGCAATGGCTTCTTCCCGGGTGGGGAACTCCAGCTGGATCTGGGAGCGCATGTCCCGCGAGCTGGTCCAGCCCATCAGCGGCTCGATCTCGCGCGGCGCTTCCGGATCGTATTCCAGCACCCATTCCCTTGTCCTTGCGGTGCCCGACTGCATCGCTGTACGGGCAGGCTTGTAGATGCGGGCCGGCATATCCGTCATTCTCCCCAAAGCGAATAACCCTTCCTGACACAATGCGGCGGGATGGTCGGGGCAGCAAGATTCGAACTTGCGACCCCCTGCTCCCAAAGCAGGTGCGCTACCAGACTGCGCTATGCCCCGAATGCTCGCAAACCATCGCCGCGGCCGGTCCGGCTTCAGATGGCCCGGCGAAGGATGCAATTACACCTTTCCCCAATAGGCGGCAACCCGTGGGATGAAGGCGGAAACTTGCGGCCTGAATAGCAGAAAGGGAAAGCTTCGGCGGGCAGGTAACCAGAGGTATCAGTGGGTCGGGAAAATCGGCGGGACGGGACCTTCCGGACGGATCTCCGCGGCCATGAGGCCCTTCGGGCCGCGACCGAAGCGAACCATGACGGTCTGGCCCGGACGCAACTCCGCGAAGCCGTAGCGGCGCAGGGTCTCCATGTGGATGAAGATGTCCTCGGAGGTCTCGCCCCGGGTGAGGAAACCAAAGCCCCTTACCCGATTGAACCACTTGACCACGGCGCGCTCGAACTCGCCTTCGGGCACCACGGTGACATGGGTGCGCTGAGGTTGCATCGACGGCGAGACGGCGGTGGATTCATCCATCGACAGGATGCGCAGCGCCTGCAGGCCCTTGGGCCTGCGCAGCACCTCGCACACCACGCGCGAACCTTCATAGGCGGTCTGATATCCATCGCGACGCAGGCAGGTCACGTGCAGCAGGATATCTACCTTGCCAATTTCGGATACGCCCTGATCGGGAATGATGAAACCGTAACCCTTCGAAGCATCGAACCACTTGATGGTTCCGGCGACTTCAATCGTGTCTACCGCGTCGTCGAATGTTTCGTTCGGTTGAAGCTCATTCCCAATGTGTGGCGAATCATTATCCCCCATTGCCGCACACCCCCGCTGGACCCGCTTCCGAAGCGCGCTCCGTCTATTGCCTCGACGGTTAACGGCATCGGATTCCACCGCCGAAAATAGCATTCCGATTCCGCGAGGCCAGTGGAAATTTGGAGACGGGAGAATTCTCCACAGCGGCGCAGGTTGTGAAGCCGAGCGATTGCCTTCGTGGAAGCTCATGATTTTTCGAAGGAAACAAATTCGGCATGGAGGCCTGCGCGCGCGGCGCTCGGCTCGCGGCGACGAAAGGTTGCGTCGCGTCTGTTGCAAAAAAGTAACGACGAATGGGTTGCCGGGAACGGGTGTTATCGCGAATCATCGTTGCGGCTTTCCGCGACGCGCCGTCAGGATCGACAGATGAGCGGCCCGCGGATGCCGGCAGTGCGCAAACCAGGGCGACGGCCCGATGCAACCCGAAGAACAGAAGCAAAGGTCGGCATGAAATATCTGCACACGATGGTTCGCGTAAGCGACGTTGAGAAGTCTCTCGACTTCTATTGCAACAAACTCGGGCTCAAGGAGTTGCGGCGGCGTGAAGATCAGGCGGGACGTTTCACCCTGATCTTTCTCGCCGCGCCCGGCGACGAGAGCGCGCAGGTGGAACTCACCTACAACTGGGATCCCGAAGCGTATGGGGAAGGGCGTAACTTCGGCCACCTGGCCTATGAGGTCGATGACATCTACGCTCTTTGCGAGAAACTGCAAAAGGCCGGAGTAATAATCAATCGTCCGCCGCGCGACGGGCGCATGGCATTCATCCGTTCGCCCGACAACATCTCCATCGAGTTGCTGCAGAAGGGCGCGTCACTGCCCAGGAAGGAACCCTGGGCGTCGATGCCCAATACCGGGAAGTGGTGACGGGTGCCTGAGGTTGCGACCGCCTGGCTGGCTGCATAAGCCCGTGGGCGGTGGTACCCCCTAGGGGAATTGAACCCCTGTTTTCAGGTTGAAAACCTGACGTCCTGACCACTAGACGAAGGGGGCACGAACCGGGCGGTTGTATAGAGGCGAAAGCCCGGCAGCGCAAGACCGCGCAGCAGGCCTTCGCAACAAGCCCGGAACTAGCCGCGGGCCGGGATTGCCGCGTCTTCTATGACCAGTTGCAGGCGTTCGCGCCCCTGCCAGTTGTCGCGCCTCAGATGGCCGGCGATGTGCAGGGGCTTGCCGGCGCGGTCGAGCAGCGCCCTGCCCAGTTCGGTTTCGGCGGACCGGAAAGCGACCGCGTCCACCCGGCCTCCATCGGTCCCCGAAAGCGTGCATCTTACGTGGTCGGTTCCGGCCAGCTTGGCAAATGAACAGCGATGGGCGGCGAGCGCGATGCGCGGCTGCGGATTGGAATTGCCGAAGGGTCCCGCCTTTTCGATCTGCTCCATCAGCATGGGCGTTATGCCCGAGGCCATGACGGCGGCATCAATGGAGAGGGTGTTGCGCTCCGCCGCGCGGCGAACGTCATCGCGCAGTTGCCGGCCCAGGAAAGCGGTGAGTTCGGAGACCGCGTCGCGTGTCACTGTCAATCCCGCGGCCATGGCATGACCCCCCCCCTTGACCAGCAGTCCCGATTCCAGTGCACGGGAGATGGCCGTGCCCACGTCTACACCTGGTATCGAGCGGGCGGAGCCGACGCCGAGGCCGTCGTCATCCCAGCCAATAACGATGCTGGGCAGCCGGTGCCGCTCCGTGAGGCGTGACGCCACCAGGCCTACGACGCCCTTGTGCCAGCCGGCGCCGCCGAGCAGCAGAAGCGGCATGTCCGGCTCGTCCTCCACCAGCCGTTCAGCCTGCGCGGATGCCTCGTCAAGGACAGCCTTCTCCGTCGCCTT
>JBFWSL010000084.1:0-12221 GCA_050248375.1 Hyphomicrobiales bacterium | reverse complement strand
GAGCATGTCCGAGCGCAGCCCCGACATCCACACGATGCCCGGCCCTCCGGCCTGCGGTCCTCCGGCCTGCCCGTAGGCGCTGCGCCGCCAGGCGATGCGGCGCGTGAACTTGCCGCTGCCGACGGTGAGAAATTGCGGTTCCTGTTCGCTCATACTGTGACACAATCCCCTTGCGTGGGTGTCCCGCCGCTCTTTCGCGCCGCACCCTACGCCAATGCCCCGCAATCTGCATGCCTTACATATGAGCACAACCGTCAGCGCCGCCACGATCATTCAGGTCATTCCCCGTCTCGATGCGGGCGGGGCGGAACTGGCCACGCTGGAGATCGCCGGCGCCCTGACCCGTGCCGGCGCCCGCCCGCTCATACTGACCGCGGGCGGACGGCTGGCGCCCGAGATCGAACGGGCGGGCGGCGAGATCGTCGCGTTTCCCGCAGCCAGCAAGAATCCGCGCCAGATGCTGCGCAACGCCCGCGCCATGGCCCGCATGATCCGCGAGCGCGGCGTCGAACTGGTGCACGCCCGCAGCCGCGCGCCCGCCTGGAGCGCGCTGGCGGCCGCCCGCATGACCGGGGCCGCCTTCGTCACCACCTATCACGGCGCCTATTCGGAAGGGCCGCCCTTCAAGCGCTTCTACAATTCCGTCATGGCCCGCGGCGACCGGGTCATCGCCAACTCCGGGTTCACCGCCCGGCTCATCCGCGAGCGCTATCCCAGGGTGGGCGATCGCCTGCGCATCATCCATCGCGGCGTCGACCTGTCCGCCTTCGAGCCGGAGGCCGTGTCCGCGCCCCGCGTCGCGGCCCTGCGCCGGGCCTGGGGCGTGCCGGAGGGCGCCCGTATCGTGCTCCACGCCGCCCGCCTCACCGGATGGAAGGGCCAGCGCGTGGTCATCGACGCCGCCGCGGCGCTCTCGGGCATCAGCGCCGTGCGCGACACCGTCTTCGTGCTGGCCGGAGACCCCCAGGGCCGCGCCGCCTATGTGCAGGAGCTGGAAGGCCGCATCGCCCAGGCCGGGCTGAACGGCCGCGTGCTGCTGGTGGGGCATTGCGCCGACATGCCCGCCGCCTACAAGGCCGCGCATGTCTCGGTCATCGCTTCCACCGAGGCCGAGGCCTTCGGCCGCGCCAGCGCCGAGGCCCAGGCCATGGGCTGTCCGGTGGTGGTCTCGGATCAGGGCGCTTCGCCCGAGACCATCCGCCCCGCGGGCCAGGTGCCGGAGGAGCGGATGACCGGCTGGGTGGTCCCCGTTGGCGACGCTGCCGCGCTGGCCGGCGCGCTATGCGACGCGCTGTGCCTTTCGCCGCGGCTGCGCCAGCACATGGGCCGGGAGGCGCGCGCCTTCGTCATGTCCACCTTTACCGCCGACGCCATGAAACAGGCGACCCTCGCCGTCTATGACGAGCTGATCGGCTCCGCCCTGCGCCAGTCCTACCGGGACGCCGCGCCTCCGGCCGCTGTCCGGCGCGCCGAAACCGGGCCCCGCCCCGCCGCCCCACGGGCCACGGCGGAAAAGACGGCCGCCGCGGCCCCGCCGCCTGCCGCGAAGCCGAAGCCCCCGAAGCCCCCCGAAGCCTCCGCGGGCCGCCGGAAATCTCCCGCCCGGCCTGCCTCCGCGCCAAAAAAGCGCCCCCGCGGGGGCCGCGGGCGCAAACCGAAAACCGGCAAGGAAGGCTGATCGGACCCAAGCTGCCGCTTGACTTGGCGCTGCTTCTTTTCGATTCTTGCGGAATTCCGCCCCAGACCAGCTTTGTTCAGGGGGAGCGGCCGGACGACCGGCAGCCTCGGGGCGGCGAACATCCGTCGTGGCAGAAAAGGGAGATCATCCGATTCCACGCAGACCGATCCGGGCCAGGCCCGCTCCGAGCAAGGAAGGGCCTCGAGTCAACGAGGAGATAGACAGCCCCGAAGTTCAGCTCATCGACCTGAACGGAGACAATGTCGGGGCCATGCCGACAGCCGAAGCCTTGCAGCGCGCCGTGGAGGCGCAGCTCGATCTTGTGGAGGTGGCTCCGACAGCCGAGCCGCCCGTCTGCAAGATCATGGACTATGGCAAATACAAGTATCAGGCGCAGAAGAAAGCCGCCGAGGCGCGCAAGAAGCAGAAGACCTTCGACGTGAAGGAAATCAAGATGCGCCCCAACATCGACACCCACGACTATGACGTGAAGATGCGCAACATGCGCCGCTTCTTCGAGCATGGCGACAAGGTGAAGGTGACCCTGCGCTTCCGCGGCCGCGAGATGGCGCATATGGAGCTGGGCGCGCAGCTTCTGGCCAAGGTCAAGAGCGAGACCACCGAGATCGCCAAGGTGGAATCCGAGCCCAAGCTCGAGGGCCGCCAGATGATCATGGTGCTGGCCCCGCGCTGAGCGGTTGCCCCGTCAGTCGCCTTCCCGGCTGAGGCGTTCGCGCGAATGGCCCGGCTTGCGATGCAGATGGCCAACCGCCAGCACCACGATGTCGCCGTCCACGGGAGTATAGATCACGCCGTAGGGAAAGCGGTTGAGGCGGCATCGGCGGATTTCGCCATCGAGACTTTGCCAGGCATGCGGGTGGTCCGAAATGAGGCCGACTGCGGACAGGAACTCAACCAGGAAAGCCATGCCCAGGCCGGGGGCCTGCGACTCATAATAGCGCACGGCCTCATCCAGTTCTGTCTCGGCGATATCAAGAAGACGGACCGTCACGGCCGCCGGTATCTGGCTACGATGTCGCTGAGTTCGCGTGCGGTTATCTTGCCTTGACGGTAGCCATCGAGGCGGTCGCGCGCCTCCTTGGCCCAAAGCCGGTCGAGGGCCTCACTGCGCTCGTCAAGGCTGTCGAGGATATCTTCGACAAGCTCGATGCGCTCCGTGGCTGTGAGCTTTCTGGCATCCTGTCCGAGTCGTCTTGCCTTGTCGCTCATGGGCCTTTCCCGGTCTTGCTGCGGTTTCAGTATATCCCATCGGGGATAATTGTGCGCCTCGGGTATGGCCTGTCGGAGGGGCGGCTGACGCCGGCGGATGGCTCCGCCGGCGCTTTTGCTGCGTGAGTCAGGTCTTCGGCTTCCTGGGCCCGCCGGGCTTGCGGGCCATGGCTTCCCTGAGGCCGCGGACCTTCGCCTCGTCCCAGTAGAACCGTCCGAACTCGGAGCGGGCGATCCCTTGCGCGAAGCGGGCCCGCCGGTCCAGTTCGCGCTCCCGCGCGAGCTGCGCGGGCGTCTTCTTCTCCGGCGGTTTGCGGGCTGGCCTGCGTGGGGTGGTGTCTTCGGGCGCGTTGTCCCGGTCGTGATCTCTCGCCAATCTCCTTCTCCTTCTGCGCTGTGGCGGTCCGGCCAGTCCGGTCCGCCGCTCGTCAGCAGGCGCGCGGAAGCGCTTGCTGGACGGGCCGCGAGAAGAAGGGGTTGGCGTCAGGTGCTCACTGTCGGGCGGTCCCTTGCGGAAGGTCTGGCGGCGCGGGGAGAATTCCGCGCCGTTCCCGGGAGATAATGCCCCCCGGCGGGCCGCGCAAGGGCCTGACGGGCCGCCGCTTGCCAGCACCGCCGGTTCAGCCTATAACGCGCCTCTTCGAGCCGCCCGGCAGGGCATGCCGTGGCGGCTCAAAATGCTTGTATCGGGCGCGTTTCGCGCCCCGTAAGGAGAGCAAAATGCCCAAGATGAAGACCAAGAGCGGCGCCAAGAAGCGGTTCCGCCTGACGGCCAGTGGCAAGGTCCGCGCCGGCCAGACCGGCAAGCGCCACGGCATGATCAAGCGTACCAAGTCATTCATTCGCAAGGCGCGGGGGACGACCATCCTTTCGGAGTCCGACGCCCCCACGATCAAGAAATGGATGCCTTACGCGTGACGAGGGCCTGACCCTCTCACCGTCCGCTTCACAGGAGCACCGCAATGTCACGTGTCAAAAGGGGCGTCACCACCCACGCCCGTCACCGCAAGGTCATCAAGAAGGCCAAGGGCTACTACGGCCGCCGCAAGAACACCTTCCGCGTCGCCAACCAGGCGGTGGAGAAGGCCGGCCAGTACGCCTATCGCGACCGCCGCAACAGGAAGCGCAACTTCCGCGCCCTGTGGATACAGCGCATCAACGCTGCGGCCCGCGAGCATGGCCTCACCTACGGCCGCCTCATCGACGGGCTGAACAAGTCCGGCGTACTGATCGACCGCAAGGTATTGGCCGATCTCGCCGTGCGCGAGCCCGTCGCCTTCAAGGCGCTGGTGGACCAGGCGGCCCAGGCAGCCAAAGCCGCCGCCCAGGCTGCCGTCAGGGCGTGATGCCGCGCCCGCGGCGCACGTCATGAGTTCGGCCGGTCTCGACAAGCTCGCCAGGGAGCTGCTTGCCTCCGTCGCCGCGGCGAAGGATCTCGCCGCGCTGGAGCAGGTGCGCGTGGCCGCCCTCGGCAGGAAGGGCAGCGTGTCGGCCCTGATGGCGCAGCTCGGCGGGATGCAGCCCGAGGAGCGCAAGGCTTTCGGGCAGGCGGTCAACACGCTCAAGCAGCAGGTCTCCGACGCCCTCGCCGCCCGCAAGGACGAGTTGGAGGGCGCGGAACTTTCCGCGCGGCTGGCCAGCGAGCGCGCCGACGTGACGCTTCCGGTGCGTCCGGGGCCGCAGGCCGAAGGCCGCGTACATCCCATCAGCCAGGTCTGGGACGAGATCACCGAGATCTTCGCCGACATGGGCTATTCCGTCGCCGAAGGTCCCGACATCGAGACCGACGACAACAACTTCACCGCGCTCAACATTCCGCGGGAGCATCCCGCCCGCCAGGAGCACGACACCTTCTACTTCAACGAGAAGGCGGACGGCTCCCGGCTGCTGCTGCGCACCCACACCTCGCCGGTGCAGGTGCGCACCATGAAGGCGCGGAAGCCGCCCGTGCGCATCATCGCGCCGGGACGCGTCTACCGCTGCGACAGCGACCAGACGCATACGCCCATGTTCCACCAGGTCGAGGGCCTGGTCATCGACGAGACCACCCATCTCGGCCACCTGAAATGGACCCTGCAGGAATTCTGCAAGGCCTTCTTCGAGGTGGACGAGGTCAGGATGCGCTTCCGCGCCAGCCACTTCCCCTTCACCGAGCCGTCCATGGAAGTGGACATCGGCTACGCCAAGGTCGGCGACGAGATACGCATCGGCGAAGGCGACCGCTGGCTCGAGATCCTTGGTTGCGGCATGGTGCATCCCAACGTGCTGCGCCATGTCGGCTACGATCCCGGCAAGGTGCAGGGCTTCGCCTTCGGCGTGGGGCTGGACCGGCTCGCCATGCTGAAATACGGCATGCCGGACCTGCGCGCCTTCTTCGCCGCCGATCTACGCTGGCTCAGGCATTACGGCTTCGCGCCCGCGGACGTGCCAACCCTGGCGCGGGGGCTGAGCGTCTGAAGCAAGACTTCCCCTCCCCTTGACGGGGAGGGGCCAGGGGTGGGGTGACGAAGATGGCCAATCAGCGCGCCCGCCAGTTGAGGAGCAACCAGACCGAGGCCGAAAAGAAACTGTGGACATTGCTTCGTGCGCTGAAAGGGCGGGGATTCCACTTCAGGAGGCAGGTGCCGATCGATCATCTCATCGTGGACTTTGCCTGCTTCTCCCGGCGCCTCGTTATAGAGGTGGACGGCGGCCAGCACGGAATGCAACAGGGACTTCGGGCGGATATGAAGCGGGACGAGTATTTGGCGGGCCAGGGGTTTTGCGTGGTGAGAGTCTGGAACAATGATGTCTTGGACAACAGCGACGGCGTCATGCACCGGATCATGGAAACGCTGGATGAGGGTGATGGTAACGATGAATAGCACCCCCACCCCCAACCCCTCCCCGCAAGGGGGAGGGGAGCATCCCCTCCCAACCCTCCCCCAAAAGGGCGGAGGGCTGGAGTCCGGAGACGCCGCCCGATGAAATTCACCCTGTCATGGCTGAAGGAGCATCTGGAGACCGACGCCACGCTGGCGGAGATCGCCGACACCCTGACCCGCATCGGGCTCGAGGTGGAGGAGGTCGTCGACCCCGCCGCCCGCCTTGCCCCTTTCACCGTGGCGGAGGTGCTGGAGGCCGTCCAGCATCCCGACGCCGACCGCCTGCGCGTGTGCAAGGTGAAGACCAAGGACGGCATGGTGCAGGTGGTCTGCGGCGCGCCCAACGCGCGCGCGGGGCTGATCGGCGTCTTCGCCGCGCCGGGAACCTATGTGCCCGGCATCGACATGACCCTGAAGCCCGCGAAAATCCGCGGCGTCGAGTCCCAGGGCATGCTGCTGTCGGAACGGGAGCTGGAGATTTCCGACGAGCATGACGGCATCATCGAGTTGGAGAAGGGCAAGGCTGGCGAGCCGGCGGCGCAGGCGCTCGGTCTCGACGACCCGGTCATCGACATCGCCATCACGCCGAACCGGCCGGACTGTCTCGGCGTGCGCGGCGTCGCCCGCGACCTCGCCGCCGCCGGCCTGGGCAAGCTGAAGGACGACACGGTCAAGCCGGTGGAGGGCAAGTTCGCCAATCCCGTGCAGGTGAAGCTCGAATTCGACAAGGGCAAGGAAAGCGCCTGCCCGGTCTTTGCCGGTCGCTATGTGAAGGGCGTGAAGAACGGCCCCGGCCCGGACTGGCTGCGGAAGCGGCTGAAGGCCATCGGCCTGCGCCCCATCAACGCGCTCGTCGATATCACCAACTACATTTCCTACGACCGTGGCCGCCCGCTCCATGTCTATGACGCCGACAAGCTCACCGGCGCCATACGCGCGCGCCTTGGAAGCGGGGGCGAGGCCTTCGAGGCCCTCGACGGCAAGACCTACGAGGTCGACGGGAGCATGTGCGTCATCGCCGACGATGCGAAGGTGCTCGGGCTCGGCGGCATCATGGGCGGCGAGGAGAGCGGCTGCACGCAAGCCACGAAGAATGTCTTCATCGAGAGCGCCTGGTTCGATCCGGCGCGCACGGCGCAGACCGGCCGCAAGCTCTCCATCCTCTCCGACGCGCGCTACCGCTTCGAGCGCGGCGTCGACCCCGCCTTCGTGGTGCCGGGCATCGAGATGGCCACCCGCATGGTGCTCGACCTGTGCGGCGGCGAGCCGGGCAAGGTCGAGGTCGCGGGCAAGCCGCCCGAGGGTGACCGCATCTTCGAGTTCGACATGAGCGAGGTGAAGCGCCTCACCGGGCTGGAGCTGGCGCAGGCCGAGATCAAGGCGATCCTGTCGTCGCTCGGCTTCTGGCTGTCGGGCCGCGGCCCGGACTACAAGGTCTCGGTTCCGTCCTGGCGGCCCGACGTCACCGGCCCCGCCGACCTTGTCGAGGAAGTCACCCGCATCGTCGGCGTCGACTCCGTCAAGCCGGTGCCCATGCCCGGGCTGGACCGTGTCGCGGCGCCGGTGATGACCCCGCGCCAGAAGCGCGTGCGCATGGCCCGCCGCGTGCTGGCGGGACGCGGCCTGGTGGAGGCGATCACCTGGTCCTTCCTGCCGCGCGCGCAAGCGGGGCTGTTCGGCGGCGGACAGGATGCGCTCGAACTCGCCAATCCCATTTCCGCCGACATGTCGTCCATGCGTCCCGGCCTGCTGCCGGGCCTCGCGGCGGCGGCGAAGCGCAATGCCGACCGCGGTTTCGCCGACGTGGCCCTGTTCGAGGTCGGACAGGCCTATCGCGGCGACCAGCCCGAAGACCAGTATGTCGCCGCCTCGGGCGTGCGCGCCGGCAGCGCCGGTCTCGCCGGCGCCGGGCGCCACTGGTCCGCGCCCGCGCGCCCCGTCGATGTCTATGACGCCAAGGCCGACGCGCTCGCCGTGCTGGCGGCCTTCGGCTTCGAGGAGGCCAAGCTGCAGGTGGTGCAGGGCGGACCGGACTGGTTCCACCCCGGCAAGTGCGGCACGCTCCAGCTCGGCCCCAGGGCGATCCTCGCCCATTTCGGCGAGCTGCATCCTTCGACCCTGAAGGCGCTGGACGCTGAAGGCCCCATGGCCGCCTTCGAGGTCTATCTCGACGCCCTGCCGCCCAGGAAGTCCGCCCGCACCCGGCCCGCGCTGGAGGCCACCGGCCTCCAGGCCGTGCGCCGCGACTTCGCTTTCCTGCTCGACGCCTCGGTGCCCGCGGGCGACGTGCTGCGCGCCGCGCGCGGAGCCGACAGAGCGCTCATCGCCGACGTGACCGTGTTCGACGTGTTCACCGGCAAGGGCGTGCCCGAGGGCAAGAAGTCGCTGGCCATCGAGGTCACGCTCCAGCCCCGCGACGCCACGCTGACCGACGCCGAGATCGAGGCCGTCGCGGGCAAGGTCGTCGCCGCCGTCGCCAGGGCGACGAAAGGCGAGCTGCGCGGCTAGCTTCGCATTTCACCCTCCCCGCGAGGGGGAGGGGAATTTCCCCCGAAGCGCTTTGCCCGCGCCTTTTGACGCAATCCCTTCGCAGGGGTTGACCCCTCCGTGCCCGGATAGTTCACCTCTGCGCGGGAGACGTCTCGAGCCGGAGGGAGGAAAACGGGACATGAAGATCTGCATTTACGGTGCGGGCGCCATCGGCGGCTATGTGGGGCTGATGCTGTCGAAGGGCGGCGCCGACGTGTCGCTCATCGCCCGCGGTGCCCATCTGGAGGCGATCCGCCGGAACGGCATCGCGGTGGACTTCAAGGACGGCCGCCAGACGGCGAAAGTCACCGCCACCGACGATCCGGCGGAACTCGGCCCGCAGGACTACGTCATCGTCGCGCTCAAGGCCCACCAGGCCTGGGAGGCGGCGGACAGGATGGCGCCGCTTCTCAGCCCGGAGACCGCGGTGGTGACCATGCAGAACGGCATCCCCTGGTGGTACTTCCACGGCTTCGAGGGCCAGTATGCCGGGCTGCAGTTGCAGAGCGTCGATCCCGGCAGCCGCCAGTGGATCGCCATCGGTCCCCACCGGGCCATCGGCGCCACCGTCTATCCCGCCACCGAGATCACCGAGCCGGGCGTCATCCGCCACATCTATGGCGACCGCTTCGGCTTCGGCGAGCCCGACCGCAGCGAAAGCTGGCGCGCCAGGAGGCTCGTCTCCGCCTTCGAGGCTGGCGGTCTGAAGGCCAGGCTGTATCCCGACATCCGCAACGACATCTGGCTGAAGCTGTGGGGCAACCTGTGCTTCAACCCGATCTCCGCGCTCACCCACGCGACCCTCGACGTTGTCGCCACCGATCCCGGCACCCGCGCCGTCGCCCGCCACATGATGGAGGAGGCGGAGAAGATCGCCAGGCGCATCGGCGTGCACTTCCGCGTCGATATCGAGCGGCGCATCAACGGCGCGGCGGGCGTCGGCGCCCACCGCACCTCCATGCTGCAGGACCTCGACCGCGGCCGCGCCATCGAGCTCGACGCCCTGCTGGGCGTCGTTCAGGAGCTCGGCCGCATCGTCGACGTGGAGACGCCGCATATCGACACCGTGCTCGCGCTGGCCAGGCAGATGGGCCGCGTCAAGGGCGTCTACCCGGTCTTCCCGGAGGACGAGCCGGAAGAAGAAGAGATGAACGTGGATTGAGGCGGGGGCGGTACGGCGTCTACCTGTATGTCCGTCCCGCCCACATCGAGCCGCCCTGCACCGTCGCGCCGCCCTTGAACACGCCGGTCCAGGGCGAGCCGTTGCCGGCGGTGCGGCCCGGCGGGATGCGCTGCCGGTAAGGGTTCGCCGCATTGGGAATGGTTGCTCCCGGCCGGATATCGCTCCGCAGTTGCCGGTCCATCGTGGGAAAATCCGGCCCGCGCAGGGAGTTGCGGTCGGTCCAGGTCCTGTCCGCGGGGAAATACACCGTGACCGACTGGGATGGATCGAGTCCCGGCGGCAGGTGGCCTTGCCCGCGCCCGAGCGGGTACAGCTTCACCGGGCCTGACAGCGTCGGAATGCTTCCATGCAGATGAATGATCTTCGCACCCGCCAGAGCGGGCGAAGACAGGAACAGCGCCGCGGCTGCCGCGGCGGAAACGATACGCAAGGCCACCTGGGCGCACTCCCCAACAGCGCGCCTCCTCGTGGGGCAAGTCTAGAGCATGATCCGGAAAAGTGGATACCACTTTTCCGATAAGATCATGCTCAAGCTATGATCTGGCGCATCATCTTACCGGCCAAGCGATTCCACTTGGCCGGATGATGCGCTAGCCCCTCCCGCTTCCGGCCGCCAGCCTCACCCTCGGCGGCCTCGGCTCCGCTTTTTGCGTGCGGCGCTCTTCACGCCAAGCAGCTCGAGTATCTCCTTGCGCCGGGCGCGCGCGTCCCGGACGCCGAGCGCGATCAGCTCCTCCACATAGGGCGGTTCGAACAGCAGGTAGCTGGCCAGCCGCCAGCCGGAGTCCCACGCGCCCACGCCGCGCAGCAGCATGCGGATCGAGCGCGGAATGGCGTCGGCGTGCCGGCCCGCGATGGTGCGCAGGTCCCGCGAGGGCTCGATGGTCAGGATCTGTATGGGCCGCAGCTCGTAGGTCTTGCGCGTGGCCGGCGGCAGCAGCGAGAGCGTGCGGTTGATGCGCATCAGCCGCTCGGTGTCCGATTGCAGGTTGTCGAGGAAGAGCAGGTCGAGCATGTAGCCGCCCAGCTCGCCGAGCGAGGGATAGGTGGTGCGCTCGGGCTTGTTCTTCAGCGTATCCGGCTTGGGGTCGCGTGCGCCGATCACCAGCAGCCTGTCGGCGCCGAGATGGATCGCGGGGCTGAGCGGCGACGTGGACCGCAGCGAGCCGTCGCCGAAATACTCGGTGCCGATCCGGTGCGCGGGAAACAGGAAAGGCAGCGACGTTGAGGCGAGCAGATGGTCGGCCGTCAGCTTTTCGTGCACGCCGTCGCGCCGCGCCCGGGTCCAGTCCCGCACGCCCTGCCGCGCCTGGAAGAAGGTGACGGCGCGTCCGCGCCCGTAGCTCGATGCGGTGATGCCGACCGCGTGCAGGGCGCCGCTGGCGATGGCCTCGTCGATCTTCTCGAACGGGATCGTGCGCCTCAGCGTCTCCCCCAGAGGGGAACTGTCGAGCAGGGATTCCGGATTGCCCTTGCCGAGCCCGCCGACCGCGAAGGAGGTCACCCAGCGCGCCGCCGTCGATGCCACCGCGCGGAAGTCCGTGCGGTAGACGCCGTCCGCGTGCAGGCCGAGCCAGAGTTTCGCCAGCCCGCGCGCCGCCATCTGGAAATCCGCCGCGCCGCTGGCGATGGAGGCGGCGTTGATCGAGCCCACCGAGGTCCCGGTCACCACCGGGAATGGATTGTGGCCCGGCGGCATGAACTCGGAAATCGCCTTCAGCACGCCCACCTGGTAGGCGCCGCGGGCGCCGCCCCCCGGCAGCACCAGGCCGACCGTGGGCCGGGCGGCGGCGGTGTTGCTCCGGCTCACGCGCGGCCCCGCCCCGGGGCGGACGGCGTCTTTGCACCATTCAGCAACTGGGATATATTGTCCCGGAAAAAGAAACTCTTGGAAACGCCGGTCCTGGCCATTCGATCCTCTGCGAATGCATCCCGTCAGGTTCGGGCAACAGCCCCGGGTGATTCATAAACATGCGCAAACTCTACGACTTTGCCCTGTCTGGCAACTGCCACAAGATACGGATGATGCTCTCCATCCTCGGCCTCGACTACGAGATGGTGAGCCTGGATCTGCTCAAGCGCGACCAGTTCGCGCCCGGGTTTCTCAAGCTCAACCCGATGCACAAGGTTCCGGTGCTCGACGACGACGGCTTCGTACTGCGCGACTCTTCCGCCATCCTCGTCTACCTCGCCCGGAAATACGCCGGCACCGAGTGGTATCCCGACGACCCCGAAGGCATGGGCGAGGTGCAGCAGTGGCTGTCGCTGGCCGTCAACGAGATATTCAACGGGCTGGCCATCTCGCGCGCGCTCATCATCTTCAAGCGCGAGGGCGACCATGCCGGTGCGGTCGCCCTTGCCAACGCCACGCTCGGGATCATGGAGCAGCGGCTCGCGAAGCACGACTGGCTGGCGCTCGACCGCGCCAGCATCGCCGACATCGCCTGCTATCCCTACACCGCGCTGGTGGAGGAGGGGCATGTCCCGCTGGAGCCCTATCCGGGCGTGCGCCGCTGGATCGCCCGCGTCGAGGCGCTGCCGGGTTACGTCCCCATGCGGGGCCTGCCTTACGGGACCGGCAAGGCGGCCGGCTGACCGCCCGCGGAGCGCTGCACAAAAGCCGGCCGCCGCCCCCTGTGTTTGCAGGAGACGGCGGCGAAAGGAGCGGGCGAAGGGGTCGCCCGTTCAGGCATTTAGTAGCAGACCCTGTAGGGCTTCCAGATGGTCTTCCAGTACC
>JBFWSL010000083.1:0-12259 GCA_050248375.1 Hyphomicrobiales bacterium | reverse complement strand
CCTTCGCGCGGTCGAGCACCCGGCGCAGCACCCCGCGCGGGCAGACCGGCTCCGCCGCCCCGGCGAATTCGCCGAGCATGAACACCATGTTGTCTTCCAGCGGCAGCTCGCGCATGGAGCCCGGCAGCAGCCGCACCTCCGCGTCCGGATAGCCCGTGTGCCAGCCGGTGAACTGGACGCCCGGCTTCTCGTAGAGCTGGTCGTTGGAGTCCCAGCCCAGCACCACGTCGCAGAAGCCGAAGCCCTTCTCCAGCGATGACAGGAACTTGTCCTTGCGCATGTACTTGCCGCGCATGATCCCGTCGATGTCGAAGACGCCGACCTTCACATGCGTCATGCCCCGGCTTTCGATCAGCGACTTCGCCTCGGCGGCCGATTTCACGCTTCTGACATTCATGGACAACTCCCCCTGGCCGTCGCTGCCTGCCCCAACTCCCGGCCTGCACTATTCGATTGACTGCATTCTTCAGTTCAAATCGTTCGTTCCGATAGACCCTATAGAAAATTCCTATTCCGCTTCTCTGCTCACGCCGCGCGGCTTTTCAGCACCTCCGTCAGGGTATCGTCCAGCCGCTCGCAGAAGGCGTCGCAGATGGCCTCGTCATGGGCGATGGAGACATAGAGCTTCGTGCCCATGGGGTTGAGGAACACCTGCCTGCGGAACAGGCCGAGCATGACCTCGCGCGCCAGCGTCTTGTCCGCATGGAAGCCCGAGCGGTAGTCGCGGATCGGGTCCCTGGTGAAAGCCATCTGCGCCATGGGGCCGTCGCCGAGCATCTGCACCGGCAGGCCGTGGCCGCGGATGACTTTCTCGATGCTTTCGCGCAGATACCTGCCCGTCCCGTGCAGTTTCTCGTAGATGCCCGGCTGCCGCAGCACGCCGAGCGTCGCCCGCGCCGCCGCCATCGAGACGGGATTTCCCCCCAGCGTCGAGGCCATCCACACATATTCGCCGCCGCCGATCCTCGCCTCGTCCATCTGCGCCATCAGTTCCGCGCGGCCCGCGAAGGCGCCGACGGGATAGCCGCCGCCGAGCGCCTTGCCGAAGGCGGCGAGGTCCGGCGTCACGCCGTAATATTCCTGCGCGCCGCCATAGGCGAGGCGGAAGCCCGTCACCACCTCGTCGAATATGAGAATGATTCCATGGGTATCGCAGGCCTCGCGCAGACCCTGCAGGAAGCCGGGCAGCGGCGGGGTGCAGCGCTGCAGCGGCTCCACTATGACGCCGGCGATCTCCTGCGCGTGTTCCTTCAGGATGCCGCGCGTCGCCTCGATATCGTTGAACGGCGCGACCAGCAGGTCGTCGGCGACCGATGGCGTTCCCGCGCTTGTCTCTTCCGGTTGCGGAAAGTTCTGCATCCGCTGCGGGAACAGGCTGGTGACGCCCTCGATGTTGGCCCCGTGATAGGCGCCCTCGAATTTCAGGATCTTCCGCTTGCCCGCATGCGCCCGCGCCAGCCGCATGCAGTACATGGTCGCCTCGGTGCCCGAGGCGCAGAAGCGCACCTGGCCGGCGCAGGCCACGACGCGGTGGATTTCTTCCGCCACCTCGAGCGCGTTGCGGTTGAGATAGGCGAAGTTGGAGCCCTTCGGCGCCTGCTCCATCACCGCCGCCACGACTTCCGGATTCGCGTGGCCGACGAGGTTCGACCCCCAGCCCACGGAAAAGTCGATATATTCGCGCCCGTCGGTATCCCAGAGCCGGGCGCCTTCGCCCCGCTCCATCACCACCACGTCGCCCGCCGGCAGCCCGTATTCTCCGTTGGAGACGCCGGCCGGGAACACCGCCAGCGCGCGGTCCTTCAGGGGTGTCATGTCTTTCCCTCCGTCTTGCGCCGCGCCGCGGTCGCCGCGATGCAGGCTTCCAGAATGTCGAGCGCCGCGTCCATCTCGGCCCTGGTCGTCACCAGCGGCGGCGTCAGGCTGAGGATGTGGCCCATGGTGGTCTTGAAGCTGAGGCCCCGGTCGAGCGCCTCATAGAGAATGGCTTCCGCCAGGTCGGCGTCGGGCGTCTTCGCGTCCGGATCGCTCACCATCTCCACGCCGATGACGCAGCCGCGTCCGCGCACGTCGCCGATGGCCGGGTATTCCGCTTTCATCTCCTCCAGCCGTGCGAGCGCGTGCGAGCCGACTTCGCGGGCGTTCTCCGCCAGTCCCTCGTCCTCGATGATCTCGATCGTGGTCAGCGCCGCCCGCGCCGTCACCGGGTTCTTCTCGTGGGTGTAATGGCCGATGGCGTAGTCGCCCGCCACGTCCAGCCCGGGCCGCGCCAGCATCGCCGCGATGGGCAGGATGCCGCCGCCGAGCGCCTTGCCCAGCACCAGGATGTCCGGCTCCACCCCTTCGTGGGACGAGGCGAACAGGGCGCCGGTCTTGCCCAGTCCGGTCGGGATCTCGTCGAAGATCAGCAGCGTTCCGGCGGCCGTGCAGGCCTCGCGCACCACGCGCCAGAAACCCTCCGGGGCCACATGGCCCGTCGTCACCCGCATCGGCTCGGCGACGACGGCGGCGATGTCGCCCTCCCGCTTCAGGATCGCGGCGATCTCATGCGCCGAAGCCATCGGGTCGGCGTCCCGGTAAAGATCGAAAGGGGCAACATGGATGGTGCCGGGCAGCAGTGGCCCGAAGGCCTCCGCCCGGAACAGCTCCTCGCCCCCGACGCTGGAGGCGCCGAAGCCCGCCCCGTGGAAGGAGTCCCTGAAGGACACGGTCTTGTAGCGGCCCGTCGCCAGCCGCGCGAGCTTGAGGGCCATCTCCACCGCGTCGGAGCCCCCTGTGGAAAAGAGGACTTTCGAGAGTCCGCCGGGCGCTATCGCCGCCAGCTTCTCCGCCAGATCCACCGCCGCCTCGCAGGCGAAGCGCCGGGGCGCGAAGGGCAGGGCGTCCATCTGCCGGGCAATGGCCGCTTTCAGGCGGGGATGGCCGTATCCGATATGGTGGACGTTGTTGCCGTGGAAATCCATGTAGCGCCGGCCCGACAGGTCCTCCAGCCAGATGCCTTGCGCCTTGCGCACCGCGCTGAGGCAGGGCGTGGAGACCGACTGGTGCAGGAAGGCCCGGGCGTCCCGCTCCAGCAGGGCTTTCGTCTCCGTGCCGTGGGTGCGCGCCGCCCATTCCGCCCGGCGGGATGACAGATTTGTGTCACTCTCCGATTGCGCGGGCGGGCGGTGTGCCGTCGAAAGCGCCATGCGGTGCCGGCTCCGTTCAGGTTAGCGGCCGCCGGTGCGCCAGGCCGAGTGGCGGGCGTTCATGCCGCGCATGGCGAGGCTGTGCAGCAGCTTCACCGTGGCCGAGGTCAGCACGATCATGATGGCCATGGCGGCGGCCTCGGCCGTGTCGCCGACGTCGTCCATGTTCAGCACCGATATGGCGGCGAGCTTGGTGTCCGGCGAATAGAGGAACACCACCGCCGACACCGTCGTCATGGCGTTCACGAACAGGTAGATCATCACTTCCGAGATGGTCGGCAGCGTCACCGGCACATGCACCCGCATCATGGTCTTGTAGAAGGGCACCTTCAGCGAGGCGGACACCGACTCGAATTCCGGGTCGATCTGCTTCAGCGCGGTCACCATGGTCAGGTGCGAAACGGTGTAGAAATGCACCAGCGTGGAGATCACCAGGATGGCCATGGTGCCGTAGAGGAAGCTGAGCGGGTTCTCCGGCACCGAGAAGCAGAACACATAGGCGAGGCCGAGCACGAGGCCGGGAACCGCCATCGGCACCATCGCCATCATGTGCAGCAGGCCGCGCAACCTGCCCGCGCTGCGGCCCTTTTCCACGAAATAGGCGCCGAGGAAGATAATCGCCGTGCCGATGAGCGCGGTCAGCCCGGCCATCTCCAGGCTGTTCCAGAACGACGACCAGCCGTTGGGGTCCACCCGGTCGAAGTCGTAATGCGTCAGCACGAGCGACAGGTCGTAGGGCCAGAACTTGGCGAAGGAGGCGAAGACGGCCATGCCGATGATGCCGACGAGGAATACCGACACCGCCACGCAGTAGCCGAACAGCAGCCAGTCGCGCATCGGTTCCGACTGCGGACGGAACGGCACCGCGCGCGCCGACAGCAGCGCCACCTGCTTGCGCCGCACCCAGCGGTCGATGCCGAAGGAGATCAGCGCGGGCATCAGCAGCACCATGCCCACCACCGCGCCCATGGAGAAGTTCTGCTGGCCGATCACCTGCTTGTAGATGTCGGTGGCGAGCACGTCGAAATTGCCGCCGATCACCTTGGGCACGCCGAAGTCGGTGATGGTGAGCGTGAAAGCGATCACCGCGGCCGAGATGATGCCGTAGAGCGCGCCCGGAATGGTCACCGTGAGGAACTTGCGCAGCCGGCCCGCGCCCAGCGCCTCCGCCGCCTCGTAGAGCCGCGCGTCCGTGGTCGACAGCGCCGTGACCAGGATCATCAGCGCGTGCGGGAAGATGTAGAAGATCATGCCCAGCATGATGCCGATGGGGCCGTAGACGCTTTCCCCCAGCATCCAGCTTTTCAGCAGGCCCTTGTTGCCGAACAGGTAGACCAGCGAGATCGCGGGAAGCAGCGACGGCGCCAGGATCGGCAGCATGGCGATCGACTTGAACACGCGCTGCATGGGCATGCAGCTCCGCGTCAGCGCATAGGCGTAGACGAAGGCGAGCGTCGTGGCTACGAGCATGGTGGCGGCCGCGATGCCAAGGCTGTTCCAGATGGAATCGACCAGTCCCGCGGAAGAGAAGTACTCCACGAAGTTGGCCAGTCCGACGAACTCGCCCCTGGGACCCTCCACGCTTTTCGAGAGCATGGCGTAGAGCGGGATGACGATGAACACGAACAGCATGGCCGTCAGGCCGATGATGCCCGCGACCATCACCGTGGCTTCGGAATTGAACGCCCGCGCGCGCCGCGCCCCGTGACCGCCTGCTGTGTCCGCCGCGCTCATGGTCAGGACTTCTGCACCGGCACCGCGAAAACGCGCAGCCGCTCCTTGGGCAGGGCGACCTTGAGCTTGCTGCCCTGCTTGACGTCCAGGTCGCGCATCAGGTTGATCGAGAAGTCGGCGACGATGTTCGGACTCTCCTTGCCGCCGGGCGACAGGGTGGCGCGGCAGAAGGAACCGAGAAACTCGATACGGTCCGCCGACATGGAGAAGCGGTTGGTGCGCTGCGAGCCGGCGTCGCGCACGGCGACGTCCTCGGGCCGCACGCAGACCAGGACTTTCTGGCCCTTGGGCATCTTGCCCGCCGCGCCGTTGACGGCGAGTTCCATCGGGCCGACGCGCACCTTGCCCTTGCCGGAGATCTCGCCGCGCAGGAAATTCATGGCTCCGACGAAATCGGCCACATGCGGGGTCGCCGGATGGCGATAGATTTCCCCCGGGCTGCCGACCTGCTCGATGATGCCGTGGTTCATGACCACGATGCGGTCGGCCATGGACAGCGCCTCTTCCTGATCGTGCGTCACCATGATGGTGGTGATGCCGAGACGGCGCTGCAATTCCTTCATTTCGTGACGCAGACGCACGCGCACCTTGGCGTCGAGCGCGCTCAGCGGCTCGTCGAGCAGCAACATGCCTGGCGAGGTCGCCAGCGCCCGGGCAAGCGCCACGCGCTGCTGCTGGCCGCCGGACAGCGCCGCGGGATATTTGTCCTCCGATCCCGGCAGGCCGACCATGTCGAGCAGTTCCCTGACCCGCGCCTCGATGGCCGCGCGCGGCATCTTCCGGCTGACCAGGCCGTAGGCGATGTTCTTGGCCACCGTCATGTTCGGGAACAGCGCGTAGGACTGGAACACGATGCCGAAGTCGCGGTCGGAGGGCGGCAGGTCGGAAATGTCCTCGCCCCGCTGGAAGATCCTGCCCGAGGTCTGCTTGTCGAGGCCGGCGATGGCTCTCAGCAGCGTGGTCTTGCCGCAGCCCGACGGGCCGAGGAAGCAGACGAACTCGCCTTCGTCGACATGCAGCGAAATATCCTTCAGGGCGACGAATTCGCCGAATGTCTTGGTGACGCCGATGACTTCGAGGAATGGCGCCTTCTTCTTTGTCCGGCGTTCGCTCATGCGACCCCCCGCCGCTGCTGGTCCATGAAGAAATTGGCCCCCGGTCAGCGTATCTGGCCGGGGGCCGGTGTCAATTGGACGGCTCCGAACCCTTACTTCTTCTTGGGTTCGCTCTTGGAGCCGTATTTCGCTTCCCACTTCTTGAGGATGTCGGCGCGGTTTGTCGCCGCCCACTCGAAGTCGTTCTTGATCATCTTCTGCTCGACGTTTTCGGGGAAGAACTTCACCGGCTTGGCGACGCCCGGATAGGCCACCACGGCATAGTTCTCCGCGTACATCACGTTGGTGTCCTTCTCGACCGACCAGTCGGCGAACTTCTTGGCCGCGGCCGCGTTCTTTGCGCCCTTCACCAGCGCGAAGCTCTCAAGCTCCCAGCCGAGGCCTTCCGAGGGAGCGATCACCTCGACCGGTGCGCCATCGCCCTTGAGCTGGGCGCCCTTGTAGGCGAAGGAGATGCCGATGGCGAACTCGCCCTTCGCGGCCATCTTGCAGGGCGCGGAACCCGAATGGGTGTACACGCCCACATTCTCATGCAGGCCGTCCATGAAGGCCCAGGCCTTTTCCTCGCCCCACATCTGGAACCAGCTTGAAACGTCGAGGAAGCCGGTGCCCGAGGAGGCCGGATTCGGCATGACGATCTGGCCTTTGTAGACGGGCTTGGTGAGATCGTGCCACGAGGTCGGGGCCGGAAGGTTCTTCGCCTTGGCCTCCGCCGTGTTGAAGCAGATGGAGGCGATATAGGCGCGCTGGCCCACCCAGGACGGCGGCTTGCCGGAGTCCATGTACTTGCCGTCGAGATTCTCGATACCCTTGGGAGCGTAGGGCTCCAGCATGTCCTTGTCCTTCAGCAGCAGCAGGCTGGTGGCGGCCAGGCCCCACACGATGTCGGCCTGGGTATTCTTGCCCTCGGCCAGCAGCTTGGCGGTCATGATGCCGGTGGAGTCGCGAACCCATTTGATCTCGATCCCGGGGTTCTTGGCCTGGAACGCCTTGGCGAAACCGGTCAGTTCTTCCGGCTCCACCGCGGTGTAGACGATCAGCTCTTCCGCCTTGGCGGCGCCGCCCAGCAGGCAGGCGGCCATCAGCGCGCCCACGGCGGTCTGTCCGAATTTCCTCATGATTGTATCGATCACTGCTACCTCCTGTTGGCACTCCGGCTTGCACGGAGCCCGGCCATTTTCGTTACTGGGAACCGAAAGGCAGTACGCTGGTACTTGTTGCGAAGTGGCGCATTCCCCACCTCGCGCCGCCGAAGCGGCATCTATCGAAATTGGATGTCGGATGGATGACAGCGCCGATTTGCGATGCGCACTTTTCCGTTTCCCGGGCACAACTCGATAACTGCGCCTCCGGTGCCCCACGCTCCGAAGGTCACGCAATTATTCATGACAGCGGTTCGGGATGCCATAAGTCAAATCGCTAATATCAATGAGCATTATAGTCTTCGCCGATGGTGATTGACTGTTGTGCGGGCGCTGCCCATTGCGCGGGCTTTGCGTCTGGAAAACAGGCAAAAGTGGGCTTTTCGGGCTGTTCTCGACAACCCTGGGCGAAGTCTGTATGGAAAAATGCCTTGGGTGGGGAAAAGGGAAATGAGCAATCACGAATTCCTGCAGGCGGATCAGCCCGGGCCTCCCTCGGAGCGCTCCACGGGGCTTGTCTTTGCCGGTGTCTTTGGGCTGCTCGCGCTGTGGTTGCGCGGGAATACCCTTGCAATGAGCGCTTGCCTCGCGGCCTCGGGCGGCTTCCTGGCGCTGGCGCTGATGCGGCCGGCGCTGCTCGGTCCGCTGAACCGCATATGGTTCCGGCTCTCGCTGCTGATGCATCGCGTGGTCAGCCCGGTGGTCATGCTGGCCATGTTCGTTCTTGTTTTCACGCCCGTGGGGCTGGTCATGCGGATCTTTCGCGATCCGCTGCGCCGGCGGCGGGCGCCGGTCGGCGTCAGCTACTGGACCGTGCGCGAAACGGTCCCCGAGTCGTCCATGAAGAACCAGTTCTGACAGCGAGAACCCGATGTCCTTCCTCAAAGAGCTTTTCGCCTACATGAAAGCCCGCCGCAAATGGTGGCTGATGCCGGTCCTGTTCGTACTGCTGATCTTCGGCGGCCTGCTGGTCATGGCCCAGGGCTCCGCGCTGGCGCCCTTTATCTACACCGTATTCTGAGGCGGCCATCGCCGCCGAGCAGGACCCCGGCGCCATGCGCATTCTGGGAATCTCGGCCTATTACCACGACAGCGCCGCCGCGCTGGTCGAGGATGGCCGCATTGCCGCGGCGGCCCAGGAGGAGCGCTTCACCCGGCGCAAGCACGACGCCGGCTTTCCCGAACACGCCATCCGCTACTGTGTGGAGGCGGCGTCCTGCGGCCTCGAGGGCGTCGATCACGTAGTCTTCTACGAGAAGCCGCTGATCAAGTTCGAGCGCCTTCTGGAGACCTATCTCGCCAACGCGCCGCGCGGCTTCCTCTCCTTCCGCACCGCCATGCCGGTCTGGCTCAAGGACAAGCTGTTCCAGCGGCGCAACCTGGAAAAGGCCCTCGCGGCGCTTCCCGGCGGGGAGGATGCGGGAGCCAGGCTGCTCTTCGCCGAGCACCATCAGAGCCACGCGGCTTCCGCCTTCTTCGCCTCGCCGTTCGGGGAAGCGGCGGTGCTGACCGTGGACGGCGTCGGCGAATGGTCCACCTCGTCCATTTCCGTGGGACGGGGGAACGCCCTCGACATGCAGCGCGAGATCCGCTTCCCGCACAGTCTCGGGCTGCTCTATTCGGCCTTCACCTACTACACGGGCTTCAAGGTCAACTCCGGCGAATACAAGGTCATGGGGCTGGCCCCCTACGGCCAGCCGAAATACGCTCAGAAGATTCTCGATCATCTCATCGACCTGAGGGAGGACGGTTCCTTCTGGCTCGACCAGAGCTATTTCGATTACGCCACGGGCCTGAAGATGACCTCGCGGCGCTTCGAGGAACTGTTCGGGCAACCCGCCCGCAAGCCCGACGAACTGCTGACGCCGTTCCACATGGACATCGCCGCCTCCGTGCAGGCGGTCACCGAGGAGGCGATGCTGCGCATCACCCGCGAAATGGCGCGCGGCACCGGCATGGAGAATCTGTGCCTCGCGGGCGGCGTGGCGCTGAACTGCGTCGCCAACGGCAAGGTGCTGCGCGACGGCAGGTTCAAGCGCATCTGGATCCAGCCGGCCTCCGGCGATGCCGGCGGCGCGCTCGGAGCCGCGCTCGCCGCCTGGCATCTGCATCTCGGCAAGCCGCGCCATGTGAACGGCGCCATGGACGCAATGCAGGGCAGCTATCTCGGGCCCGAGTTCTCCCAGAAGGACATCGAGACCCGCCTGTCGGCCGCGGGCGCCGTCTACGACGTGCTTCCCGATTCCGCGCTGTTCGAGCGGACCGCCGGCGCGCTCGACCGCGGCGACGCGGTCGGCTGGTTCTCCGGCCGCATGGAGTTCGGGCCGCGCGCGCTCGGCGCCCGTTCCATCCTCGGCGATCCGCGCAATCCGAAGATGCAGCGCACCCTGAACCTGCGCATCAAGTACCGGGAGAGTTTCCGCCCCTTCGCGCCTTCCGTTCTGCGGGAGGACGTGGCGCGCTACTTCGAGCTGGACGGGGACAGCCCCTACATGCTGCTCGTCGCGGACGTGAAGCGCAACCGCCGCCGCGCCATGAGCACCGAGGAGGAGGAGCTGTTCGGCATCGACAAGCTCAACGTCGTGCGCTCCGACATTCCCGCGGTCACTCATGTGGACTACTCCGCCCGCGTCCAGACCGTGCACCGCGAGACCAACCCGCGCTATCACGCGCTGCTGGAGACCTTCAGGAAGCGCACCGGCTGTCCGGTCCTGGTCAACACCAGCTTCAACGTGCGCGGCGAGCCCATCGTCTGCACGCCGGAGGATGCCTTCCGCTGTTTCATGGGCACCGGGATGGACACGCTGGTCGTCGGCAACTGCTTCCTCGAGAAGGACAAGCAGGACGCGGCGTTGAAGCATAGCCATGCCGAGGCGTTCGAGGCCGACTGAGGACAGGGACCGCCGATGACACAGGACGGCAACACACCGGACGGCCGGCCCGCGAACCGCTTCGAGCGGCATCCCGTTCTCACCGCCTTGGTGCTGTGCGGCCTGCTGGTCCTCGCGCTGCTGTTCGTGACCGAGTCCATGCTGGCGCCCGATCCCGCGAAGGCCGCCCGTCCGGGGGCGACTGTATCGCTGCACCAGCACCGCGGGCTGATCGTCCGCGAGTGGCAGCCCAACAGGCGTCACCGCTTTGGCACACCTTCCGCCCGCAGGACGGGCTCGGACGAGCCGGTGAAGGACTGGTATGCCCTGGACATGGACCCGTCGGGTTTCATCGAACCGTCCTTCATCCATGACAGGCCTGACCTGGAGATCGCTTTCGTTGGCGGCTCGACCACCGAATGCCTCTACATGGAGCCCGAGGAGCGCTTTCCCTATCTCGCCGGCAGGCTGATCGAGCAGCGCACCGGCCTCAGGATCAACTCCCTGAATGCGGGCAAGTCCGGCAACACGTCGATGCACTCGCTCATCGCCTATCTCGGCAAGATCGCTCCGCTGAAGCCCCGCTACGCCGTGCTGCTCAATGCCCTGAATGACATCGGCGTGCTCGGGAGCCACGGCACCTATTGGAACACTGACCGGACCTACGGAATACTGCGCGAACGCGAGCGCAGCGCCGGCCGGCTTTTCGAGGACCTGCGCGCCGTTACCTTTCCTTACACCTTCGAGGTGCTCGCCCGCGGCTGGAAGGCGCTGAAGACACTCGTGCAACGCGGGTTCGCGGCCGGGGCGCAGGATGCCGGCACGCCGCCCTCCGGCGGGGCGGGGAACCGTGAACCAGCCTTCGCCGCACAATACGAGGCCTCGCTCAGGTCCTTCGTGCGGCTGGTGAAGGCCTGGGGCTCCGCGCCCGTGCTGATGACGCAGGTGCTCGTGCTTCCCGGCGACGCGCAAGGCCATCCGGGTCTGCTGTCGCGCGAGGAACTCGAGCGCGGAAAGCTGGACATGCCCGAACTGTATCGCCTGCAACTATACGCGAACGTCCTGATCCGCGAGGTGGCCAGGCAGGAAGGCGCTCTTCTCGTCGATCTCGCCAACGCGAGGCAATGGCGAAACCGCGCCGACGTCTATGACGGCCTGCACTTCACCGCCATGGGCTCGCGCCGTGTCGCCGAAATCATTGCCGATGCATTGCTGCGCGACATGGAACGCCACCCCGACTGACCCCCGCTTCCCTGCACCTGGCGCTTGTCACAAAAGCCTTGCGGTGCTTGCCTATGGGATGAGGGCCGCGGGACTCGCGGTCCATAAGCGAGAGGGGGGAGTGAAATGAGAGTGACTGGCACTGTTTTGGCGACACTGTCGCTGCTTCTGCTGGCCGGATGCGAAGCGCCGCAGGGGCCGAAAGGCGATACCGGTCCCGCCGGGCCCAAGGGAGAGGCCGGAGCCAAGGGCGATCCGGGTCCGGCGGGCCCCGCCGGCCCTGCCGGACCCGCCGGGCAGCCCGGACCGGCCGGAGTGGCCGGCCCTGCGGGTCCCGCCGGCCCTCAGGGGGCCAAGGGCGAGCAGGGCGACAAGGGTGAGAAGGGCGACAAGGGCGACAAGGGCGACAAGGGCGATCCGGGCGCGGCGTTGCGCGTGGTCGTCTCGGAGAAGAACGCGGAGAACTGCGGCGACGGCGAGGTGCTTGCAAGCGCCCATTGCCGCAGGGCCGCAGAGCCCGACGCCCTGGTGGGCGAAGTGCGCACCTCCGCCCGTGGCGCCGCGTGCGGCGCGGACGCGGATTCCGGCCTCCAGGTCACCATCGTCTGCATGAAGAAATGAGCGCGGTCGGCGGACGGCATGTGCGCCGTCCGCCGATCTTATGTCTTGCGCTTCTTCGGCGGCGCGGGACGGCCCGCGATGGCCGCGAACCAGAAGGCGGCCGCCGTCAGCAGCGCGCCAATGATCGCGGCGGCCAGCACCGCGTCGTAGCCTCCGCCCCACCACCACAGCACCGCCGCGCCGAGCGGCGCGATGGCGCGCATCACCGTGGACGGCGCGGCCAGCGCGCCATTGATCGCGCCGTAAGCCTCCCGCGTCAGCATCTCCGCCGCTGCCAGCCCGCGCACGATGGTGAAGATGCCGTTCGCCGCCCCGTAGACGAGCGCGAACAGGGCAGGGGCCCAGAAGCCCAGCGACTCCGCGTAGAG
>JBFWSL010000082.1:0-12297 GCA_050248375.1 Hyphomicrobiales bacterium | reverse complement strand
CCGACGGCACCACGCAGGTCATCAACGCGGCCGATTGACGGAAGGTTCCGTATCGCAGCGCGCCCGCCTTCTCCGCCGCCGCGAGGACTCTTTCGATGCGGTCCGCGGTGGCGGGCGAGCAGTCGAGCGTCATGTGCAGCGCATCGGAATATTTCCGGAAATCGGAGTTCATCGCCACCTCCCGCAGATAGCGGCGCGGATCGAAACCGCCCACGGGAATGCCCGAGGCAAGCACCGCCCAGGCGAACAGCCGCCATGCCAGCAGCTTCGCCCGGCCGGCCAGGCTGCGGCCATCGCCGCGGGTGCTCGCCTCCAGCCCGAACCCCGCCGCCGGCGAGCCGAAGGCGGGGCCGTCGCCGGGCACCGGATGCCCGGCTTGCGGTTCCCGTTCGATCAGGGCGAGCAGGTCGCGGATCGCGGCGATGAATGCGCCCTCGCCGCCGCCGGTCCCCATGCGCACGATCAGCGACAGCATGACGCCGCGCCGCGCCTGGATCGGCTTCCAGCGGCAGGACAACCCTTCCAGGTCCGGTAGCCTGCCCCGCGGCGCCGGCGGAACCAGGATCGTTCCCGCCTTGAGCTGCGTCTCCGCCCATTGGAACGCACCGCCGGTGAACATGGCGTAGCGCACATGGGGCGACGGGGCATGCCAGGCGACCAGCGCCTCGTGGCCCGCGGCCCGCGCCGCGCCCACCGTGGTCGCGCCCGCGCGCAGTTCCAGCCCCAGCCCGTCCTGCGCCCACAGGGCCGTGCGCGCCAGCACGTCCCGCGCCGTCGCGCCATGCTCGGGCGGCACGGCGAAATGGGAGCCGTCGCCGCCGAAGGCGAAGGGAAATTCCACGCCATTGAGCGCGTTCATCATGGCGCTTATGGCGGCGGCGCCCGCCATGTTCACCGCCTTGTAGCCGCCTGCATGAATGGCGCTGGTGGAGCCGACCACGTCGGTGACGCCGATCACCCACCCGTCGGGCAGCGGGCGGTAGATGTCCTCATCGACGACGCGGCCGAAGTCGGTGAAGGCCGCGGCTGCGGGAAACGCCGCGCCGGCCTCGCCCATCAGGCGCTTTCCCGCACCTGCTGCGGCGGCGCCTCGAAACGGGCGGCGATATCCTCCAGCATGCGCTTGCGCTCGCGCCCGCCCACATGCAGCGCGTCGGCGATCTTCACCAGGCAGTCGAGCTCGTGATCGGTGAGCGCGTGGTCGCACACGCTGACCAGGAACGCCCCGGCGAGAACCTGCTGCTTGGCGAGGTTGCTCAGCCCCTTCGCCTTGCCGATCTCCGCCAGCGCCGCCTTCTTGGCGCCATGCGCCTGCTCCGCCGCCTTGATCACCGGGCGGAAGTCCACCTGCGTGCCCGACATGCGCCCGAACAGGTCGGCGACGAACTGCATCTCCCTGTGGTCGACGCTGCCGTCCGACGCCGCCTCCAGCAGCATGGCGGTCCACAGGGCGTGGCGCGCCAGCTCCACTTCCGCTTCCGGGATCCGCGCCCAGTCCTGCAGCAGCCGCGCCTTCAGCGCCGCCTGCCGCTCGTCGATCTGCGACGACCCGGCCGCCGCCAGCGCGCCCGCGTCCGGCAGCGCCGCGGCCACCCGCTTGTATTTCTGGTAGGTGATCCAAAGCGCGATGGTGGGCACAAGGATGGCCAGCAGGATGATCGCTCCCGCGACCACAGGCAGTGTTTCCATGCTCATGTCCGCAATCCTCCCGCGGCCCAGCCGGCGCGCGGCCCCAAGGATATGCCCCGGGGCGGGCCCTGCCTAGGCGGCAATCCGGAAGGCCGCACCGGCGGGGCGCACCCGTGACCATCCCGCGCGCAGTGGCGCCGGTAACCGGTCCGTAACCCTGCCGGCCGCGCGGCGCCGGGCACGGCAACAGGAACGATCCCGCCACGCCCGCGTTGTGCTAGTTGTGCTAGAAGAGGATGAGGATTCGGCCCGCGCCGCGGCGCCGTGACAACCGACCAGCCAGGAGACCCGGGCAATGACCGCAATCCGTACCGCTTTCGCCGCCACCGCCCTTACCGGCCTGCTGGCGTTTCCCGTCATGGCCGACGTCATCACCGGACGCACCACCCTGCGCACGGGGCCGGGGCCGAAATATGCCACCATCGCCTCGTTGCCGCGCGGCGCGCAGGTCAACGCCTCCACCTGCCGGGCGGGATGGTGCCGCGCGGAATGGCGCGGGCAGCGCGGCTACGTGCCCTCCGCGGCCATCGCCGCCACCGGGCCGAGCGCACGGTTCGAGGGTCCCTGGCCCCGCCGCGGCTACGGCTATTCGCAGTATCCCGATTACTGGGAAGGCCGTTTCGGCCGCATCGACTACGCCCCCAGCTTCGGCGTCTATTCCAACCGCAACATCCTCGACTGAACCGGATCGGCCGGAACACGCGGGCTTTCTATCGCCGCAGCAGCTTCTTGCGCGGCGCCTGGCCGTATTCCGGCAACCCGTCGAGATACGCGGCGGCGGCCTCATGGGCCGCATCGAAGGCGGTCTCGATCTCGCCCGCATCCAGCTTGCCATCCCGGTTCAGGTCGAGCCGGCCCGCCGCTGCCTGCCGGGCGAGATATCCGCGCATCTGCTGGAAATAAAGCCCGCCCACATGAACCATCCGTTCGCCGTCCGCCGTCTCGTATGAGCCCAGATAGCGGCACCGCTCGTCCGCGTCTGTCGCCGTATACAGGCTGAGGCGGCTTTCGCCGTTCCAGGCTTGTGTGGCCGGGGCGATCAGGGCTCCGGAGAAACAGGACTGCACCACGGCGATCGCCCGGCCCGCCCCCTGTATCCCGCGCAGCAGCGCCAGGAAGTCGCCGTCCTCCTCGGCGTTGCCGGGAAGCCCGCTCCAGCGCATCCAGCCCGTTACAGCCTCCGGGGTCTTGTAGCGCCAGGCAACGCCATGCCGCCGGCCGTGGCCCGCATAGAGCAGCAGCGCCAGGTCGCAAGGCCCTTTCGCGCCCGCCGTCAGGAACCGCTGCGCCGCACCCAGCGCCTCGCGCGCCGGAGCCGAGCGGGAGGAGGAGGCTCGCTCCGTCTTGTCCAGCGGCAGCCACAGCACAGCCTCGGCCGGAAAGCCGAGCGCGCGTTCCAGCAGGCGCCGCCAGGCGGAGATCTCGTACTGGAACACGAAGCTGTCCCCGGCCGGCCCCGCTTCGCGCGGATAGTCGAAGCCCTGGATGAGCACCGCCGACCTGGTTCCGCCGTCCCTGCACCCGCCGTTTCCGGCCTGCGTCCGCGCCGGCTCCGTACCGGCAAGCAGCGCGGCAAGCATGACGACGGTGCACATGGCCCACCTGCGGCCGCTGCCGTGATCAAACAACCTTGAACTCCCCCCGGATCGCCCGCGTTTCCGCGCGGCTGCGCCCAATCGCTGCATCCCGCGGCAGCCCAGGCCCGCCTTTGCCGGAACAATCCACCGTCATATCAGTTGGGGGCACAACGGGACGCGTACTGCGCGGAAAACAATCATAGAAAGGAGCAGTAGCAAATGAAGAGCCATAGAAGCACATTCCTCATCGCCGCAGGCGCCCTCGCACTCGGCGCCGTTCCCGCGGCCGCCGCGGTGGTGACATACCCGTTGAACCTGCGCACCGGACCAGGCCTGCAGCACAGCGTCATCACGTCCATGCCCGAGGGGGCCCAGGTGAGCACCGGGTCCTGCATCGGCGAGTGGTGCCAGGTGAACTGGGGCGGCTTTTCCGGTTATGCCAGCAGCCAGTACCTCACTGGCGAGGGCAGCGTGACCTACACCGCGCCGGCCTATTCCGCACCCGCCTACACCACGCCGGTCTACCCCCGGACCTACGCCTATTACGACGACGAGCCCTATGCCTACAGCTACGGGCCCGGTGCGCGCTTCTACGACCGGGGTTACGTGGAAGACCGCCGCATCAGCAAGGACGGACGCTTCCAGTAAGCCCATGAGCAGGGATGACGCGCTCCGCGCCACGGGCGCGGGGCGCGCTTTGCCATTTCCGAAATCCCGCCGACACCGGAAGGAGACATCTGAATCATGACCATTCACAAGACATTCGCCATTGCCGCCAGCGCCCTCGCGCTGGGCGCCGCACCCGCGGCGGCCGCGGTCGTCACCGGCGACCTGAACCTGAGATCCGGCCCCGGCACCGAATACCGCGTCATCGCCTCGATGCCCGAGGGCGCGCAGGTCAATACCGGATCGTGCAGCGGCAACTGGTGCCACGTGAACTGGCGCGGCTATTCGGGCTACGCCAGCGCCAGCTATCTTTCCGGCGAGAGCCGCGGATATGTACGCGGCCCGCGCAACAGCAGCTACGACTATTACGATTATCCGCGCTATCGCGGACCGGGCTTCGGGCTGTTCCTGAACTTCGGCGACCGCGACCGCATCTACCATCGCCGCCACTGGAACCGCTGGTAACACGCTCCGCGCAGGCGCCCCGCACGCAGCGATCACGCCCCTGCCGGGCGCCTCGCCCGGCGGGGCTTCACGGCGGAGACCAGCGGCCGCGCCGGCGACACCCCTCCCGTCAGCACTCCCGCCCGCTGCACTGTCAGCACCAGGGCCAGCACCATGAGATGGCCGGAATTCTCCAGCGTCTCCTCCACGTTGTTGTGCCAGGAGAGATAGTCCGGCAGCGACAGCAGGATGTTGCGGTCCAGTACCTGCGAGATGAAATAGGTCCACATCGCCGACGTCAGCAGCCCGCGCACCCTGGGCTGCGCCAGCCACGGCTTCAACTCGTCGCGGCCCATGGACGCCCACCATAAGAGAAACGCGAAGGCGAGCACGAAGCCCGTGCTCGAACTCCAGAAATGCCACTCGCGGAAGAACAGGGCGCAGCAGAAGATGGCGAGGATGAGCGTCAGGAAGCCGCGCGAACGCCAGTAGCCATGGATCGCGATGGCCGCGGTGATACCCATGATTATGGGGCCGAGCACTTCCTCGATGCGCTTGTCGGTGATCCAGCCGAGCGGCGTCTGCATCAGCAGCAGCACGCAACCGCCGATGAGGAAAGGGACGAACCAGGCCCACCACGGCGTGCCCAGCAGGGCGGCCATCGCCGACTCGAAATGATGACGCGGCGTGCCCAGCGCGCGGGCCCGCTCCCACAGCGATTTCGACATGTCCGGATACCCGCCCCGTGCCAGCCCAGAACTGTCACGAAGCTATCACAAAACCGTCATCTGGAAAGCAGGCTCGGCCCCGGCCCCGAAGGGGACCGCGGCAGGGCCTTCATGCCGCGGGGAAGAACGCCTGCCACAGCAGGGAGAGTCCCGCGATCAGCAGCATGGAGTCGAGCAGCACGTTGTAGGTCCCGACCCCCATGCGCTGCACGACGGCCTTGCCCAGGAAGGAGCCGGCCATCATCGACGCGCCGACGATCAGGCCGTGCATGATCAGCGTCCCCGGCAGCGCGCCGAACTCCCGGAAGGTGGCGACCTTGCTCGCGAACACCGCCAGCGAAGCCGCCGCCTCGGTGGAGATGAACGCGCCTCTGGTCAGCCCGTAGGACAGGAAGGCGGGAACGCTGAGCGGCCCGGTGGAGACGACCACGCCGGTCAGGAAACCGATCACTCCACCCGCCAGCGCCAGTTGCCACAGGTTGATGCGGAAGTGACGCGCCTGCAGCCAGTGCCGGGCCGGGATCATGAGCAGGAAGAAGGCGCCGAGCGCCGTATCGGCCAGTTGCGGCGGCAGCACCAGCAGCGTGCGCGCACCCAGCGCCGCGGCGGGCGCGCCCGCCAGCCCGAAGGCCGCGACGGCCCGCCAGTCCACCTCCCGGTGCCAGGCCAGGATCTTGCCGATATTGGCCATCAGTCCCGCGACCGCCATGATCGGCACAGCCTGCTTGGCCCCGAAATGGAACACCAGCAGCGGCAGCAGGATGATCGAACCGCCCGTGCCGACGACTCCGCTGATCGCCCCTGCCCCCAGCCCGATGACAAGAACGAACAGGTAGACCGTCATTGATCCCCGCAAGACCGGCGCCATGGCTCGCCGACGCCGGATGCATATGTACCTGCGGTACCGGCCGGTCAATAGCGCGTGGCGGCTCCAACCCCATTGCCCGCGCCGCGCCGCGCGCCTAGTGTCGGGCGAGTCTCCCCGTCCGTATAAGGAAGATCGCGTCTCCATGACGGTAAACATCGGCAGCACGGCGAATATCGGAACCGGAACCGGCGTGCCCAAATGGGTGCGCGCGCTTCTGTTCGCGGCCGCCCTGGTGGAGACCATCGGCGGACTGACCGGCCTGACCCTGTTCTCCGATTTCCACGAATACGAGAGCACCGCGGCGCAATGGGCGATCTTCGCCAACCTCGCCATCGCGCCGGTTTTCGCCATCCCCGCGCTCTATTTCATCGCCGAGGGCAACCTTCGCTACGGCATTCTCGCGCTCGCCGCGGTGGCCATGGCCGCGCTGGCGCTCGATACCCTGCCGACCATATTCGTGCAGGGCATGGCCAGTTTCGGGGAGGGCGTGATGCCCTTCTACCTGTTCGTGCGCATGCTGGTGCTGCCGGCCCTGTGCGTGTGGGCGGCGTGGTTGGCCTGGAGGAACGAGCGGCTGATGCTCGCCGGCATCCTGGTCTCGCTGCCGTCCATCGCCAGCATCGTCGACCTGCTCGCCTTCGCCGCCGGCCTGGTCGTGTATTCCTGAGAGGGAGCGGCGCCGGCCGGACTAGGAAGCCGGAGCGGCCGCCTTGCGCGGAAGCGGAAACCGGTCACTGAAATACAGTCGCCGGATGCCCTCGCGGTCGAAACGCCTGCCGTCCGCTTCCAGATAGGCGCCGCAAAGCAGATCCTGGGGCAGCGTCTCGATGGCGAAGCGCACGGCTTCCGCGGCCGAGGCGAAGCGGCGGTATTTCACGCTGTGGGAACGGAACTTCTGGCTACGCGCCGGAAACAGCTCTGCTTCCGATTTGTAGTTGAACGCTGACATGGCGAACTCCTGGACCTCCGGCGTCGCCCTATCGCGCATGGCGCGGCTTCGGCCTCGCGATCAGGCCTTCGCGCTGCGCCCGCTTCCGGGCGAGTTTCCTTGCGCGCCGGGCGGCCTCGCTGGCCTTGCGCGCGCGCATCTCGGAAGGCTTTTCATAGGCACGCCGCCGCTTCATTTCACGGAACAAACCCTCGCGCTGCAGCTTCTTTTTCAGAACTCTCAGAGCCTGGTCGATATTGTTCTCGCGGACGATGACTCGCAGGGCGAGCCTCCTTTCAAACGATTGCGGGCTGACTGAACACATGCAGCCCTCCGGCGCAGCCGCGCCGGAGGGCTGCGGGTTCGTCAGGCGTTTTGCAGATTGACGGCGGACGTCTTGTTGGAACGGCTGTCCGTCTGAACTTCATACTGAAGCTTCTGGCCTTCCTTCAGCGGCGGTATGCCCGCGTTCTCGACCGCGGTGGCGTGGACGAACACGTCCTTGCTGCCGTCGTCGGGCTGAATGAAGCCGAAGCCGCGGTTGAAATTGAAGAATTTGACTGTTCCTGTGGCCATCTTGGCCTCCTTTTTAACAACGCGAATCGCGTATAGGCCCGTGCGAACATCGCGCGGGCGATCATCCGAATTCAGCGATGTCTTGGAGGGTGGGCCGCGAACGGCAACGCAGCAAGGCAGTGCAAAAGTTCGAATGAAGCTTATATGGGCCGTCCGAAACGATAGGTCAAGCATGGTTGTGCCCGTCCGTCACCGGACGCGGCGTTCGTGGACCATTAACGCCGTTTTGCTTAGGCAATCCGCCGAATGTGTGCGAGGGTCCGTGATGCAAGCACCCCAGCCCGGCAGCGCGTTTCCAAGATATTTCCGCTTCGCCGTGCTGACAGGGACAGTCGTCCTGCTGGTTGTGTACTCTGTCCTGATTGTTCTCAACCTGACCGGGGTGCGCTGACGCGGCGCCGTGGCTGTATCTGTCACTTGTCGTTTCGATTTTTCCCTTCTGAGTCGCCGGACGGCTCCAGGCCGCTTCGGCAGAAAGCGATATGCACATGCCGGACACAGTCAAATCCAAGGCGGAACTCAAGCTCGACGAAATGCGGAAGCGAGCCAAACGGGCAATGAAAGAGGCCGACGAGGCACAGCAGGCGAGACGCGACCTGATGGCCAAACTGCGGGCCGAACGCCTGGCCAAGGAGGACGCGGACGCCGAGGCGGCGAGGAACGCGCCACCGGTCGGCAAGCCTGCGAGGAAGAAGTCGTCCGCGGCGGCGAAGGTTGTGACCTCGGAAGCGGACGGCGGTCCCAATCTTCCTCAGGCGCACCGCAGGATTACCTGACACACCGGATATCCTTCTGAATTACTCCGGCACCCAGGCCTCGATCACTCCAAGGCATTCTCCACCCGTCCGCGTCGCTGCAGCCACCAGGCGGCGAGCCAGCAGCCCATGGCCCAGGCCGCGCCCGCGCACCACCCGGCCAGCACGTCCGTCGGCCAGTGCACGCCGAGATACACCCGGCTCATGCCGATAAGCAGCGTCAGCGCGATGCCCACGCCGAGCAGGTAGGCTTTCAGATGCGCACCGGGCGCCAGCCGCGCCAGCATGGCGCCGAGCGTCAGATAGGTGGCCGCCGAAAGCATGGCATGGCCGCTCGGGAAACTCAGCGTGTGCACGTCCACCAGATGCGCGACGAGATCGGGCCGGGGCCGCGCGAAGGCATGCTTCAGCGCCGAGCTGAGCAGCGCCCCGCCGCCCACGCAGGCGAGCAGCAGCAGCGCTCCGGCGCGCTTGCGGCCGATCAGCAGGTAGCCCGCAACCGCCAGCGTGATCAGCGCCAGCGCCGTGGTGCTGCCAAGGCTGGTGATGTCCCGCGCGGCGATATCCACCCACCACGGCCCGATGGGCTCGGCCGTATCGCCGGGCGCCCGCAGCGCCAGCAGGATGGCGCTGTCGATCTTGTGGGTGTCGCCCTCCAGCACTTCTTCCGCGATGTGTATGAACACGGCCATGGCGGCGGCGGCCACCGCCAGAACGACGAGCGGCAGCAGTTCCGCCCACGAGCGCGCGCGCAACTGCTCCCAGGCGGTGACGCCCAGCGAGGCTGCCGTGCCGATCAGTCGCCGTGCCATGCCGTTTCTCCGCCGGTCATCCGCTGCCGCAACCCGATGTCCCCGGGCGCGTCAGCCTGTATTGTGTGGCCAACCGCATATCAGCGTACCGGACACGCCGTCACATGACCCCCCTTCTGCAGCAACCCATGCTGCTCAATTTCATGCTCTTCGCCGCCGCGGCGGCGGGCGTGTGGCTGGCGGGCAGCCGCCTTCCCTTCTACGCGGACGCCATCGCCGACCGCAAGCGCATCGGCAAGGCCTTCATCGGCCTCGTATTCCTGGCCAGCGCCACGTCGCTGCCCGAAATCGTCACCACCCTGTCCGCCTCGCTTGGCGGCGAGCCGAAGCTGGTGCTGGGCACGCTGTTCGGAAGCCTCACCATGCTGACGGCGGTACTCGCCTCCGCCGACGCCTTGCTTGCCCACATGGCGCTCACCTCATACCCGCGCAAGCTTTCGCACGCGCTGGAGGCGACGCTGCTCGCAATACTCCTGGCAGTCCTGCTGGCAATCGCCACGTTCGGCGACCGCGTCCTGTTCCTGAACATCGGGCTCGGCACCCTAGTCCTTGGCCTCGCCTATGCGGGCACGCTGGTGCTGCTCAACAGATACGAGGCGGCGGAGACCTGGCAGCCGGTGGAAATGCCCGAAGCGGGCGAACAGGAGATCCTGCCCGGAGTGGCCACCGGCGTTCTCGACCGGACTTCCACGAAAGGACTCTACCTGCGCTGCGCCATCACCACGCTGATCATTCTCGTTTGCGGACTGACCCTGACCGCATCGGCCTCCGCGCTCGCCATCCAGACCGGCTTCGGCTCGAGCTTCCTCGGCGTGACCCTGTTGGCGGTCGCGACGTCACTGCCGGAAGTAAGCACCACTTTCGCAGCCGTGCGCATCGGCGCCTACACCATGGCCATCTCCAATATCTTCGGCAGCAACCTGCTGCTGGTGGCGCTCCTCTTCCCAGCCGACGTCGCCTACCGCGGCGGGCCGCTGCTCGCCGCCGTGGACCCGACCACGAGCCTGGCGCTGGCCTCGGGGCTGGCCGTGACGCTTGTCTATGTGGCCGGAATGCTCATCCGCTCCCGCCGCCGCGTGCTCGGCATGGGAATCGATTCCGCCCTCGTGCTGGCCGGCTACCTGCTGACGCTGCTGGCGTTCTATTCCCTGACCTGAGCAACCGGCGCGGCGCTCGCGTGTGCTCCAGGGTCCATACCCGATACGGTGGCTGTCGATGCGCTGGTTATAGCCGCGCCGGAGCCACGCTCGCGGACGCTGGCGAAGGCACCCGGGCCGCCGCGAGGCGCGGAACGGTGACCATGGGGACGATGACAGGCAAGCCCGCATGGAGAAGCGCTACTTCCGCAGGATCTTCTCCATCGCCCTGCCCTTCGCCAGTTCGTCGATCAGCTTGTCCAGATAGCGGATCTCCCGCATGGTCGGCTCCTCGACGTCCTCGACCCGGACGCCGCAGACCACGCCCTTGATCAGGGCCCGCGACGCATTCGGCCGGGGAGCTTTCGCGAAGAAAGTCTCGAAATCCGTTTGCTTCTCGAGCTGGGTCTCCAGCCCCTTCTGCGTGTATCCGGTCAGCCAGCGGATGATCTCATCGACTTCCTTCTTCGTGCGCCCCTTCTTCTCCGCCTTGGCGACGTAATGCGGATAGACGCTGGCGAAACTTATCGCGTATATGCGGTGTTTGTTCATCTCGCTCTCTGCATATGAAATCCGGTTTCGGCTAGTCATGGAGAGGGGATGGGGGTAGGGAGGCTCGCGGAACGGCCAGCTTCAAACGCCATGAGTATCGCGGCATCCACTCCTGCGTGCCCACCCCCGCATCGAACCCTTACGACCCGAGCACCTGCGCCGGCGCCACACGGCGAACGCGTTCAGCCGCCGCTTCGGTGCGGCAGGCGCACCCTGTCAGCCAGCAATAGATGATGTCTTCGCCATCGCTGTACAGATCCCCCACGATAGTGGGGTTTGGATAACGGCTGAGCCCAAGTCCCAAAACCAGCCTGTCATCCGGCTCTCCACCCCAAAGGCCTTGGCGCTCCAACTGCAAATAAACCGCTTCATCGCGCACTAACGGACTTCGCATGCAAAGATGGTAGAGCAAGGTGGCGAAGATGAGATCGGGGACGCGCAGTCCCGTCGCAATGAATTTCTCTTTGTACCACTTCAGGCTCGTGTCATCGGCAGGTCCAATCATGCCGTTGAGGCCGTGAACTTCGGGATTCGCGTCCGAAAGGAAATCGGTGTGAATCCCGTTGCAGCTCCATGTTTGCACGTCGTCCACGACAATGATGAAAAGGTCGGGACAGGAGAGCAAGCTTTTGTCGCTTGGCTTGAGAAACCTTGCGTTGTCGGGAAGCAAGCCGGTTTCCACAAATGGATGATGACCGGCCAGACGCCACCATTCGCGAACCACTGCCGGGAACCGGATACCAAGCGCATCCGAGAAGCAATCAAGCTCCCGCGAGGAATATCCCGAGGTCGAACCGAGTTCTTCCTTGGCCCACGCATCGATCAGACGGACGACGGGCCTCCATGCGTTGCTTCCTCTCAGCAATTCGAACGGGGCGTCCTCATTTCGCGCTCGATAGTGCTCAACGGAGCGAGTCGTCATTTCAGCGTTCACGTCTTTGCTCAAGCGGGGCAGCCCCCCTTCGCGGCCTGTGCCCGCGTCTGCACCCACGCAGACCTCCCTGCCAATCTCGCGAAATGGCGCAGGCTATTTCACCGGCATCACCATGTTGGCATCGCGGTGGAGGCGCCACTTGCCGTCGCCGCCCTTCTTCAGGATGCTGAGCGTATAACCCTCGCGTCGCGCGGGCTCGCCGTCGGGCGGCGTCATGGTGACGCTGATGAGTTGCGGATCCATGCCCACTCGCCCCTGACCTCGCATTCCCTGATCTCGCTGATGCCCTCGAACTCCACGCCCTCCATCCCCCGGGACATCTCGGCGAAGACGTCCTTGCCGAAGGGCTCGTGCCCCGGCACTGAAAACAGCATGTCGTCCGTCATCAGGGCGAGGACCTTGTCCGTATCGCCCGCGCGACTCGCCTCCATCCAAGTGGAAACAAGGTCGTGGATGGCCTGTTCGTCTTCGCTCATAACGCCTCGTTGCTCGCCTTCACGGCTTCAGCAGGCAGCCAGCACGGAGCAAAGCGGAATACTGCAAAGGTCTTGAAAAACTTGGCCCCGGGTTCGTTCACATCAAGGCGCGTTCGGGACGTCGAAGCTGAACTGCGTCAGCGCGTTGCGGTCGCC
>JBFWSL010000081.1:0-12397 GCA_050248375.1 Hyphomicrobiales bacterium | reverse complement strand
CACGCCGCTGGAGGTGAGGAAATCCCACAATTCGCGCGACTTCTCGATGGTCAGATGGGCAAGTACCTCGTCCGTATTGCCCTCCGTGACACGTTCCAGGTCGGTCCAGTACTCGTCATGCCCGTAGGGGCCCGTGACGGTGCCGCTGGAGCCTTCGTGGGCGAAGCGGAAGTTGCGCGTATGCCGGGTGTTGCCGCCACGGTAGAATTTCGGCGCCGCTTCCACGAGGAGTACCCTGGCGCCGCGCGCGGCCGCGGTGATGGCGGCCGAGAGCGCCGCATTTCCACCGCCGATGACGAGGACATCGAACGTTTCTGCGTCGCCGTTCGTCATCATCAACCAGTGGGGCCCGTGGGGTGAAAATTGGCGTTGGCGCCGGTCGGACATTGACAGCCGACGGCGAATGAATACTATTGTATACATAAATTCACGGAACGGCAATCCAACTCGACACGGCCACTCGGGCCCAGCAGCGTCAGCAGAATTTCAGCCGGAGGAGTGCAATGGCTTGGGGTATCGGTTGTGATATCGGCGGAACCTTCACCGACCTTCTCATGATCAATGACGAGACGGGACAGGTGGAGATCCAGAAGGTTCTCACCACCTCGACCGACCCGTCCGAGGCCATCGAGACCGGGCTGCGCGGGCTGCAGGAGGCGGCCACGGGCTGCATCTCCGGCACCGACATGCTGGTGCACGGCACCACGCTGGTCATCAACTCGGTCATCGAGCGCAAGGGCGCCAAGACCGGCCTCATCACCACCAGGGGCTTCCGCGACGTTCTCGAGATCGGGCGCGAGAAGCGCTATGACGGAGTCGATCTGCAGATCACCTTTCCGGAGCCGCTGGTTCCCCGGCCGCTGCGCATGGAGGTGGACGAGCGCATCCACGTGTCGGGCAAGGTGCTGAAGCCGCTGGACGAGCTCTCCGTCGAGAAGGCGGTGCGGCAACTGCTGGAGCAGGGCGTGCAGTCCATCGCCGTGTGCCTGCTGCACTCCTACTCCAATCCCGAGCATGAGGTGCGGATCGGCAAGGTGATCGCGCGCATCGCGCCGGACATCCCTGTCAGCCTGTCGCACGAGGTGCTGCGGGAGATGAAGGAGTACGAACGCTCCAGCACCACGGCCGTCAACGCCTACGCCAAGCCGGTGGTGTCGCGCTATCTCAGGCGCTTGGAAAGCCGGCTCGACGATCTCGACTTCAAGGGCGAACTGCTGCTGATGCAGTCGAGCGGCGGCCTCAACTCCGCCGAAGCCGCGCGCGATTTTCCCGTGCAGATCATCGAGTCCGGACCGGCCGCGGGCGTTATCGCCGCGGCGCATTACGCGGAGCTGACCGGTCACAAGATGGTCCTCGCCTTCGACATGGGCGGCACGACCGCGAAGATGTGCGTGGTGAAGGACGGCAGGATCGCCCGCACCAACGAGATCGAGGTGGATCGCGTGCACCGCTTCAAGCGCGGCAGCGGCCTGCCGGTGCGCATTCCGATCATCGACCTGATGGAGATCGGCGCGGGCGGAGGCAGCATCGCCAAGGTGAGCGTGAAGGGCACGCTGGAAGTGGGCCCGGAAAGCGCCTCCTCCAGTCCGGGACCGGCCTGTTACGGGCGGGGCGGCGTGCAGCCGACCGTGTCCGACGCCGACCTGGTGCTCGGCTATCTCAACCCGGATTATTTTCTCGGGGCCAAGATGGGCCTCGACAAGGCGGCGGCGGAGTCGGCTATCGAGATGGCGCTGGCGCGTCCGCTCAAGCTGTCGGTGACCGAGGCGGCCTGGGGCATCCACAGCGTCGTCAACGAGAACATGGCCAGCGCCTCCAAGGTCTACGTGGCGGAGAAGGGCTACGATCCGGCGTCCTGCGCGGTCGTCGCCTTCGGCGGCGCGGGGCCCGTGCATGCGACCGACCTGGCGCGCCGCATCGGGGCGAAGACGGTGATCGTGCCGCCGCGCGCGGGCGTGGCTTCCGCCTTCGGCATGCTGGTGGCGCCGGTGACCGCCGACAAGGTGCAGACCCACCGCACGGTGCTCTCGCTGGCCGATTTCGACACCATCGAGCGGGAATACCGGACATTGGAGACGGACTCGGCCGCGGCGCTGCCGCGCAGCATCGACCGCAAGGGTGTCAAATACGCCCGCTTCGCCGACATGCGCTATGTGGGCCAGGGCTACGAGGTGACGATCCCCGTGCCGGAAGGCAAGGTGAGCGCGCAGAGCCTGCGCGAGTCGTTCAACGAGGCCTATATCCTTCTCTATGGCCGGGTGTTCGACGAGCTGGAGCTGGAGATCATCAATCTGCGGGTGACCGCGGTCGCGGAGGGGCGCAAGTTCAAGGACACCTGGCCCGCGCCCGACGCCGGCAGCAAGCCGTCCTTCACCGAACGGGAGGCGTTCTGCGCGGTCAGCCAGAAAATGGTGCCCCACAAGGTCTACCGCCGCGGCGACCTGGTTCCGGGCGTGCAGATCAAGGGGCCGGCCATCATCGAGGAAGCGGAATCGACCACCATCGTGGGCAGCGCCGACAGCCTCACGGTGGACGGCCACGGTACCCTGGTCGTCACCATGGGCCAGGTGGCCAAGGAGGCCTCGGCCGGCGCGGAAGCGAGGGAGGAGTTCGATCCGGCCCTGCTGGAGATGCTGTGGCGGCGCCTGGTCTCGTCGGTGGACGAGCTTTCCGCTGCGCTGGTGCGCACCTCCTTCTCCACCGTCGTGCGCGACGTGAAGGACTATGCCTGCGCCATATTCGACGCGGAAGGCAGGCTGCTGGCGCAGTCGAGCGACAGCACGCCGGGCATCGCGGGCGGCTGCTCGGCCATGCTGCCGCATATGCTCGAGCAGATCTCGCCGAAGGACCTGAAGCCCGGCGACGTTCTGATCGGCAACAACCCGTGGCATGGCAGCGGGCACCACAACGACATTTTCACCATCACGCCGGCCTTCCACGAGAACAACCTCATCGGCTACGCGGCCTGCGCGGCGCATCACGTGGATATCGGCGGCCGCCGCTCCACCACGGAGAGCCGCGACAACTACGAGGAAGGCCTGCGCATCCCGGTCTGCAAGATCATGGTGGAGGGCAAGCCCAACCCGGACGTGTTCGCCTTCATCGCGGCCAATGTCCGCCTGCCGGAGACGGTGCAGGGCGACCTGCGGGCGCAGATGTCGGCCAACTATGTGGGCTGCGAGCGCCTGCGCGAGCTGTGCGTCGAGCGGGGGTGGAAGACCTTCCAGCCGCTCGCCGACGAGATCATCGAACGTAGCCGCCGCCTGACCGAGGCGGAAATCGGCAAGATTCCCAACGGCGTCTATCGCCACCAGGCGCCGATCGCGAAGTTCGACGGGCAGGAGGTCGTCCTCAAGGTCGCCGTCACCGTCAAGGACAAGTCGCTGACGGTGGACTTCTCCGGCTCGTCGCCGCAGGTGAAGCGCGCCGTGAACTGCACCATCACCTACACGCGGGGCTACACCAATTTCGCGGTGAGCGCCCTGCTGCGGCTGCCGCTCGGCTGCAACGAGGGCACGCTGTCCCCGATCAGCATCGTGGCGGAGGAGGGCACGGTCGCCAACGCGCGCTTCCCCGCGCCGGTGTTCGCGCGCACCAGCATCGGCAATTTCCTGCCCGAGATGGTGTTCACGGCCATGGCCAACGCGGTGCCGGACCGCATCGTCGCGCCGTCCGGCGCCACCCCGCTATGGGCGCAGTACATCTTCGGCACGCGCAAGGACGGCACCAAGTTCGCGCCGCTCAACTCGGCCAGCGGGGGGCTTGGCGCGCGCGCCGACCGCGACGGCGTTTCCTGTCTCACCTTCCCGGTGAACATCGGCAATTCCCCGGCGGAAGTGCTGGAGAGCGAGGTGCCGCTCATCGTCAGGTGCCGCCAGCTCTGGCAGGGTTCGGCGGGTCCGGGCCGGTTCCGCGGCGGCCTGGGCCAGATCTTCGAGGTCGAGGTGCTCGACGGCGACCTGGGTCCCGATGGGCCGCTGCTGGTCGGTTTCCGCGGCGGGCGGTTCTTCCATGCGGTGCCCGGCATCCTCGGCGGCGGCGACGGGCCGAAGGGCGTGCTCACCATCAACGGTACGCCCGCTTATGGCGGCGGTGACGAGAGCGTGCCTCCGGGCGGCATGGTCCGCTGCGAAATCCCCGGCGGCGGCGGTCTCGGCGATCCTCGCGAACGCGACCCCGAGCTTATCCGCCGCGACATCGCCTTCGGCTATATCACGCCGGAGCAGGCGAGGGAGCAGTACGGCTATGAGGGCGAGACGGGCGGGCGCCAGGCCGTGCAGGCCTAGTTCCCCCGGTCCGGCGGCTCCATGACAGGCGGCGGTCCGCGAACGGAACCGGTCGAGGCGGGCGCGCCGTCCTACTGGGCCGCGACGGCGGGCGACTTTCCGCCCTGGGCCGCTTATCCGGGCGCGGGGGAATGGGATACCGCCATAATCGGCGCCGGCTTCACCGGCCTGTCGGCGGCCTGGCATCTCAGGCAGCAGGGACGGACTTGCGCCGTTCTCGATGCGCGCCAGCCGGGCTGGGGCGCGAGCGGACGCAATGGCGGCATGGTCGTGCCGCGGATGAAGGCGACCTTTCCGGAACTGGAGCGCAGGTTCGGCGTCGATGGCGCGCTGGAGCTCTACCGCGCCGTGCACGGGGCGGTGAATACCCTGGAAGCGATGGTTCGGGAGGCCGGCATAGACTGCGGCTTCGCTCGCTCGGGCCATCTGACGCCTTTTGACAGGGGACTGAATCAGGAGCGTTTCGAGGCGGATATCCGCTGGCTGGAGGACCGCGCCGGCGATGCCGCACCTCGCGTCCTTACGGCGGGCGAAGCCGGGCTTCGGCTGGGCACGGACTACTACGCGGGCGCCTATTTCGAGCCCAGGGGCGGCGGCATCCACCCGCTGAAATACTGCATCGGACTCGCCCGGGCGCTGACAATGCGGGGCGTGCCGGTGTTCGGCGGCAGCCCGGTGCTGTCTTGGCGCCGGTCCGGAGGGGCGCTGAAGGTGGCCACGCCGGGAGGCGAACTGCGCTGCCGGACGCTGATCCTCGCCACCAACGGCTACAGCGACATGGCGGGAGCGGGCCGGCGGCTGAAACGGCGCATCGTTCCGGTGGTATCGTCCATCGTCGCCACCGGACCGCTGCCCCGGGATGTGCTGCAGACCATCCTGCCGGGCGGAGAACTGGCCACGGACGCCAAGCGGCTGACCAACTACTACCGGACGACGCCGGACGGGAGGCTGCTGTTCGGCGGGCGCGGGGGGGCGGGAGCAGGTTCGCCGGCGAGGGTCTACGACCGGCTCATGCGCGACGCGGCGGCGATCTATCCCCAGCTCGGGGACGCGCGGGCGCAGTACCGGTGGTCGGGCCGGGTGGCTGTGACCCTCGACGGCCTGCCGCGCATCGGAACGCTGGAGCCCGGCGTGCACTACGCCATGGGCTACAACGGCCGTGGCGTCGCCTTCGCCACCTATCTCGGCCGCATGCTGGCGGAGGCGGCTTGCGGCGGGCCGATGAAGCCGGTGGCGCTCGCCTCCCTGCCGTTTCCCCGCATACCGTTCCACTCGCTGCGCATGCCGGCGAAGCAGGCGGTCATGCTTTTCTATGGACTTCTCGACAGGCTGCGGCCGTGAGGGGGGTCACGACCACGCGCCGCCGTCGCCGAACTCCAGCATCATGCGGATGCGCTGGGCCTCGCGGCTGTGGCGGCGGGAAGCGGCTTCGGCGGCGTCGGGATCGTGGCGCGCAATGGCATCGACGATGTCCGCGTGTTCCTTGTACGCGGACTTCGACCGGCCGGGATGCATGTAGGCCGTGCGCTGCAGCAGCACCATGTAGTCCTGGGTCTTGCCCAGCACGTCTATGAGGTAGCGGTTGTGGGTCAGCCGATAGATGGTCTGGTGGAAATGGCGGTTGAGCTCGGCGAGCTTCTGGGGGTCCTCGCCGGCTTCCTTCTGCTGATGCAGGTGCGCCTTCAGAATGTCGATCTCGGGGTCGAGCGCATGTTGCGCGGCGAGGCGCGCGGCGGCGCCTTCAAGCACCTCGCGCAGGGTGTAAAGCTCGATGGCCTGCTGGGGCGTAAGCTCGGCGATGGTCGCGCCGCGGCTGCCGAGGTAGTTCAGCAGCCCGTCGCTCTTGAGCTGCTTGAGCGCCTCGCGCACCGGCGTGCGGCTGACGCCGAGCTCGTTGGCGAGTTCGACCTCGCGCAGCCTTTCGCCGGGCCCGAGGTCTCCCCGGGATATCCGGCGGCGAAGCTCCTTGTACACCGCCTCGCCCAGGGACTCCGACGAGGACAGGGACGCGTCCGCGGTGCGCTTGCCGTTGCTGCCTGCCAGCTTCGGTTTCATCTCCCGAGGGCCTCCCGTTGTCCCGACCAAACCTGAATTCGAGCGCCGGTCATTCAATGTTGCCGGTCATTGTTTATGTGAGACGGGCGATTCCGCCAACCCGGACCAAAGACTTTTGCAGCCCTGCTTTTCCCGCGGGTCCACCGCGAACCGCCGGTCTGGCCTGCGTGGCTTGAATTTGGGATGCAGTTGCATACAAACTATCAGAGAAGGCGGCATCGGGAAAGCGGGCGCCGTCGAAGGAAAGCGCGCGAGGGGCCTTGCCGGCAGGGCGGCGCGCCGTTTCACGCAAGTCACATACATACGTGCAGGGAGATGCAGCAATGAACGCAGGTGGAATCCTGATCGGCGGCAAATGGATAAAGGGCGCGGAGCGCTTCGCCGTGCGCAACAAGTTCTCCGGCGAGGTGATCGCGGAGGTGGACCTGGCGGATGAGGAAGCCACCCGGAGCGCGGTGCAGACGGCAAGGGCCGCCTTCGAGCGGGAATCCCTGTCGCCCTACAGGCGCTACGAAGTCCTCATGGCGGCGCGAGATATCCTGGAGCGCCGGCGCGACGAGGTCGTCGGGGCGATGGTGGGCGAGACCGGCTTCACCCGCAAGGACTGCCTCAACGATTTCACCCGCTGCCTGCAGACGCTGGCGATCTCGGCGGAAGAGGCGAAGCGGATCACCGGCGAGATGATTCCCATACAGGGCGCGCCCGGGCAGGCCGACGACAGGATCGCCTTCACCATCCGCATGCCGGTGGGGGTCGTTTGCGCGATCACTCCGTTCAACTCGCCGCTCAACACGGTGGCGCACAAGGTCGCCCCGGCCATCGCCGCGGGCAACGCCGTGGTGCTCAAGCCTTCATTGTACACGCCGCTTTGCGCCACCATCCTGTGCGAGGTGCTGCTGGAGGCGGGGGTGCCGCCCGGACTGCTCAACCTCGTCAATGGCGGCGGAGAGACGGTCGGCAAGTGGCTGCTGGAGGACCAGGACGTCGACTACTACACCTTCACCGGCAGCACGCGCGTCGGCCGGGTCATCCAGCAGGCGGCGGGCCTGCGCCGCACCCAGCTCGAACTCGGCAACATATCGGCCACCATCGTCTGCGCGGACGCCAGGCTGGAGCCGGCGGCGGAGCGCTGCGTCAACGCCGCCTTCCGCAAGGCGGGACAAGTGTGCACCTCGGTGCAGCGCCTGCTCGTGCACAAGGACATCATCGAGGGCTTCGCCTCCATGCTTTCGGAACGCGCCGCGACGCTGGCCGTTGGCGATCCCACCGACCCGGACACCTTTGTCGGCCCGATGATCGACGAGAAGGAGGCGGTCCGCGCCGAAGCCTGGGTCCGGGACGCCATCGCGGGCGGAGCGGAGTCCATGCTCGACGTGCGCCGGGAAGGTTCCGTGCTGTGGCCGGTGGTGCTTCGCAACGTGAAGAGCGGGATGAAGGTGATGTGCGAGGAAATCTTCGCGCCGGTCATCTCGCTGGTCCCCTTCGACAGTGACGAGGAAGCCTATGGCATGGCCAACGCGACGCCGTTCGGGCTGGCCGGCGGCATCTTCACCAGCGATGTCAGCCGGGCGCTGACGGCGATCCGGCGGCTGCGCATGGGCACCGTGCATATCAACGACACCTCCAGCAGCCGCGTCGACCTGATGCCCTATGGCGGCGTCAAGGCCAGCGGCTTTGGCCATGAAGGGCCTCGCTACGCCATACGCGACATGACCGAGGAGCGCCTGATCACCCTGAATTCGCTCTGACGCGACGCAGCGGAAACAAGGCGGACAAAGGGGAAAGAGGGGTGAAAGCCTCGCGCCACCGTCCTGTTGCGTTTCAGTATACAATTGTGCACAATGCACAGACACCACCTGTTGCCAGAGGGCGGGGATGCGAATTTCCAGGCTGTCAGTAGACTTCGTGCGTGGTTTCGCGTCTCCCGCCTTCGCGCGCCGGCCGGCTGTGCGCCGCGAAGGCCACCACGGCGCAACCCTTTGATCCGATGAAATGACTTCCTCTCCCAACAGCCCAGGGTCGGCAATGATCGCGGAAGAGGAAGGCCGCGACGCCGTCGGAACGCTGCTGTCGGGCGAGGGACCGGGCTGGCTCAGGATCATCGCCCTTGTCCTGGCCTCGCTGTCGCTGGCGCTGGCGGCCTACCAGATGCTGTTCGGCTACTTCCCGCCGCCGGGCGCCCATCTGCAGCGTGTCACCCACCTCTCGTTCGTGCTCGCCCTGGCTTTCCTGATCTATCCGCTCGGCCGCAAATCCTGGGACGATCGTCCCGGCGTCCTGATGATCTTCGATGTCATCGGAATCCTGTGCGTGCTGGCGATCCAGATCTGGATCACCTGGGACATCGACGCGTTCCTCGACAAGGAAGGCCGCCTCACAAGCATCGACATCGGCTTTTTCGTGCTGCTGTTGGTGCTCATCCTGGAGACGACGCGCCGCGCGGTCGGCATGCCGCTGGTCATCATCGCGGCGGTATTCATCTTCCATACCCTGTTCTCGAACCACTTCATCGGGCCGTTCCGGGGGCCGGCGACGCCGCTCGACTGGCTGGCCGAAACCCAGGTGATCCACACCGCGGGCATCTTCGGCCTGCCGATCTACGTCATGGCCACCTATGTGTCGCTGTTCATCATCTTCGCGGTGTTCCTCGTGCGCTTCGGCACCGGGCAGTTCTTCATCGACCTGGCCTACGGGCTGATGGGCGGCCAGACGGGCGGTCCGGCCAAGGTGGCGGTGGTGGCGTCCTCGATGTTCGCCACCGTATCCGGGACCACAGTCGGCAACGTGGTGGGGACGGGTTCGTTCACCATCCCGCTGATGAAGCGGGTGGGCTATGCGCCGCATTTCGCCGGAGGCGTGGAGGCCGCGGCGTCCACTGGCGGACAGATCATGCCGCCGATCATGGGGGCGGCCGCCTTCGTCATGGCGGAGTTCATGGGCGTTCCCTACTCGGCGGTCGTCGCCGCGGCGGCGGTGCCGGCCTCGCTCTATTTCATCGCCCTGTTCTTCCAGGTGCATTTCGAGGCGAAGCGGCTGAACCTCAAGGGTCAGCCGCGGGATTCCCTGCCGTCGGTCAAGGCCATCATGATGCGGGAGGGCTATCTGCTGATCCCGATCGTGGTGCTCGTCGTGTCGATGTTCTATTTCTCGACCATCAAGTCGGCGCTCTATGGCATCGCGGCGGTGCTGGCGGTCGCCTTCCTTTCCCCGCGGCACAGGCCGACCCTGCCGCAGTTCCTCTCGGCGCTGGAGCGGGCGGCGCGCATGATCGTGCCCGTATCCATCGCCTGCGCCGCGGCGGGCATCATCATAGGGTGCATCGCCGCCTCGGGCGTCGGCATCCGCTTTTCCACCATGGTGGCCGCGGCGGCCTCCGACCAGCTCTGGATCGGCCTCGTGCTGACCATGCTCGCCGGCATCCTGCTGGGCATGGGCATCACCACCACGGCGGTCTACATCACGCTGGCGGTGCTTATCATCCCGACGCTGATCGACCTGGGGGCGCCGCCGATGGCCGCGCACATGTTCGCGCTCTATTTCGGCGTGGTCTCCAACATAACGCCTCCGGTCGCGCTGGCGGGCTACGCGGCGGCCGGCCTGGCGGAGGCCAATCCCATGCGAACCAGCTTCGAGGCATGGAAGCTTGGCCTGTCCGGCTTCATCGTGCCGTTCATGTTCGTCTATCACCCGGCGCTGCTGCTCGACGGCACGCTCCCCGACATCCTCGTGGCCGTGGCGACGGCGATGCTCGGGGTGATCTGCCTGGCGGCGGGCCTGGTGGGCTGGTTCCTCTCGCGCCTCGGCCATGTCGAAAGGGCCATGATGCTGGCGGCCGCGCTGTGCCTCATCGCGCCGGGCTGGATCAGCAACCTCGCGGGCATTGCCATAGCGGCCGGCATTTTCGCCATGCAGTGGCGGTCGCGACAGTCCGATGCCAAGGCCGCCGGCGCGGCGGTGGCGCAAGCGGGAAGCGGGAGGGCCGAATGACGTCCAGCCTCCGCAAGGCCGTCGCCTGGGGTGTCTTCGCCGCCGCAGCCGGCGTGCTGGTCGCGGCCTGCACCTTCAAATTGCAGACCTACGAGTTCAACAGATTCCTGCTGGTCCTGATTGCCGTTCCCCCCGTCATGCTTGGCGTCCTCATGTGCATCGTGCCGGAAAAGACGCAAGCTGGCGGGAAACGGCAACCATGACGATGCGGTGAAACCACGACCACCAGAAGGAGGGTAGAATGATGAGGAAATATCTCGGTGTAACCGCCGGCGTGGGCGCCGCGCTGCTGTTGCTCGGCGTCTCGACGGGTCCGGCAAGCGCGGAGCCCGACTACAGCAAGATCGAGGCTGACCTGCGCATGCTGACCGGCAACCCGCGGGGAAGCTGGCCTCCCACCTGCGCCAAGATCACCGAGCTGGTCTCCAGGAAGATGCCGAAGGTGAACATAAGCTGCAGCACGGGGGCGAGCTTCTCCAACGTGGAGGCGCTCAATGCCGACCGCGCCGACCTGGCCCTGACGCTGACGGACGCGCTCTACAAGAGCTATCACGGCAAGGAAAAGTACGAAGGCAACGCGCAGACCAACGTGCGCTTCCTCGCTTCGCTGCAGCCGATCGTGGTGCATGTCATCACCCCGGCGGACGGCGAGGTGAAGACGCTCGAGGACATCGCCAAGAAGTCCGTGCGCCTGACCGCGTTCACCAAGCAGTCGGCGACCTACGCGCTCAACGAGGATATCTTCAAGCTCTACGGTTCCTCGCTGGAAGACCTGAAGAACCGCGGCGGCACCGTGTCCACGGTTTCCTTCGGTGAGGGCTTCCGGCTGATGCAGGACGGCCAGGTCGATTTCCTCGCCTTTACCACCGGCCTTCCGGCGGCTCCGGTCATCGAGGCGGAGTCGAAGCTGAAACTGAAGTGGCACCAGCTCGACGACGCGCGGCTGGACAAGCTCGCGGAAATGAACCCGGGCATGTCCACGATGGCGCTTCCCGCCTCGACCTATGAAAGCCTGACGAGCGACTACAAGACGGTCGGCTCGTTCACGGCGCTGATCGCCCGCGACGACCTCGATCCGGATCTGGTCGAAGGCATCGTCGCCGCGATCTGGGAAAATGTGGAGGACTTCCGCAAGGTGGGCGCGTTCGCCAAGCCGGTCACCATCGACAATGCGGTGAAGGGCTCGACCGTTCCCCTGCACGAAGGCGCCAAGCGTTACTACGACGCCAAGGGCATTGGCCGCTGACCGGCCCTCTTGCCGCATGAAAGCTTCGGGCGGGCCCTTCGGGGTCCGCTTTTTTTATCCGGGCGGCGACGCTCCTCGGGAGGGGAGCCGCCACTTGCTAGCGCATCATCCGGCCAAGTGGAATCGCTTGGCCGGTAAGATGATGCGCCAGATCAATAGCTTGAGCATGATCTTATCGGAAAAGCGGTATCCACTTTTCCGGATCATGCTCTAGGTTTGCGCTACAGCGGCAGGTGCACGGTCACGGCCAGGCCGCGGGGCTCGCGGTTATGGAGGTCGATCCTGCCGCCGTGACCGTGAACGATGGTCTGGGCGATGCTGAGGCCGAGGCCAATGCCGCCGGTATCGGCGTTGCGCGAGCTCTCGACCCGGTGGAAGGGCATGAAGACATGCTGCTTCTGGTCCTCGGGAATGCCGGGCCCATCGTCGCAGACCGTGATCCGCAGCTCCCCGTCGTCCCGGCTCAGCTTCACGTCCGCGCGCTTGCCGTATTTCACCGCGTTGTCGAGCAGGTTCACCAGGGCGCGCTTCAGGGAGGTGCGCCGGCAGCTATAGGGCGTGCGGCCCGGCACCTCGCAGGTGACCGTCGCGCCGGCATCGCCGAGATCGTCGCAGATGCTGCTCAGAAGGGCGGACAGGTCCACCTGCCGCAGGGGCTCGTCGAGCAGGGTCGCGCGGGTGAACTCCAGGACGGAGGCGATCATCTCCTCCATTTCGTCCAGGGTGTTCAGAAGCTTCTCGCTCTCCCTGCGGTCCTGGATAGCCTCCGCGCGCAGGCGCAGCAGAGTCACCGGCGTCCTCAGGTCATGGGAGATGGCGGCCA
>JBFWSL010000080.1:0-12571 GCA_050248375.1 Hyphomicrobiales bacterium | reverse complement strand
CCGGCCTGCTCATCACCTTCATCACCATCCTCGGCGGCATGATCGTCGGCGTCGGCCAGAACGGCATGTCCATGGCCGACGCGGGCGCCACCTACACGCTGCTGACCATCGGCGACGGCCTCGTCTCCCAGATCCCCGCCCTCATCGTCTCCACCGCCGCCGGCCTGCTGGTCTCCAAGGCGGGCGTGGACGGCGCGGCGGAGAAGGCGCTGTTCGACCAGCTCTCGGGCTATCCCAAGGCGCTCGGCATGTCGTCCTTCGTCATGGTGCTGATGTCGGTGTTGCCCGGCATTCCCATGATCCCCTTCCTGGCCCTTGCGGGCGCGGCGGGCGGTCTCGCCTGGAAGGCGGGCCGGGGGCAGAAAATGCAGCGCGACGAGGCCCAGGCTATCCAGGTCGCCGAAAAGGTGGAAGCACAGCCCAAGGAGCCGCCGATCTCCGAGGCGCTGCACATGGACGAGCTGCGGCTGGAGCTCGGCTACGGCCTGCTGCCGCTGATCCGGGACCCGGCCGGCGACAGCGACAAGCTCACCGACCAGATCAAGGCGCTGCGGCGCCAGCTCGCGACACAGATGGGCTTCGTCATGCCTTCCGTGCGCATCCTCGACAACATGCAGCTTGCGCCCAACGACTACGTCATCAAGGTCAAGGAGGTGGACGCGGGCAGCGGCACCCTGTTCCCCGGCCAGATCATGGTCATGGACCCCCAAGGCCGGCAGATCGACCTGCCGGGCACCCACACCGCCGAGCCCACCTTCGGCCTGCCCGCCACCTGGATCGACACCAACCTGCGCGACGAGGCAACCTTCCGCGGCTACACCGTGGTCGATCCGGTCACCGTGATCTCCACCCACCTGACCGAGATCCTCAAGGCGCACATGTCCGAACTGCTCTCCTACGCGGAAGTGAACGGCCTGCTCGACAAGCTGCCCGACAAGGAGAAGAAGCTGCTCGAGGACCTCATCCCCGGGCAGATCAGCACCACGGGACTTCAGCGCATCCTGCAGGCGCTGCTGGCCGAGCGCGTGTCCATCCGCGACCTGCCCACCATCCTGGAAGGCGTGGCCGAGGCGACCGCGTCCACCCAGAACATCCCGGCCATCACCGAGCACGTCCGCACGCGCCTCGCGCGGCAGATCTGCGCCGGGCACCTCTCGCCCAAGGGCTACCTGCCGCTGGTGACGCTGTCGCCGCGCTGGGAGCGCGAGTTCGCCGAGGCCCTCGTCGGCGAGGGCGACAACCGCCAGCTCGCCATGCAGCCGAGCCGCCTGCAGGAGTTCATCAAGTCCATCCGCACCGCCTTCGAGCAGGCGGCCGCGCAGGGCGAGGCGCCGGTGCTGATGACCTCGCCGGCCATCCGGCCCTTCGTGCGCTCCATCGTCGAGCGCTTCCGCGCCCAGACGCCGGTGCTCTCCCAGAACGAGATCCACCCGCAGGCGAAGCTGAAGACCGTCGCCAGCGTCTGAGGCCCGGCGAGCCGCCGCACCGCACTGGACCCCGGCCTTCGCCGGGGTTTCGAGGCGCGAGAGAATAGAAACCCCGGCGAAGACCCGCGTCGCTGGCTGGCATGGGCCGCAGCCGGCGGTTTCGAGGCGTGGGAGAAGCGAAACCCCGGCGAAGACCCGCGTCGCTGGCCAGCACGGGCCGCAGCCGGCGGTTTCGAGGCGTGGGAGAAGCGAAACCCCGGCGAAGACCCGCGTCGCTGGCCAGCACGGGCCGCAGCCGGCGGTTTCGAGGCGCGAGAGAATCGAAACCCCGGCGAAGGCCGGGGTCCAGCCAAGGCAAGAACTACAACGACCCGCGGCGCGGCTGCGGCCCGGGAGCCGCGGGGGCGGACGCCGCGTCGCAGCCCTGCCCGCCCTGCGCCCAGTAGCCGACGTCGGACATCAGCTTCTGGCCGAGCGGATAGGGCAGCTTCAGGTTCTCCGAGTTGATCACCGTGCCCCTGCCGCGCGGCTCGAAGGAAATGGAGAACACCTTCAGGCCCCGCTGGCCGTCGGGCGTGCGCTCGTAGATGGCAAGCTTCGCGCTGCCGCGGTCCACGCCCGTGGCCGGCGCGTCCGCCCGGCTCTCGTGGTTGGTGAAGACCGGCCGTGCGGCGTTCATCCAGCAGGCGTTCACGTTGCGCGCGATGTCGGTGTAGAGGTCGATCGGCAGGCGGTCCGGCACGATGGTGGTCGGCCCCTGCGACACCGCCCCGCCGCTCCCCGCCGAAGGCGCGCCGCCGCAGCCCGCCAGCGGCGCGGCGAAAAACAGGAGAATGGCGGCGACTGGAAATCTGCGCATGAGGACACCCGGCGGCGGCGCCTTGTAGCCTAGCTCCGCCGCGGGCGGAAATCACGTTTGGTTATGCGTGAATGGGGCTTGCCCGTGTTAGGGACCAACAACCCAGTCGTCATTGCCGGGCTTGACCCGGCAATCCATGCGACCCATCCGCCCCTGCATCGCTGCATGGGAACCGCTGCATGGGCCACCGGGTCAAGCCCGGTGGCGACGAAGAATAAAATACGTCGGGATCAGCCGTGTTCGCCGGCCAGCCGCATCATGCCCATGCGGCCGATGTCGTCATATTCGGCCTGCTCGACGCTGTCGCGGCGCGCCTTCATGCGGTCGCCGTCGCGCTCTTCCAGCAGCTCGACCTTCTTCAGTTCCTCGAAGGCCTCCGCCAGCTCGTCGCGCGCGGCTTCCAGCTTGGCGACCAGGTTCTGCGCCGAGGCGGTCAGGTTGTCGCGCCGGGCGAGCGCCGCCTTGGCATAGGTCGGATAGGCGTAATGCTTGATGTCGGAAACGCCCGCGCGTTCCTCTTCCGACTTGATCTGACGGTCCAGGTCGGCGGCCATCTGCTTGAAATCGTCGATCATCGATTCGATCTCGACGACCTTCTGGCGCTTCTCGTCCACCTCGAAGCGGCGCAGGCGGATCAGGGTTTCTCTCGATTTCATGACTCGACACTCTCACTCACTGCATTAACGGATTCACCTTGCTTCAATATGCGTGCCAGTTCGTCATAACCGGCACCGAGCGTCGCCGCCTCGCCCTTGTCCTGGGCCAGAAAGGCCTCCAGATGCGGGTGATAGGCGATCGCCTCGTCCACTTCCGGGCTGGAGCCGCGGCGGTAGGCGCCCAGCCGGATCAGTTCTTCCATGTCGGCATAGGTGGCCATCAGGCCCCGCGCGCGTTCCACATTGGGACGCATTCCCTCCCCGATGCAGCCGGGCATGGTGCGCGATACCGATTTGAGAACGTTAATGGCCGGGTAGCGTCCGCGCTCGGCGATGGCGCGCTCCATGACGATATGGCCGTCGAGGATGCCGCGCACCGCGTCGGCCACCGGCTCGTTATGGTCGTCGCCTTCCACCAGCACCGTGAACAGCCCCGTGATGGAGCCCTCGCCCATGCCCGGTCCCGCGCGCTCCAGCAGCCGCGGCAACTCCGCGAACACCGTCGGCGTGTAGCCCTTGGTGGTGGGCGGCTCGCCGCCCGAAAGGCCGATCTCGCGCTGGGCCATGGCAAAGCGGGTGATGCTGTCCATCATGCACAGCACGTCCTGGCCCCGGTCGCGGAAGTATTCCGCCAGCGTCAGCGTCAGATACGCCGCCTGGCGCCGCATCGGCGCCGCCTCGTCCGAGGTCGCCACCACGACGATGGAGCGCTTCATGCCCTCCTCGCCCAGGTCGTCCTCGAGGAACTCCTGCACCTCGCGTCCGCGCTCGCCGATCAGCCCGATGATCGAGACGTCGCAGGAGGTGTTGCGCGCCAGCATGGACATCAGGATGGACTTGCCCACGCCGGAGCCGGCGAAGATGCCCATGCGCTGCCCCTTGCAGCAGGTAATGAAGGTGTTGAGCGCCTTGACGCCCAGGTCGATGGGACCGCCCACCCGCGAGCGCCGGTGCGCCGGCGGCGGGCTGGCGCGCAGGGGCCGGGATTCCGGTCCCGCCACCAGCGGACCCTTGCCGTCGATGGGCTCGCCCAGCGCGTTGACCACCCGGCCGAGCCAGGCCTGAGACGGCCGCACCGAGGCCGCGCTCTGCTCGATGACGGCCCGCGAGCCCATGCGCACGCCTTCCAGCGGCGCGAAGGGCATGGCCAGCGCCCGCCCGTTGCGGAAGCCCACCACCTCGCACAGGATGTTGCCTCTCAGCCCGTCGGCTATGCTGAGCCTGGAGCCCACGCCCATGGCATGCACCGGGCCGGCAATCTCCACCAGCAGCCCCTGCACGCTCCTGACGCGTCCAAAGATCTCGGTCGCCGGCACAGCGGCGATCTCGCTAAGCAAGGCTTCCACCTAAAACTCCCCTCGGGCGCCTGGCGCCTTCCGGCGACGGTCGCGCTTCTGCACGGCCCCGGCCCGTCGGGGATTGTCGCAGCCCTTGTGTTAAGGGGCGGTAAACCAAATGCGCGCTTTCGCTGTAGGAGCCTGAGTCGACTTTTGGTAACTATTGGGTACGGGGTGATTCGTTTTTGCCGTAGGGCGTCATCCGTATCGCGTTCTCAACAAAAAACCTCGCCGGTCCCCGCCTGGGGCGTCAGCCCTGACGCCGGGCGGAAGTGCGCCGAATCACGCCTGTGGCGGCGCGCAAGCCGGGCGGCTGCGTGTGGTTGAGAAAGCCTTTCGAAAAGGGGCCCGGATTAGGTTTTGTTAACGATTTGGGCCTAATTTGTTGATTCGGGTTAACCATTCCGCGCGTGCGTGAAGGGGTTCGGGGAACATATCGGGGCGAGAGGCCGCTTACGGGCCCGAAGGAAGAGGATTGAAATGAGGGTTCTTCTGATCGAGGACGATAGCGCGACCGCGCAGAGCATCGAGCTGATGCTCCAGTCGGACGGGTTCAACGTCTACACCACCGATCTCGGCGAAGAAGGCGTCGATCTCGGCAAGCTCTACGACTACGACATCATCCTTCTCGACCTGAATCTGCCCGACATGAGCGGCTACGAGGTCCTCAAGACCCTGCGCGTGTCGAAGGTGCAGACGCCGATCCTGATCCTGTCGGGTCTGGCGGGTATCGAGGACAAGGTGCGCGGCCTGGGCTTCGGCGCCGACGACTACATGACCAAGCCCTTCCACAAGGACGAGCTGGTCGCCCGCATCCACGCCATCGTGCGCCGCTCCAAGGGCCACGCCCAGTCGGTGATCGCCACCGGCGACCTGAAGGTCAACCTCGACACCAAGACGGTGGAGGTCAACGGCCAGCGCGTGCACCTGACCGGCAAGGAATACCAGATGCTGGAGCTGCTTTCGCTCCGCAAGGGCTCCACCCTCACCAAGGAGATGTTCCTCAACCATCTCTACGGCGGCATGGACGAGCCCGAACTCAAGATCATCGACGTCTTCATCTGCAAGCTGCGCAAGAAGCTGGCGGCGGCGACCGGAGGCAACCACTATATCGAGACCGTCTGGGGCCGCGGCTACGTGCTGCGCGATCCCGACGACGAGTCCGAGGTGGCCGCCTGATACGACCGGGCGTCGGAGGGAAGGAAGGGGGCTTCGGCCCCCTTTTTCTTTTGGAGGGCGCTGCCGGCTAAGCCCTGTCCCGCGCCCCATGCAAAAGGCGCAGGATCGTCACCTCGCCCTGAATGACGCTGTAGTAGATCACGTAAGGATAACGCACCAGCGGCACCCGGAATACGCCCGGCCGTCCGTCGACCTTCCGGGCTCCCTCGGGAAACCGTCCGATACGCTCGACGACGCGCCGCACCCGGCCTTCGAAGCGCGCGGCGGCGCCTGGGTCTTCCGCGGCTATGGTGTTCAGAATGACATCGAGCTCGGCCAGTGCGAGCTTCGAATAGCGCACATTTATGCGCGGCGGTACTTGGCGAACACCGCCTCGACTTCCGCTCCGGTCGCCACCTGACCCTGCTTCACCGCCTTCAAGGCTTCGTCTATCGCCGCCAGTTCCTCAGCCGTCGCATGGTAAACGCCATGACGCCGCGCCTCGATTTCCCGGGCCAATTCCACCAGTTCCTCTTGGTCCTCGGGCGGCCAGGCGCGCGCGGCATCGAGAATATCTTCGAGTTGCTTCCCGTTCATATTCTCACCATAGCACGCAACCCGACGGGCCGGGTAGGTGGCCGCCGGCCCTCACCCCGCCTTGGCCGCCGCCGCGGGCATGGCGGCCGGCGCGCCGGTGGGGCGCAACGTTGCGGCGTTGGCCGCGGGCGAGGCGGCGGACGCGGGCAGTTGCGGCGCGTTGGCGTGCCGGTAGAGGCCGCGCGCCTCGCGCATGGTGGCGAAGGCGTCGGTGAGCCCGATCACCGTTTCCGCCGCCCCCAGCACCAGGAAGCCGTCGGGCGCCAGTTGCCTGGAGATGCGCATCAGGATGTCGCGCTTGGTGTCGGCGTCGAAATAGATCAGCACGTTGCGGCAGAAGACGATATCGAAGGTGCCGAGCTGGCTGAAAGTCTCCAGCAGGTTGAACTGCGTGTAGCGCACCATGGCGCGGATGGAGGCATCGATCTGCCACATGGTGCCGGTCTGTTTGAAATATTTGACCAGCATCTGGATCGGCAGTCCGCGCTGCACCTCGAACTGGCTGTAAAGGCCGGTCCTGGCCTTCTCCAGCACCTCGCTGCAGATGTCGGTGCCGACGATCTCGATATTCCAGCCCGCGAGAGCGGGGCCCATCTCCCGTATTTCCATGGCCAGGGAGTATGGCTCCTGCCCGCTGGAGGAGGCCGCGCACCAGATGCGCAGCCGCCGCGACGCGCCCTTCGACGCCTTCAGGGCCGGGACCATGATGTTGCGGAAATTCTCGAACGGCGTCTTGTCCCGGTAGAAGAACGACTCGTTGATGGTCATCGCCTCGGTGGCGCGCCGGCGCAGCAGTTCCCCGCTCGCCGATTTCAGCGCGCCGACAAGCGCCGACAGGGAGTCCAGGCCGTTCTCGCGCGCCAGCGGCAGCAGCCGCGATTCCACGAGATACTTCTTCTCCTCGCTCAGCACGAGACCGGAGCGCGTTTTCAGCATCTCCCGGAGGTAATCGAAATCCTGGGGCGTCATGACCTGACCCCTCCCAGCAGCCCGAGGATCCTGCCGCCGATCCTGTCCAGCGGCAGCACCGCGGCGCAGGCGCCCGCGGCCGCCGTGGCGCCCGGCATGCCCCAGACCACGCTGGTCGCCTCGTCCTGGGCGATGACGCTGCCGCCCGCGTTGGCGATGGTGAGCGCCCCCGCCGCCCCGTCATGGCCCATGCCGGTCAGCACCACCGACAGCGCCGAGGGGCCGAACAGCTTCGCCACGCTCTCGAACAGCGGATCGACCGCCGGACGGCAGAAGTTTATCTCCGGGCCGTCGTAGACGCGGATAACCGCGTGCCCGTCCTGCTGGCGCAGGTCCATGTGCTTGCCGCCTGGCGCGATATAGATGGTGCCCGGCAACAGCGGTTCCCCGTCCCGCCCCTCCCGCGCCGGCCGCCCGGCGATGCGCCCCATATGCTCGGCCAGGATCGCCGTGAAGGTCGGCGGCATGTGCTGGGTGATGACCACGGGAACGCTCGCCAGATGCGGCCCGATCTCGCCGAACACCCGGGAAAGCGCCTGCGGGCCGCCGGTGGAGCTGCCGATGGCGATCACCCTGGGCTTCACGCTGGAGAAGTTGCGCAGCGTGATGGGCGCCGCCGCGTGATGCGACCTCGCCTTGTGCGGCGCCTGCGGACGCGCCTCGCTGACGGTCCTTGACCTCGGCTGCCGCAGCAGCCCCGAGAGCTTGCGCAGCAGTTCCTCGCGGAAGCTGGCCGACGTGGTGATGCCGCTGTTCGATTCCGGCTTAGGGATGTAGTCGAAGGCGCCGAGCGACAGCGCGCGCAGGCTGATCTCCGCGTTGCGCCGCGTCAGCGTCGAGGCCATCAGCACCTTCAGGCCCGGAACTTTCTTCAGCAGCTCCGACAGGGCCGCGAGGCCGTCCATCACCGGCATCTCGATGTCGAGGATGACCGCGTCCGGCCGGCAGGTCACGATGCCATCGACGGCGAGGCGGCCGTTGGCGAAGCGCCCCACCACCTCGAAACGCCCGTCCTCCATCAGCCAGCGCGCGACCAGGCCGCGCACCACCGCGGAATCGTCGACGACGGCCACCCTCAACGCACCGGCGTCAGCGGGCGGCTGAACGTCCGGCAATTCGGATGACAACGCCATTATTCGGGACCCTAGATCAGTCCGACTTCCTGGAACTTCGCCTCGATGATGTCGCGGTCGAAGGGCTTCATGATGTACTCGTTGGCCCCGGCGCTGATCGCCCGGGTAATGTGGTCGGCGTTGTTCTCGGTGGTGCAGAAGATCACCTTGGGGGCATCGCCGCCGTGTTCCTTGCGCAGCGCCACCAGGAAGTCGATGCCGTCCATCACCGGCATGTTCCAGTCCAGCAGCACGGCGTCGGGCATGCGCGTGCGGCACTTCTCCAGCGCGTCACGGCCGTTCTCCGCTTCCGATGTCTCGAAGCTCATTCCCTCGAGAATGCAGCGCGCCACCTTGCGGATAACGCTGCTGTCGTCCACCACCAGACAGTGCTTCATTACGCGTTCCTTTTCTTTTCCCGCCCAGAGACGCGAGTGTTCCCGCTACGCGGCTTCCTTGACCGAAAGGGCCAGCACCTTCTTCACGTCGAGCACCACCATCAGGCTGCCATCCAGCCGGTGGATGCCCGCCGAGACGCCCGCCCAGCGCGGATCCAAGTTGACCGGGTTTGCCTCGAAGGTGTCCGGCGACAGCCGCTGCACCTCGCCCACCTCGTCGATCACCAGGCCGTAGGACTCCCCGTTATGCTCGATGCCGACGGCCATGCGCGCCTTCTTGGTCTGGCTCGGCGGCAGGCCGAGCCGCCTGCGCATGTCGATCGCCGTGACGATGCGGCCGCGCAGGTTGAGCACGCCCGCGACCTCCGGCGGCGCCAGCGGCACGTTGGCCACCGATTCCGGCATGAACACGTCCTGCACGCCCAGGATCGGCAGCCCGAAGAGCTGGTCGGCGATCCTGACCGTGATGTATTCCTCCGCCGCCTCGTCGATGGCGGCCGCGTTTCCCCGGACCTTGCTGGTCATGCGGCGGCTCCAAGCTGTGTTGAGCATTCGCGCAGGCTGTCGATCAGCCCCTCGCGGTCGAACTTGCCGATGAAGTCGGCGAAGCCCGCCTGCCGGCTCTTCTCGATGACGTCGGACGACGTCAGCGACGACAGCGCGATGATCGGCGTGTGCTGCCACCTGGCGTCGTTGCGAACCGCCCTGGCGAAGCTGATGCCGTCCATGCCGGGCATCTCGATGTCGCTGACGATGATGTCGAACTGGATGCCGCGCTCCTTCAGCGCCAGCGCCCGCTCGGCGGAATCCGCCAGCGTCACGTGATAGCCCGAGGCCGAAAGCAGCGGCGCCAGCATGTTGCGGAAGAAGGCGCTGTCATCCACCAGCAGCAGGCGCTGATGGCCGCGTCCCTTGCCGAACTCTTCCTTGTTGCGCAGCCAGTCGTCGAAGGCCTGCTCCAGGAAATGGGCGATGTCGATGATGTCGGTGGCGGCGTCGCGCACCACGGCCGAGCCGAGAATTCCCGGCGTGTCGCTCGCGATCTCCACGTTCAGCCGGTCCTCGACGATGTCCACGATCTCGTCCACCACCAGGCCCATGGAGCGGCGCTCGTCGGAGAACACCAGGATCGGCTGGTGCCCCTCGGCCTTGCGACCGGTCTGTTCGTTGACGCGGATCAGCGGCATCAGCACGCCGCGGTACTGCACCAGCTCCTTGCCGTTGGCCTGCTCGATCCTGGACACCTCGATCTCCTCCAGCCGGGTGACCAGAGACAGCGGCACGGCCTTGGGCTGCGAATCGCCGGCGCGGAACAGCAGCAGTGCCGTCTTCTCCTCCGCCACGGAGACATTGGCTTCGTCGGCCTCGTTGGCCGCGCCGGCCTGCGTCAGCGCGGTAGCGGAAACCGTCTGCGCGATCCCGTTGGGGTCGATGATCATGATGACGCTGCCGTCGCCCAGGATCGTGTTGCCCGAGAACATGGCGATATCGCGCAGCATCGACGACATCGGCTTGACCACGATTTCCTCGGTATCGAACACGGAATCGACCACCAGGCCGAACAGGTGCGGGCCGACCTGGATCACGACCACGAAGAAGTTCTGGTCCTCCCCGGCCTCCTCGCCCTCCCCGTCTGCGGAGAGCATCTGGCTGGCGTAGTTCAGCTTCAGCAGCCTGGACAGCCGGATCAGCGGCAGCAGCTTGTTGCGCAGGCGCAGCACCGGGGTCTCGTTGATCATCTCGATGCGGTGCTCCGCGTTCCTGTGCGTACGCACCAGCTCGACCACGCTGAGCTGCGGGATGGCGAATCGTTGTCCGCTCGACTCCACGATCAGCGCCGAGACGATGGCCAGCGTCAGCGGTATCTTGATGATGAAGGTGGTGCCCTGGCCCTGCACCGACTTCACGTCCACCGTGCCGCCGATCAGCTCGATGTTGGTGCGCACCACGTCCATGCCGACGCCGCGGCCCGACACCGCCGTCACTTTCGCGGCGGTGGAGAAGCCGGCGTTGAAGATGAACTTGTGAAGCTGGGCTTCGCTCATCTTCTCCACTTCGGCCGCGCTGGCAAGCCCGTTGCCGATCACCTTGTCCCTGATCTTTTCCGCGTCGAGGCCTTTGCCGTCGTCGGCCACCTCGATGATGATATGGCCACCCTCGTGATAGGCGCTGAGCCGCACCGTGCCGACCTCGGGCTTGCCCAGGCGGAGCCGGTCTTGCGTGGACTCCAGCCCGTGATCCGCCGAGTTGCGCACCATGTGCGTCAGCGGGTCCTTGATCATTTCCAGCACCTGGCGGTCGAGCTCGGTGTCGGCGCCCGACATCTCAAGCTCGATCTTCTTGCCAAGCTCCTGCTGCAGGTCGCGCACGATGCGCGGCAGCTTCTGCCAGGCGTTGCCCACCGGCTGCATGCGGGTCTTCATCACGCCTTCCTGCAGTTCCGCCGTCACGTTGGACAGGCGCTGCAGCGGCACCTTGAACTCGGAGTCGTCCAGCCGGCGCACCATTTCCAGGAGCTGGTTGCGGGTCAGCACCAGCTCGCTGACCATGGTCATCAGGTGCTCCAGCGTATCCACGTTCACGCGGATCGACTGCGACTTGCGCTGGCCGTCCTTGCCGGACTGCGCCTCGCCATCGTCCTCGCCGGCCCTGGAGGCCCGCGAGGGAAGCTTTTTCACATCCACTTTCTGCGGAGCGGAGGCCTGCGCCACGGGAGCTGGCGCGACGTCCGCGCCGGCCGCTTCCGCCGCCGCGGCGGCAGCCGAGGCGGGCGAAATATCCTCCGGCCCCGCCGCCTCCTGGAAAGCGCGCTCCAGTTCCTCCAGCGACACCTCGCCCGGACGCAGCTCGCGCTCGGGCTCGGCTTCCGGAACGGCTGCCGGCGGAGGCGCCGCGTCGCCGCCGGTGGAGAAGGCTTCGAGCCGGGAAATCAGGTCCTGGTCGTCGCCCGCCGGCTCGGCCTCGGTTTTCTCGAGCTGGCCCAGCAGTTCCTTGATGCGGTCGATGGTCTTCAGGATGACGGACACGCCGTCCTGGGTCACCGGCGCCCCGTCGCGATACTTGCCCATGAGCGTTTCCGCGGCATGGGCCAGCGCCTCCAGCCGCGGCAGGCCGAGGAAGCCGCAGGTGCCCTTGATGGTGTGAACGAGACGGAAGATGTTGCCGAGAATCTCAGCGTTGTTTGGCTCCTGCTCGAACTTCACCAGCTCGACGTCGATGACGTCGAGGCTTTCCGCGCTTTCCGTCAGGAATTCGCTCAGCAGATCGTCCATCTGATCCCATCCCCTCGTTTTCGCCGGAATCCGGGCGCGGCAAGCCGCGTTGCCCCGGTCAGGGCGGTCACGGGAAGTGTGAACAGAAAGGGTTTACGTTTGGTTGAAGCGAAGCCGGGCGAGCCTGCAATCTATGGTTGAAGCTCCTTGCCCGGGGCCATCTCAGTTGTGAGGAACGGCCTTGAACACGGCGTCCTCGCCCTCCATCGCCACCGATAGCTTCATCCCGGCGGCCTCCGCGATACGCGCCGCGTAGAAAGGCTGGATGGAATGGGCATCCAGGCTGCCCGAGCCGTTCAGCGCCTCCAGCAGGCGGTCGCTGATCTTCGCCCGGTCGCCGGACCCCTTGATCTCGAAGCTGGGCGCATCGTCCTCCCCGGTCACCGTCACGGCGAGAGTACCGCCGCGCGGCAGCGCGCCGAGGGCCATGGTGAGCATGTTCAGCAGCAGCTTCACCTTGTTCTTGGGCAGGGCCGCGCGCGGCCCCGTCCATTCCAGCTTGTGCTTGTCCGGGTCCAGCAGCGCCCGCGACACGGTCTCCGCGTCGCCGAGATCTATGCTGGCGCCGGCCGAACCCGCCGCTCCGAAGGCGAGCCGCGCGAACTGCAGCTTGGCGGAGGCCTGCGCCGCGCTCTTGCGGATAAGGTCCATGGCATGCTCGCGCATGTCCCCGTCCTGCTCCTCGGCGAGCACCTCGAGACCGTTCACGATGGCGCCCACGGGGCTGATGATGTCGTGACAGATCCGGCTGGAGACCAGCGCCGCCAGTTCCAGTGGTTCGAGTGT
>JBFWSL010000079.1:0-12613 GCA_050248375.1 Hyphomicrobiales bacterium | reverse complement strand
GAGGCGTGGTCCTCCGAGCGGACGCTCATGATAGAGCGCGTTCACCGTCCAGCAGACCCAGAAGTCCTTTTCGACATTGCCGACCGGGGCACCGAGCCGATTGGCCGTCGCGAGAAATAGGTCGAGTCTATCACGCGGCGAGACGCTGATGACCTCCTTGTAGGCAGCGGTCATGGTTGCGCCTCGGCCGCCTCGGTGGGAGCGAGTAGCCCGCGTAGAAACTCCTGCATCCAGATCGGCAGGGCGGAGAGACCTGCACGCAGGTCATCGCGGATCGCTTGGCCGTGCTGAGGGTCGGCAAACAAATGTCGCAGCGTGGCCTGAACACGCTGGCGTTCGCTGTCTTGGTTCAGCATATCCTGCATCCAGTGCAGCGCCTGGACGACGCGCATGGCAGGCCTGTCGGCCCAATAGAGGCGGCTGGGCGCAGCGAACTTGAAATGGATCTCCTGGCTGCCGAGCTTGATCGGCTTCAGCCGTGCATCGACCAGGACCTCGATGCGCGCCGGGACGGCGGTCGTGAGGCCGAGATCGTTGGCGGCCGTCATGCCATCGATGAGCGCACGCGCCTGATCGCGACGAGTAACGGCTCGGATGACGGCACGATAGTCGGGCACGGTGGAGCGGCCGGTCAGCTCGTTTTGGCGCGGCCGGTCGTAGAGGCCACGGTCAATGCGGCGGAGCTCGCCGGCGGCTGCGAGGCGCTGGAGGGTCTTGTCGACGGCAGCGCGGCCGCCGAGATCGGCAAAATCGCCGGGCGTCCAAACCTCATCGGGGTTGGACGTGATCCGGGTGAGCAGCCGGGAACGGAGGTCGGTATCTCGCGCCAGAGTCGTCATGTCCGAAATATGATACATATTTCGGACATTAGCAAGGGGTGTCCGAAATATGTAACAATCTTCGGACGGAGCCCTCTGCTCGGGTATTCCAAATGGCGCTCCTAAGCCCCTGGCCGGCCAAGGCGCCGCTGCCGACTGCTAGTTTCCACCTAGCCCGACGGGGCAGGTCTCTGATGCTTGCGTAGCCAATCCAGCAAGTCTCCGGTTCACGCGGCTTCCTTCATGGCATTGCGGCGCCCCTTCTTCGCCAGCAGAGCGCGGACGAAGGTGTTCCACTTTTTCATCGCCGCACGCTTTTCAGGCATGTAGTTCCAGCGATCGTAATTCTTGGAGCTGACGTCCTGTAGCGTGTGATTCTGAATGCGGTCGCGGATTTCCTTCGAGAGACCTGCCTTTCCGGCGAGAGTTTTCCAGGTTCGCCGCAGATCACGATTGGTCACGACGGGGATCACCTCACGGTCCCGCTGGCGCCACATGAACGAATAGAGCGTTCCGTGGCTCACAGGTTTGGACGGATCCATGGCCGAGGGAAAGAACCAGCCATGTGCGTTGGGTTTGATTGACTCAATGAGTTCCGCCGCGATCTCAGGCACTGGGATGGCGTGAGGCTTGCCGTTCTTCGTCTTCGACCAATCGATGATGCGCTCCTTCGCATCCCACTGGTCGACATGCAGTCGAGCGATCTCCTCCACTCGCTGCCCTGTCAACATGAGTATCCTCACAGCGCGCGTGTATGGGGGATGAACCGGCGCGTCTGGGCACTCAAGCCAGCGGTAAAGGCGAACGAACTCCTCTTCATCGAGCCAGCGCGTGCCGACATTCTTCGGCTCCGTCGGGATACCTGCGGCCGGATTATAGACGAGGCGAAAACGGCGCGACGAAGCTGTGCGGTAGTCATGCTCCGATTTCATGCCCCAACTGTATGCGGAGCGGATGTAACTTCGGACATGGTCTGCCATTGATCTCTTGCCCCGTTCGTAGATGGGGCGGATGAGTTCGATGATCTCTTCCGGCTCGATTTCACGAGCGGGGCGGTTGCGCCCAAGCGTGTCGGCGATCTTGTTCAGACCCTTCTCTGCTTCTTTCCACGACGGCTTGCCCGCATCCTTCAGATAGGCAACGTAAGCCTCAAAGAGATCGGCTACCGTGCCAGGGCGGGTATCGCCGGCGATCTTGATGCTGCGCCCCTTCTGGATCAGGTCAGCGAAGTCGCGCTTGAACACCTCACGCGCCTTGCTCAGCGACATCGCGGGATAAGAACCGAGTTTTTTCTTGATCCGTTTCTTGTCGCGCCATTGCTGGGCCATCCAATCCGCAGTGACGCGGGTCGGCATCGGCTTCATGACGAGGACGAGGCGGCCGGTGCCGTGTCCCTCTCCATCGACGAGGCTTAGCTGTTTTCCGGTCTGCTCAACCTGCTTGAGGGCGCGGCGTATCTCTCCATCTGTAAGGCTTGGCACTGGGATCTCCCATCGGCTTGCAAGTGGGGTCGCCGGACGGGTTCGTGGGGTCGGCGACTGGGGTCAAAAGGGCGGTCGACCCCCTCAAAACAGACCCCAGTATGCCATGTTATCCGACAGTGCAACAAGCCAGAAAATTCAGATGATTCAATGGGTATATGCGTGATCCAGCGTGATCGAACAAGGCCGCGTGGGATGATTGTGCACCAGGATAAGCGCGGAAGCGGACAGCTCCAGCGCGCGCTTGATGATCTCGCGGATGTAGACCGGCGTGTGGTCCACGGTGCCTTCCTGCTGCAACTCGTCGGCGATGATGTGGTTGCGCTTGTCGAGAAAGAGGATACGGAACTGCTCGCGTGCCTCGAAACCCATGGCCGAGCGGCAATAGTCCAGGACGGCCGCCCATGACGAGAGCACGGGCCGGTCCATGACCTCGCCGCGCATGAGCCGCAGGGCGGCGGCGCGGACGATCTTGATCTCGTCGATGGTCCGTTCGCCCACGCCTTTCACTTCCGCCAGCCGTTCCTCGGGCGCGTTGATCACTTCGGCGAAGGACCCGAAGGTGGAGATCAGCTTCTTGGCGAGCGGCTTGGTATCGCCCTGCGGCAGGGCGGAGAAGAGCAGCAGCTCGAGCAGCTCATAGTCGGGAAGCGCTTCGGACCCACCTTCGCGGAAACGCTGGCGCAGGCGCTTGCGGTGCCCCAGGTAATGCGGCTTGCCGTCGTCCTCGAAGCCCATGGGGCCTCAGGCAGCGGAATAAGGAGGGCAATGCAGGCCGGCTGGCGATACCGTGAACGCTTCCACGCCGGTATCCGTGATCCCGACCGTGTGCTCGAACTGAGCCGACAGCGAGCGGTCGCGGGTCACGGCGGTCCAGCCGTCGGAGAGAATCTTCACGTTGGGACGGCCCAGGTTGATCATCGGCTCGATAGTGAAGAACATGCCCGGGCGCAGACGCAGGCCTTCGCCCGGCTGCCCGTAGTGCAGGATGTTGGGCCGGTCATGAAAGACCTGGCCGAGGCCATGGCCGCAGAAGTCGCGCACGACGCTGCAGCGCTCCTCCTCTGCGTAGCTCTGGATGGCGGCGCCGATGTCGCCGGTGGTCTTGTCCGGGCCTGCGGCGGCGATGCCGCGCATGAGGGATTCGTAGGTTACCGCGATCAGGCGCTCGGCGGCGCGGGAAAGCTGGCCGGCGGCGTACATGCGGCTGGAGTCGCCATGCCAGCCATCCACGATCAGGGTCACGTCCACATTGACGATATCGCCCTCCTTCAACTGCCGGTCGCCGGGGATGCCGTGGCAGACCACGTGGTTGATCGAGGTGCAGATGGACTTCGGGAAGCCGCGGTACATCAGCGGGGCGGGCACCGCGCCATGATCCATGGCGAACTGATGAACCAGGTTGTCGAGGTGCTCGGTGGCCACCCCCGGGCGAATCTCGTCCACCAGCATGTCGAGGGCGCGCGCGGTCAATTGCCCGGCCTTGCGCATGCCTTCGAAGGCATCCGGACCGTGCAGCTTGATCTTGGTGTCCCGGGCGCGGGCGCGGGCAATTTCCAGGTTGTGCACTTCTGCAGCCTCGATTCGGGCGATGACTAAACTGTCGGAGACTACCCCAATTTGGGCATAAACGGTTAACAGTGCAACCGCCGTGATGTCACGCAAGGGCGGCAGGGCCGCCTCAGCCGGCAATCTCCACGGGGCCGGCGAGGGCGATCTCTTCCGGAGAGATGTCGCAGCGATAGCACAGGGCCTCCACGCCGGCAGCGCGCGCCTCGGCGAAGGCCGCGGCGTAGGCGGGGTCGATGTCCCTGGCCAGCGAAAAGGACTTCGCGTCGGGCCGCTGGACCAGGTAGAGCATCACTGCGCGGGAGCCGCGCTCGGCCTCGCGGGCCAGTTCGGCCAGATGCTTGGCGCCGCGGGCGGTGACCGAATCCGGGAACTCCGCCCGGTGCGCCTCGCGCATCAGGTGGACGTTCTTGATCTCCACATAGCAGGGCGGGGCGCCGGTCTTTTCCAGCAGCAGGTCGATACGGCTGTTCCGGCCATACTTCACTTCGCGGCGCAGGCTGTCATAGCCGGTGAGTTCGGCGATCGCGCTGGCGCCGATGGCGTCCGCCACCAGCCGGTTGGGATGGCCGGTGTTGATGCCGACCAGACAGGGCGGGTCGCAGGGGCCGGCCTCCACCAGCTCCCAGGAGTATTTCAGCTTCCGCGTGGGAGAGTCCGAGCGCGAGAGCCAGACCTTCATGCCGGGCTCCGCAAGGCCCAGCATCGACCCCGGATTGGCGCAGTGGGCGGTAATGGTCTCGCCGTCCCCCAGACGGATATCGGCCAGGAAGCGCTTATAGCGTTTCAGCAGCGTGCCAGGGACGAGAGGGGCGGGAAAACGCATGGGAGGCCGACCATAAGGAGGTGCCGGAACGCGGGCAAGACGCTAAAGTCCCCGCCGGCCCCGGGCGCATGTCTCCCGCGGCAGCGACCGAGGTTTGCAGTGAGCACGGAATCGAGCGGACAGGGCGAAGGGCTGGTCACCGCCGCCATGCTGGTCATCGGCGACGAGATCCTGTCGGGCCGGACCAAGGACAAGAATATCGGCTATATCGCCGAGTATCTGACCAACATCGGCATCCAGCTCCGCGAGGTGCGGGTAGTGCCCGACGTGGAGGCGCGCATCGTCGAGGCGGTGAATGCCCTGCGGGCGGCCCATACCTACGTGTTCACGACCGGAGGCATAGGCCCGACCCACGACGACATTACCGCGGATTCGATCGCCAGGGCCTTCGGCGTTCCCATCGACGTGGACGAGCGGGCGCTGGCGATCATGCGGGAACGCTACCGGCCGGAGGACCTGACGCCGGCGCGGCTGCGGATGGCGCGCATTCCGCAGGGGGCGGAACTGGTCGCCAACTCCGTGTCGAAGGCGCCGGGCTTCATGCTCGGCAATGTCATCGTCATGGCCGGCGTGCCGCGCATCATGCAGGTGATGCTGGACGACGTGGCGCCGCGGCTGAGGACGGGTCTGAAGATGTTGTCGCGCACGGTGCGGCTGGAGCGGCCGGAGGGCCTGGTGGCGGACGGGCTTGGGCGCGTGCAGGGGGAATATCCGGACGTATCCATGGGCAGCTATCCCTTCTTCGAGAAGGACCGCATCGGCACCCAGCTCGTGCTGCGCAGCGTCAGCGGGGAGCGGCTGGGGGAAGCCATGGAGGCGCTGTGGCGCATGATCGACGAGGAAGGCTTCCGGGAGCACGCGAGGGAGGTCATGCCGGACGCATGAGCCGACTCCGGCTGGCGCTGGACGTCTGGCATGGAAGGGAAGCCGCGCGTGAACGATTGCGACGCCAGAGGTTTGACGCCCTGGGATCAGGTCAACTGCTACTGCGAGCGGGCTGGCGATCCGGGCTTCTGGGCGGAGCCGGCAAACGCGCTGACCAACGCGGCCTTCCTGCTAGCCGCGTTCATGGCCTGGCGGGCCTTGCGCGCCTCCGGCCTCGCCCCGGCGGAGCGCGCGCTGCCACTGGCGTTGATCCTCATCATCGCCGCCGTGGGCGCAGGCAGCTTCCTGTTTCACAGCCTCGCGACCGTGTGGTCGCGCACCGCCGACGTGGCGCCGATCGGGCTGTTCATCGCGCTCTATGTGTTCGCTGCCTACCGCCGGCTGGTCGGCTTGTCCGTGTTCCAGGCCGCGCCGGTGGCGCTGATCGTGGTTGCGGCGACCTTCGCCATGCCGCCCTGGTTCAACGGGTCGCTCGGCTATGCTCCGGCGCTGGCGGCGCTGATGGTGACGGCGGCGTTGCTGCGCCTACGCGGCCATGCCGCCGCGGGATGGATGGCGGGCGCGACGGCTGCGTTCGCCCTGTCGCTGCTGCTGCGCAGCATCGACCGGCTGGGGCCGGTGTGCGGCTCGGTTCCCGCCGGCACCCATTGGGCGTGGCATGTGCTGAACGCCTGTGTGCTCTACATGCTGATGCGCGCCTTGACCGGCGCGGGAACCGGTGGTGCCGGGCGCGCTGCGGCGGGCAACAAAAATCCCCGCGTCCAGTCGGGGCGGGGAAGTCGGTAGTCTCTGATTTTTGGAACCCGCCCCCTTGACCCCGGGGCTCCGCTAACGCGGATACGCCGGGGCAAGGGTGCGAGTTTGGAACCTGGGTTCCTACCGCTTCTTGGCGGTGGTCTTCTTCTTCGCGGCAGGCTTCTTTTTCGCCGGGGCCTTCTTCTTGGCCGGCTTCTTCGCAGCGGCCTTCTTCACAGCCGGCTTCTTCTTCGCAGCCGGCTTCTTCTTCGCAGCCGGCTTCTTCTTCGCAGCAGGCTTCTTCTTCGCAGCAGCCATCGGTTCGATCCTCCTATTTGCTGCTTCTACTCTCAGGAACTTTCGCTGGGTAATGACAAGTCGTGTCGCAAATGAGACGCGTCAAATCACAAATCCAGCAAAATCAGAATCGCGCGCCTTTCAAAGTTGCGATCACGATTCCAAATTCCTGCACCAATGTCGTCATTAAATTGTTAACGGTGATTCTTGCAAGCAGAATGCGCATCGCGTCTTTCGCGTGAAGCTTGACAAGACGCGATGCGCTTTTCCCGAGTCGCGCGATCAACTACAGCCGCTGGTCGATCCGCAGGTGTCGCACTTGAGGCAAGTGCCGTTGCGGACGAGGGTGAAGTTGCCGCACTCGCCGCACGCCTCTCCCTCGTATCCCTTCACGCGCGCTTCGGCGATGCGATCCATGTCACTTCTCCCGGCGGAGGAAGCGATGGAGGCGGAAACGCTCATCGAACCCGCGAGAGCCTCGACAGCCGCGGCGATGTCGCTGGCGACGGACGCGGAGCCGTCCACGTCCAGCGATGTCGTCTCGATGTGCACCGACTGCGCGCTGACGCTCTCCTGGGTGACGACGCGCGCGGTGGCATGACCGTTGTCACCACCGCCGGCGGCGGCGCGCTGTACCAGCATCAGGCGGTTCTTGAGTTGGCCCCGGGTGAAGCCGTGACTGACAAATTTCGTAGCTTCTCCAGAGGGTTGACTGCGTCCTTCCTGTATTCCCGAGCCCATGGCCGTGGAGCCGATATCGCCCGGGTCCACATGCGCCAGATCGTGACGGCCGAGATAGGAGACGGCCAGTTCGCGGAAGATGTAGTCGAGGATCGACGTCGCGTTCTTGATGGTGTCGTTGCCCTGCACGATGCCCGCGGGTTCGAAGCGGGTGAAGGTGAAGGCGTCCACGAACTCCTCGAGCGGCACGCCATACTGCAGGCCGACGGAGACGGCGATGGCGAAGTTGTTCATCAGCGAGCGGAAGGCGGCGCCTTCCTTGTGCATGTCGATGAAGATTTCGCCGAGGCGTCCGTCCTCGTATTCGCCGGTGTGCAGGTAGACCTTGTGGCCGCCGACGATCGCCTTCTGGGTGTAGCTCTTGCGGCGGTCGGGCAGGCGCTCGCGGTCGGCGCGCTGGCGTTCGATCACCCGCTCGACGACACGCTCGACAATTTTTTCCGCCGCGACCTGCGCACGGGCGGCCGCCGGCTTGTCGGAAGTGAGCGAGTCGATCACCTCGTCCTGGTCGTCCTCGTCGGTGGCGAGGACCTGTGCGTTGAGAGGCTGCGACAGTTTGGACCCGTCGCGGTAGAGCGCGTTCGCCTTCAGGGCGAGCTGCCAGGACAGCAGGTAGGCCTCCTTGCACTCCTCGACCGTGGCGGAGTTCGGCATGTTGATGGTCTTGGAGATGGCGCCGGAGATGAAGGGCTGGGCCGCGGCCATCATGCGGATGTGGCTTTCCCAGGAAAGGAAGCGCTTGCCCTTGCGGCCGCAGGGGTTGGCGCAGTCGAAGACCGGCAGGTGCTCAGGGTTCAGGCCGGGTGCGCCTTCCAGCGTCATGGCGCCACAGCAGAACTCGTTCGCGGCGTCGATGCTGGCCTTCGAGAAGCCGATCTCCGCCAGCAGGTCGAAGTCGGGCGCGTTGAGCTTTTCGGCATCCAGGCCGAGGACGCCGGTGCAGAATTCCTCGCCGAGCGTCCACTTGTTGAAGACGAACTTGATGTCGAAGGCCTGGGCAAGGGAGTCTTCCACCTTGGCGATCAGTTCGCCGGTGAAGCCCTTCGCGGCCAGCGTCTCGTGATTGACGCCCGGCGCGCCCTTCAGCGTTCCGCGGCCCACGGCATAGTCGATGATGGCCTTGATGGGGTTATCGCCGTAACCGAGCGTGGTCAGCGCCTGCGGAACCATGCGGTTGATGATCTTGAAATAGCCGCCGCCGGCGAGCTTCTTGAACTTTACCAGGGCGAAGTCGGGCTCGATGCCGGTGGTGTCGCAGTCCATGACCAGGCCGATGGTGCCGGTGGGGGCGATCACGGTGGTCTGGGCATTGCGGAAGCCATGCTTCTCGCCGAGCTGCAGGGCGCGGTCCCAGGCCAGCGTGGCGTGCAGCACCAGCCGCTGGTCGGGGCAGGACGCCTGGTCGAGGGCGACGGGCGGCGTGGAGAGCTGCTCGTAGCCGTGGGACAGCCCATGGGCGGCGCGGCGATGGTTGCGGATGACGCGGAGCATATGCTCGCGGTTCTCCGGATAGCCGGAGAAGGCGCCGAGCTCGGAGGCCATTTCCGCGGAGGTGGCGTAGCACATGCCGGTCATCAGCGCGGTGATGGCGCCGCAAATGGCGCGGCCCTCGCGGGAGTCATAAGGAATGCCGCCGGCCATGAGCAGGCCGCCGATGTTGGCGTAGCCGAGCCCCAGCGTGCGGAAGACGTAGGAGAGTTCGGCGATCTGGCGCGAGGGGAACTGCGCCATGAGCACGGAGATTTCCAGCACGATGGTCCACAGCCGCACCGCGTGCTCGAAGCCCTCGATGTCGAAGAACTCGCCGTCGCGGCCGCGGAACATCATCAGGTTCAGCGAGGCGAGATTGCAGGCGGTATCGTCGAGGAACATGTATTCCGAGCACGGGTTCGACGCCCGGATCTCGCCGCTGGCGGGACAGGTGTGCCAGTCGTTGACGGTGGTGTGGAACTGGATGCCCGGATCGGCGCAGGCCCAGGCGGCTTCACCGATGCTGTTCCAAAGCTCGCTCGCCTTCACGGTCTGGACCACCTTGTTGGTGGTGCGGCCGATCAGGTCCCAGTCGCCGCCGGATTCGACCGCCTTGAGGAAGGCGTCGGTAACGCGTACAGAGTTGTTCGAGTTCTGGCCTGAGACGGTCAGGTAGGCTTCGGAGTCCCAATCGGTGTTGTAGGTCTCGAAGGCGAGGGTGGTGAACCCCTGCCGGGCGAACTGGATGACCCGCTGGATGTAGTTGTCGGGCACGCGGGCGCGGCGCGCGGCTTTCACCTCGCGCATCAGGGCGGGATTGCGCTTGGGATCGAAGCAGTCCTCGCCGTCGCCCTCGCAGTTGACGCAGGCCTTCATGATGGCGTTGAGCCGCTCGGCGCAGATCCTGGAGCCGGTGACGAGGGCGGCGACCTTCTGCTCCTCGCGCACCTTCCAGTTGATGTAGGCCTCGATGTCGGGATGGTCGATATCCACCACCACCATCTTGGCGGCGCGGCGGGTGGTGCCGCCGGACTTGATGGCGCCCGCGGCGCGGTCGCCGATCTTGAGGAAGCTCATCAGGCCGGACGACTTGCCGCCGCCGGAGAGCGGCTCGTTCTCGCCGCGCAGGCGGGAGAAGTTGGAGCCGGTGCCCGAGCCGTATTTGAACAGGCGCGCCTCGCGCACCCACAGGTCCATGATGCCGTTCTCGTTCACGAGATCGTCCTCGATGGACTGGATGAAGCAGGCGTGGGGCTGGGGGTGCTCGTAGGCGGATTCCGAGCGGGTCAGCTTGCCGGTGGCATGGTCCACGTAGAAGTGTCCCTGGCTCGGGCCGTCGATGCCGTAGGCCCAGTGCAGGCCGGTGTTGAACCACTGCGGGGAATTGGGCGCTGCGAACTGCATGGCGAGCATGTAGCGGTGCTCGTCGAAGAAGGCGCGGGCGTCGGCCTCGGTGTGGAAGTAACCGCCCTTCCAGCCCCAGTAGGTCCAGGTGCCGGCCAGGCGGTCGAAGACCTGGCGGGCGTCGGTCTCGCCGGTGTTGCGTTCGGCCTCGGGCAGGTCCCTGAGCGCGGCCTCGTCGGCCGCGGAACGCCACAGCCAGGAGGGAACGGAGTTCTCCTCGACCCGCTTCAGACGGGCGGGGACGCCGGCCTTGCGGAAATACTTCTGGGCGATGATGTCCGCCGCGACCTGGCTCCAATGGGCCGGCACGTGCAGCTTCGACAGTTTGAAGACGGTCGAGCCGTCCGGATTGCGGATTTCGCTCGAGGTCTCCCGGAACTCGATGGTCTCGTAGGGAGACTTGCCTTCAACAGTGAACCGCCGCTCAATCTTCATTCCTATATCCCCCGTTGCTCGGTGCATCAGGATCCAACCGGGCATGCCGAATTGGCTTCAGGCTCCCAGCCAGTCTGTCTTTCGCCTCGAATCCCCGTCAGTCCGGCCCTGCTCCATACGAGGGTTTCTCATCCCCCCGTCTGGCAGCCCGTTCTTGTTGCTGTGGCCGTCCCGCGCCGGTCAGCGAACCCGCCCGGGCATGGCCCCCGCGAGGGCCCGTGCCAGCCAGCATTGCTTCCGGATGTCCAACCGTCTGCGATTCTAACTCCACCGTCAAGATATTGCGACAGCGGAGTTAAGCGACACTAAATATAGGGTGCGAAAGCTGGGGACGCCCTGTCGGTAAAGAGGCCGAAAGGGGTGGAAAACGGCGCAAAAGCTGTGTGCGGACCGCCGGGAGGCGACCGAGAAACCAACCGAATTCAGGGGTGATTAAGCAGAACAGGACGCTTGTGGGTGAAACCTACACCGATTCTTCTCCCGGTTTAGCCCGCGTTTACCGGTCGGGGCGGAAATTTTCATGCGGGCGCGGCTCCCGATGGGCGACGGGGCAGGATATGGCCTTTGGAGGCTGTGTGAGTACGCATCGCGCTTTCGGAAAGACAGTGTCCGAACTGGGTGTCGCCGTGGCCGGCGACCGCCGAACCCTGTTCTCGGTGCTCCAGCCGGTCCTGCACGGGATTGGCGTCAGGACCATACGGGGATTCGACAATGCCTCGCAGGCCGTCGCCGGCCTGACGGAGGCGCCGGCGGACGTGGTCTTCATGGCCGACTCGCTTGAGCCCATCGACGGCTATCTGCTGTGCGAGATGCTGCGGCGGCGCAAGTCGGGGCCCGTATGCGAGGCCGCCATCGTCATCATGGCGGGGGGCCCCGTCCGGCAGCGGGACCTGGAGAGGGCGCTGCTGGCCGGCGCGCATCAGGTGCTGATGCCGCCGATTTCTCCGGCGCTGCTGTCGCGGCGCCTGATGGCCCTGTGCCAGGACGCCCGGCTGTTCCGCACGGTGGACGGCTGGATGGAGCTGGAAGGCACCCGCGACATGTTGAGCCGGGTGCGGATGCACGAGCTGCTGGGCGCCGGCGATGTCGTCACCCTGCCGGCGGAGGCGATACGCACGGACAATGGCCCGCCGTCCGGGGACCGCTGACGGGTCCGTTTCGGGCGCGCCCATGCTGGACAGCAAAAAACGAAAGGTGCAATAGTCCGCCGTCACGACAGGGATGGCAGATTCATGGGCATTTTCAGCGAGATTTTCGCCTGGTGGACAGGCAACACCATCGGCACCCGCCTGTTCACGCTGCGCAAGGGCCGGTTCGTCGGCGAGGACGGTCTCGGCAACCGCTATTACAGGGAGCGCAACGGACGCCGCCGCTGGGTCGTGTACAAGGACATGTCCGAGGCCTCGCTGGTGCCACCGGAGTGGCATGGCTGGCTGCACTATACGGTGGACACGCTGCCCACCGAGACAAGCTACAAGCCGCATGAATGGCAGAAGCCGCATCGCCCCAACCTGACCGGCACGCCGGGGGCGTACCGCCCGCAGGGCAGCACGCTGGCCACCGGCCACCGGCCTCCCGCCACCGGTGACTACGAAGCCTGGAAACCCTGACAGGGACGCAGCTGGGGAACGGGGCAGTTACGGTTTGCTGTGCCTTCTTTCAGCCAGTAAACAGGATTAAGCGTCGGCCCGCCCTGCCAGAACCGAATCGATGACCATCACTGATCAGCCAAATCCGACAGACTTGCCGCAAGGCCGCGCATGCGCGCGGCTTGGGCTCGCGCTCGCGGCCGGTCTCGTGCTGGTCCCGCCGGGACCGGACGAGGCGAGGGCGGAGATCATCGAAAATCCCGTCGCGGTGTTCGCGGCGCTGGACAAAGTCACGGCGCGTATCTCACCGCTGTCCATACCCATAGGCAATACGGTGAAATTCGGTGCGCTGAAGATCACGCC
>JBFWSL010000078.1:0-12689 GCA_050248375.1 Hyphomicrobiales bacterium | reverse complement strand
TTCCAGTTCTTCACCTCTTCCAGTTCCAGACCCAGTGCCTTGCCGACCGCCTTGGTGGAGCGGTTGTAGGCGTGGCCGGTACCTTCCAGCGCGCAGCCGGGGTAGTAGGCGACCTTCCTGTATTTTTTCTCGCTCATGATGCGGTCCTCATTCGGCGGCCTGGCGGTGGCCGGCGCCGTTCAGGCCGAGTGCCTTGCGATGCTCGGCATCCTTTTCCTCGATGTAGTCTTCTATTGCGCGGCGCGACGCGTCCCAGCCGCTGGTGCGAGGCTTGAAAATGGCCGACAGGCCCATCGTCATCATCAGCTTGACCGGCAGTTTCATGGCGAGCGCGCGCGCCATGGCGACCAGCCAGTCCTGCATCAGGGGTTGCTTGGTGCGCTTGAAAAACTTCTGGATGATCTCGCCTTCCTCGATCTTGCCGCGTGCGATCACCTGCTCGGCGAACACCTCGTCGAAATGGGTGGAGTTGGACTTTTCCGTATGGCCTTTCAGTTCCAGCCAATGTGCCGTCGCCTTCATGACGCCTTCGGGAAAGACATCGCGCGGGCAGGCATAAACGCACTTGTTGCAGGACACGCACATCCAGATGATGTCCTTGTCCCGCAGCAATTCCTGCTCCATTCCGGTGCGGATCAGGTAGATCCAGTAACGCGGATTGAAGCGTGGCTCGATGGCGTTGACCGTACAGGAGTTGGTGCAGGAGCCGCATTGCCAGCAGCGGTGGATATGCTCGCCGCCGGGCAGCGCTGCGATCTCGTCCTGCAAGGCGTCGTTGTAGTCGGTAACGACACGGGATTCGATGAAGGTCGACCAGTGACCCGACACGTCCACGCCGTCGATCTCAAGCGCCTCATGCGTCTTGAGGTTCTCGGGCCGGATCAGGGATTTCTCGTGGATGGGCATGACGCGTCTCCGGCCTAGGACAGAAGCTTCGTGTCGGGGACGCGCCGTGCGCTTCCATCCAGCGTCTTGAAGCGCGTGCGGCCGCTGCGGCGGTCGATGCCGTCGAGGCCGAGGATACGGCGCAGATGCTCCAGCGGGTCCGCTTCCGAAGCGAAGTCGGTGCGCAGATAGGTGCCGCCCTGCGCGTTGATGTAGTCGGCATAAATCTGCGCCTGAAGCAGGTCGATATAGAACAGCATGTCGCGGAAAACGCCATTGTCGGCGAGAAACTGGGACAGCTCCTCCCGCAACATGACGAAGGAGGCGTGGGCGTCGGGAATGTCGATGACCATGTGGTCCACGTTGTCGCCATGCCAGATTTCCCGCAGCACGCCGGTATTCGCTTTCGCGTCCCAGACCCAGCGGTTCATCAGCGGAAACGGCTCGGGCCATGTGAAGTGCAGGACTTCGGCGCCGAGGTCGCGCACCCAGCGATATGTCCTGTCACCCGGGAACATGCCCTGAAACGCCTTGAGGCGGGCATCCGCATCGCTGGCGTTGGCGCCGCCCTCCGTCAATCCTGCCAGCGCCCGCCGGAAATGGTCATAGCCGTGGGTGGCCAGCGGTTCGGCGACACGCCGCCGGCAGGTCGGCATGAAGGCGCAGAGCTGTTCGAAGCTGGCCAGGGGCATTTCGTCCGCCTTGCCGCTGGCGAAACTTTCCTGAAACAGCGCTGCCTTGAGTTTTACCGCATTGACGAGTTGCTCGATGCCGCCAACGGCTTCGGCGGCGGTAACAAGGCGCTCCATGGCCTCTGTGAGCTTCGGCCCGCTCAGATGCAGGACCGGACGCTCCTCCGCGCCGCCGTCGGCCTTTTTCCTGGAAAAGGACAGGAGGCTCGCCACTGGATGATTTTCCTTACTCGGCCGCCGCGGCGACCGCGTTGGACGCGGCGAGCGCGGAGATCGCCGCTGCATGGCCCTGTGCGATGGAGTCGTCGATGGTTTCGGGGCCTGTCGCCGCGCCGGCCACGAACACGCCCGGCCGGGAGGTAGCACCCATCGTTCCGTAGCTGTTTTGACGGGCGATATAGCCTTGCGCATGGAGATCGACGCCGAACACGGCCGAGATGGTCATGTTGTCCACATTCGGGTCCATGCCGATAGCGTGCACCACCATGTCGAAGGGAATGGTGATGGGGCGCTTCACCAGCGTGTCCTCGCCTTTGACGATGAGCTGTTCGCCGTTGGATGTGACCTCGGCGATGCGGGCCTTGATGTATTTGACCTTGAATTCCTCCTGGCTGCGCCAGTAGTAGTCGGTCTCGTAGAGGCCGAAGGTGCGGATATCCATGTAGTAGATGTAGACGTGGCAGTCGGGCAGCTCCTCGCGGATTTCCATCGCGAGGTTGGCCGACACCGTGCAGCATATCTTGGAGCACCATTCCCGCCCTATCTGCCGGTCGCGCGAGCCGACGCAGAGCAGGATGGCGACGCGCTTGGGTTTGCGTCCGTCGGAGGGGCAAAGCACGCCCTTGCCGGACGAGATCATCTGTTCGACCTGGGTGGTTGTTACCACGTCGGGAAACGTGCCGAAGCCCCATTCCGGCTTGTTGATGGAATCGAAGTGGGTGAAGCCGGTGCACAGGACCGCGGACGCGGCATCGATCTTCTTGCCATCGGAAAGCGTGGCCTTGAACGCCCCCGGATTGCCCGAGAAGTCCTTCACCGTCACGCCTTTGTGGACAGTGATCAGGCTGCTCTTCTCAACGCGTGAGACCATGCCGCCGATAGCGTCCCTGGCCCACTCGCCTGACGGGACCAGCTTGGCGTAACCTGACAGGATCGGCGCACCCCCCAGCCGGTCCGCCTTTTCCACAAGCACGGCCTTCTGGCCAATGCCGGCGAGCGCGTTGGCCGCGGCCAGGCCGGCGGGACCACCGCCTATAACGAGTACGGGTTTGCTCATGAGCCCTGCGCGATCCTCTTGAATCCGGGACCGGAGGTGAGGCGGCGGCGCGGGTCGTACAGGTTCTCCTGCTTTCCGGCCTCAACTTCCTTCAGATAGGTCTCGAATTCGACCTTCCTGGCCTTCCAGTCGATACCCAGCTTTTCCATCAGCGCCTCGATAGGGGAGGCATGCCAGTGCGACTGCACGATCTTGTAGGGATGCGCGCCGCATACCAGGGCCGCGAACTGGCAGTCGGCCAGAACCGGCAGTTCCACGGGCTTTCCGGCCGCCTTGCCGATCCACTGGTTCTTGTCCAGCGTGGTAATGCAGCCCGTGTCGTGGCCAATCATCACGTCCGCCTGCGCTTCTTCCACGGCAACCCGGATCTTGCGGTCGATGGCGAAGGAGCGGGTGAACTCTCGTTCGGAAATGATATGGCGGAAGCCGAAGCCGCAGCAGTCGTACCACGTCGAATAGTCGATCACCTGCGCCCCGAGCGCCGATATCAGGCCCGTCGAGACGGCCACCCGGTTTCCATCGAGGATGTCGTCGTCATAGATCGCGTCCTGGGGCACCATTTTGTAGACGTGGCAGGCCGGATGAATGGTCGCGCGGACGCCGCTCGCATCGATCTCCTGGTGATTGGCGATGCGGTTGCGCATCACGTGGCACCACTCGGAATAGTGCACCACCTCTTCCGGGATCAGCAGCTTGCCGTCTACGAGACGGCCGAGCTTGCCGAGAATCTTTCTCACGCGCTCGCGCAGTTCGGCCGAATGCAGCAGGTAGCCGCGCACTTCCTTGTAGTTGCCGAAGGAGGTGCCGCAATGGACAAGAGGATAGTAATAGCCCTCGGGCTTGCCTTCCGCCTTCGCCGATACATAGGCCTGGTGGAAGTTGCGCAGGAACACCGCGGCCAGGCTTTCCAGGTTGCCGATGCCCGAGCCGTGATAGTTCCAGGCCGTGCAGGATGTCTGGTCGGTCTCGTCCAGATAGCGGATGTCCATCTTGTTCATCAGCCACAACAGCGATGCGGGATAGCCAGGGATGTTGCCGCACTGCCCGCAGGACTTGTGGTGCCAGAGCTGGTTTGTCGGCACCTTCTTGTCCCAGCCGTAAAGCGTCTTGACCGTGACCGGCTCGTGTTCGTCGCGAATGCGATGGACGGCGATCTCACCGTCCTTTTCGAGTTGCCACATGATGTCGCGTACGTCCTCGACGCGGTCTTTGCTGGTCAGCATCGAACGCTTGTCGATCTTCTGCTCGACCCACGCGGTGGCCACCAGCGCATCCTCATGGCTGAGCCCGGCGTCCTGCCATTCAGCGCCGTGCCCCGTGAAGCGCTCGCCGGGGCTCTTGTCCTTGCCTGCCATTGGTCGATCCTCCTGAATTCCGTGCAATGCGCGTCGCGGTTCAGTCCTCGTCTTCCTGCTCGTCCAGGAAGTCGGCCCCGTCCTCGCGCTTCTCGTCCATGATGTCGGTGATGACGTCGAACAGGTTCTCGTCGATGGTCTCGAGCTGGTCGAGAACGCCCGTCATCTCCCAGATCGTATACAGTTCGACAGAGGTCTTGAGGTTCACTTCCCAGGCCGTTTCGGTCGTGTTGAGCGTCGGCATGGGGATCGCCTTGCGCAGCAGCTTCAGCGGCGCCTCGATCTTGGAGATATTCGGTCCCCAATCGGCGAAATGCTGTGGATTGATCATGTCCGGCGCGAGCTGGTTGCCCGTCGAAATCAGCTTCAGCATGACGCGGGAGAAAGGACGCAGCACGTCCTTGGCCGACTGCATGCCATGCTTGATGGCGGTCTCGCGCATCAGCATGACCAGGCCGCCCGGGGAATTGCCGAAGGGACAGCGTGCCGCGCAGGTGTAGCACTGGGCGCAGGCCCAGATTTTTTCCTGCATGGCATCGTAGATGCCCTCGAGATTCTCCGTCCAGAGGAGTTGAACGATTTCGCGCGGGGAGAAGTCGTAATAGTGTGCTGCCGGGCAGGTCGCCGTGCAGATGCCGCAATTCAGGCAGCCATTCAGCTCGTGATCGTAGCGAAGGTCGGACTGGATATCCTTGAAGATGGTTTCCAGCTTCTGGCGCGGGACAGGTGGCGTCTCGGAGACGGGATCGCCGATGAAATCCTGAACGCGGGTGCTGTGAGCTGCATGTTCCATGAATGCTGTGTGCCCGATGCTCTCAGTAGGTGAGAACCTTGGTGTCGCCTTCCATGATTTCCTCGACGAGATGAGCCCCGCCCACGATGCCGGAGCATTCCGGGATCAGGTCCTCTTCATTCATGTCGAACAGGTCGAGATTGGGAGAGCAGCAGAAGAATTTCACTCCGGCGCCATGCGCATCCTTGATGAAGTCATAGACGGATTTGGGCGATCCGGGCTTGACCGTCAGCTTTTCGGCCACGCCTTTCTTCATCAGCCGGCCTGCGGTCGCGGTGCAGATGACTTCGACCTCGTAGTCCATCGCCGCCGCGACGGTGGCCTGGAATATTGGTGCGCCCAGCTCCTCGCCGTTGCGCGGGTCCGTATTCGCCATGACGATGACGAGCTTGCTGGCCATGCCGCCGTATTCCTCCCGCTGTGGGCGCGCATTTGTTTGCGTCGCGCCCATCTCCATTAGGTCACCATATTATAATATTCAAATTTTTGCAACTATCACAGGGGGCATAACCATTTGAAGTTGAAGATAAATAATATCATCACATCAAAAGGTTGCCATGGAATCGAAAGATGCCGGGACGTGTGTCAACCACGCATCAGGCCGGTGAGCTGGACTAGGCCGGTCATGATGTGGACGAGAGAATCCTCGATCTCGTTTTTCATGCTGGCGAGTTTCTGAAGTTCCGGAGCAGGGTTTTCCGGGGCCTCCTCGAACTCCATGATCAGGTCCTCGATCATCGCCGCCTTGATGCCGGGATGTCCCGTGAAGCCGAAGGCGTTGCTGCCAACCTGAAACAGGGCCGGACGGCCATCGTCGTCGGCGGAGAGAATCTGCGCATAGGCGGGTGGAATTGGCCGGTCGCGCATGTAGACGACATTCGGATAGCGTTCGGGCAGGAAGCCGTTGAGCGCATTGTCAGGGACGCGCTTCGCATGGCCGGCAGTGAATGCGAGGGGCGAGGGTTCCGTCTTGCCGTCCGCTGCCAGGCAGAGGATCTGCGCGCCAAGCCCGATGCCGATGACGGGTTTCTCCAGCATCAGGCAGGTCCGGGCCAGTGTGATCTCCTTTTGGAGCGTCGGGACGTCCCGGGTGCCCGCCGTTCCCCATGGGCCGAGGCCGAGCAGCACCAGCCCGTCGCCCAGGACATCCGGGTCCGGCAGGCCGCCGCCTGTGGCGAAGGGACGAAAATAGCTGAAGCGAATGCCACGCCCCTCCAGGTGGTCTTCCATGAGGCCCAGCCAGTCGGACTGCGTGTGCTGGACGACGGAGAGGAACTTCATGCGCCTGCGGGCGCGGCGCGTGCGCCCTCGATGCCAAGCGCGGCTTGAAGCGCGGCGGCGAAGTCGTCCGGCTTGAGCGACAGCATCTCCGGCTTGTGCCTGGCGAAGAACTCCAGCGTTGCCGAAGGGGCCTCGCTTGCGGGCGTGCCCCGCAGCGCGGCTTCGAGATCGAAAATCAGCCGGGGCGGGGTGATGAAGAAATCGCCGGTAAAAAGCACCTCGCGGATACGGTCGCCACGTCCCGGTCCCTCAAGGCGCGCATAGGCGGTTACCGTACCTCCCGGCGCCGTCTGCTGGCCGCTGTGCACGTCGGCTGCTTCCGGCCGGTCGATTTCGTGAACGAAGCTGTCCAGCCCGATTTCCTCGGCGAACACCTGCTCGGCACGGATCAGTTCCTGCTCGGTTATGGGCGCGTCGGTTGTGGTGATTCCCAACGCCCCCCGCAGGCCTTCCAGGACCGCCGCCTGCACGACGCGCAGGGGAGGGGCACTGCCCAGAATCTGTTTGAGCGTGGTTACCCGGTTGGCGGCGGAGTCGAGTTCGCGCTTCTTCAGCTTGGCTTCCGGCACATTCAGGCAGGCAACCATGGCTTGCGGATTCATGTCGATCAGCACGGTGCCCTGGTAAATGAGCGTGTCCCCGTCGAAGAAGCCGCCGGTGCCGCAGAGTTTGCGGCCATCTACCTCGATGTCGTTGCGGGGACGGAAGCGGGCTTCGATCCCGAAGACATCGCTCAGCCCCGAAGCGACAGCCGAGCAAATCTGCGCCGTGTAGTCGGCGAGGCTGCCGAGTGGAAGGTGGCTGCGCTTGAACACCAGTTCCCAGCCAAGCTGGCCTTCGTCGAGATAGATCGCGCCGCCGCCCGTAATGCGCCGGACGAGACCGATGCCGTTGGCGCGCACGTGATCCAGCTTCACTTCCTGAGAGATTGCCTGGTGCCTTCCGATGAGAACCGTCGGCGGAAAGCGCAGGAAGCGGACCGTGTCGGGAACGCTGCCTTCGTGGTGGAGGTCGATCAGGGCCTGATCGAAGGCGATCTGCATGCGTCCTTCACGGACGCCGCTGTCGATGACGCGGAACTGGGGCATGGCGTGATCCTAATGGCGCGCGTCCGTTCCGTCGACGTGGTCGTATTCCTCGCCTTCGACATATTCCTCTCCAGGCTTCTCGCGGCGAAGCTGGTGGCGGACCTTGCGGATGTCCGTATCGTTGAGGGCGAAGGGATAGGAGGCGATGTTCGAGGGCGGGGAGTCGCCATAAGGCCGGTCGCAGGCCGAGATGTCTTGCGCGAACTTCCCCGGGCAGCCCGACGTGCGGAAGGCGATGCCGGAATCGATGACGGCGTCGAGTTCCCCGGCCGGCAGTCCGAAATCGGTCACGCGGCCCGCTTCGTCGAAGCGCATCTGATCGACCCGCACCCCGCAATAGTCGATCAGGTAGCGCCCAAGCTGGACCCGCCGCCACTGGTCGCGAGGCGTTGCCGGCAGGTGGTCCATCAGCGAGCCTTTCTCGGGGAAGAAGCAAAACATGTGGCTGTGGCCGCCGTGGTCCACGAGCTGTTGTACAAGCGTGAGCACATCATGCTCGGTCTCGCCCATGCCGACGATGATATGCGCGCCGAACTTCTGGGGCCCGAAGATATCCTTCGCGTCGAGCAGGATCTCCCAGTACTTCCTCCAGCTATGGGGGGACTGCACGCCACGGCCGCGGGTGCGGTCGAATATCTCGGGCGTCGCGGCGTCCAGTGCCACCGTAAAGATATCGGCGCCGAGGTCCTTGAGGGTCTCGACGTCACCACGCGTCATCGTCGTCGGGTTGGAGAGGATCGACACCGGCACCGTTTGCGGGGCAATCCTGTCGGTCCATTTCTTCAGTACGGTAACCGTGTCCTCGTCCGAATTCGGATGGGTGATCATGGAGATGCACATGCGGTGGAAGGGCGTCTTTTCTCCGTCCCGCGCCACGATCTCGACGACCTGGTCCATGGGAACCGCAGGCCAGTCGACGCGGATGAAGTTGCGGTCGGCATAGTCGCGTTCCGCCTCCCGGTGGCGCGCCAGACCGCAATAGGCGCAATTGGCGCGGCAGCCTTCCGGGTAGGTCAGCAGCAGGTTGAGGCAGCGTGTGCAGGAGCAGCGGTACATCTTGCCCGACATGATGCCGAGCGTGATGGCGGCTGCGGTGGACATCTGCACATAGTCCGGCGAGCGCATCTGGGGCGTGAGGATATTGTAGTTGGGAAGATACACGCCGCGCGGAGCCACGCTGTTCGTCTTCACGCGACCGCCGTTGCGCAACTCCTTCGGGGTGGCATGTGGCGCGCGCGGTTGCATGAGACCGGCAGGATTGTGGTCCAGGCCGTCGCGTCCGGTTGCTGCGGGCTGCGCCCCCTCCGGCTTCAGGCAACTCATTCGCTTTCCCTCCTCAGGCCGCGCAGGATCGGGAAATCCGCGCCAGGGGATTCCCGCCGAGCTTGATGGAGCAGCAGGCGTGCTCCTGATGATAGGGGCGCCCGATCGCCCTCGACACGGCAACCGCGCCGTCCGCCGGGAATGCAATACCGTCGAGGCCGGCCATGACCGCATAGGCGTCCGTGACGCGTTTGTGCATCCCGGGCGGCCGGGCGCATCCGAGCAGCACCGGTTTGTCGGCGAGCCGGCTGCGCGCCTCCAGGAAGATGCGTCCTGCGTCCGCGGTAGCCGGTGTCGCGAATGTACCGTCCTTGGCGTAGAACGGCATGATGACGACCAGCACCAGCGAATGGATGCCGTGACGGGCGCATATGTCGAGGGCGTTGGCCTCGCCGAGCAACCGTCCGTAATGCAGGCCGACGACGATATGAGGCACCACTTCCATCGAGGTGGAGCAGAGCGCGGCGAGCGTCGCTTCGAAATCCTCCACGGGCCGGTCAAGATGGTAGACGTCGCGGATCGTGTCCTGCGCGCCGATGACGTCCATCATCGCCGTATCGACGCCGGCGGACTCCATGAGCCTGGCGCGCCGCTCGTCGAGAAGGGCGGAGTGAATGGCGATCTTCAGGTGCGGGAAGTCGTGCTTGAGCTTCTCGACCACGGGCAGGTAGCGTTCGTAGGCAATCTCGTTGCGCCGGTTGGAGCCGCCGGACAGCAGAAAGCCTTGCAGGTCCTGGAGCATGACGAGATCGCGGACCTTGCGGTCCAGCATCTCGGGATTGGTCGCCGGGATCATCGGCTCGAGGATTTTCGCCTGGCAATGGTCGCACATCAGGGCGCAGCCGCCGGCGGTGATCGAGAAAGCGGGGAAGCTGTTCTTGCCGCAGCCCTTGATCTCGTTCGATGAGTATTCCTTGAAGGTTGGCGTGGAAAAACGGATGGGCCGGCCGGAGATATCGTCCGCACGGGATTCCAGCTCCGCCACGAGCGCGCTGTCGAACGCGGCGTCCTCAAGCTCCTCGATCGCGGAAATCTGTTCGATCCACCCCATCGCGGCAATATATGCAAGAATTTGAATGAATGCCAATCCGCTTTTGAGTGGATTGAAGAAAGGTCTAGGCCGTCGCTTTCCGTATGATTTCCCGTATCTCCGGCCGCACCGGACCCTCGTTTGCCGGATCGTTCAGGGCGTCGAGCCAGAAGGGCGGGATGTCCTCGTCGTCCACCAGATCGCAATTCAACCTGCGCATGAGTTCCTGAGCATCGCCAGGCAGCATGTCGGCAGGGGGCCTGCCTGAAACCTCGCCCCACAGCCGTGCCCAGGCCCGCGCCGTGGTCCAGGGATTGTAGCCGCCTCCACCCAGCAGAACGGCATGGGGCGTCAGATGTACAAGCGCCATGGCGGCAGCGCAGAGCGCACCGTTGGAGAGTTCAAGTCCGGAAAGAGGGTCGCCCTTGAGGGCATCCGCACCGCACGTGACGACTACGGCCTGCGGGCTCCAGGACTTGGCGACAGGGATCACCGCCTCGCGCATGATCAGCGCAAGCTCGCTGTCGTTAAAGCCTCGCGGCACGGGCAGGTTGATCGCGTTGCCTCTGCCACGGTCTTCTATTGTCCCGGTATTCGGCCAGCGGCCGGCCTCATGGATCGAGACGGTGAATACGCGGCGGTCGGGCTCGAACGCTGACTGCACGCCGTCGCCATGATGGGCATCGAGGTCTGCGTAAAGGACGCGCTCCATGCCGCTGTGGAGCAGTGTGAAGATGGCGAACACCGGATCGTTGAGATAGCAGAATCCGGAAGCGCGATCCGGCCGCCCATGATGGGTGCCGCCGGCGGGATGAAACGCACGAGCACCGCCCACAGCCAGTTGCGCGGCGAGGATCGAACCACCCACGGTCGCCCGGGCGCGGTCCCACAGTCCGTCGAACAGAGGGCATTCCGCTGTGCCGAGCCCGTATTTCTCACGTACCGCCGTACTGGCCTTGCCGCTGGTCGCGGCTGCCTCGAGCGTTTCGAGATAATCAGCGCTGTGAAACCGCTCCAGGACATCGCGCCCCGGCAACTCGCAGACGGCCGTGCAGTCTTCCTCGAGCCAGCCCAGTATCTCGCACAGGCGGACAAGCGTTCGGTGCCGGCCAATGGACAGGGGATGAAACCTGCCGAAGGCGGGCGCCTGGAAGACCGGATGGGTGACAAACACCGGGTCAGGGTTCGCAGTTGTCAGATCGGGCATTTGCCGTCGTCCATCCCTGTTAGGCCGCGCCCAATGCCTTGACGCCGGAGCCGCCCCACCGTTAAATGACAATACATATGAAAAATTGAATATGCCAAGGGGCCGGGCGCCCGATGAGAAGGCGCCCGCGAGACGGAGGACGGACCCATTTCGACCGCGGATGTCAAGCTGGATACCAAGGGCCTGAATTGCCCATTACCGATCCTCAAGGCCAAGCAGGCGATGAAGAACGTTCCCTCGGGCGGCACGCTTGAGGTGCTGGCGACCGACCCCGGCGCCGTGGCCGATTTCGAGGCCTTCTGCCGCTCCACCGGTCACGAGCTTGTGGAGCAGAGCCAGGACGGCGGTGTCTACCGGTTCCTGATCCGCAACAAGTCCTGAAAACGACGGCGGACCGCGGCAGCCGTTAGGCGGTGGCGGATCCGTTTGCAGAATCGGATGGTGTCGGGCGGACCATGAACGGGATTGCCATCATCGGCATGGGTTGCCGATTTCCCGGCGGGGTCCGCGATTCCCGGAGCTATTGGTCGCTGCTGCGCGAGGGACGTTGCGCGGTTGCGGAAATCCCCCCCGAGCGCTGGAGCCTCGAAGGCTTCTACGATCCCAGGCCCGGACGGCCCGACCGTTCCATATCGAAGTGGGGCGGTTTTCTCGACGACATCCGTGGCTTCGATCCCGACCTGTTCGGCCTGAGCAACCGCGAAGCCGCGGACATGGACCCGCAGCAAAGGCTGCTGCTGCAGGTCGCTCATGAGGCGATGGAGGATGCTCGCTTGCCGCGCGGCGCTGTCGCCGGAACGGCGGCAGGTGTCTTTGTCGGAGTGTCCAACGCCGATTACGCCTATCTGCAGCGCTATCGCCACGGATCGGGCGACCGGCAGGCCGGCACAGGCACGGCGCTCAGCATAGTCGCCAACCGGCTCTCCAACGTCTTCGATCTGAAAGGGCCCAGCCTGTGTGTGGATACGGCCTGTTCATCGGCACTCGTGGCTGTCGACTCGGCCTGCAAGGCTTTGGCGGACGGATCCTGCGACCTGGCCTTTGCCGGTGGCGTCAACCTCCTGCTCGACCCCAGGCTGTTCGTCAGTTTCAGCCGCGCGCACATGCTTTCGCCGCGCGGCCGTATCAGCGCCTTCGGCCTGGGCGCCGACGGGTTCGTGCGCGGCGAGGGAGCCGGCCTCGTCCTTCTGAAGCGGCTCGGCGATGCCTTGCGCGATGGCGATCCCGTCCAGGCGGTAATTCGCGCCACCGTGGTCAACCAGGATGGCGCCACCGGCACGATCACCGCCCCCGACGAAGACGCCCAGGCCGCAATGATAGCCCTTGCCCTGAAGCGTGCGGACGCTGCGCCCGAGGACATCGGCCTCGTGGAGGCGCATGGCACCGGGACCGCGCTGGGCGATCCCACGGAAGCTGCCGCCATCGGCCGCGTTCTGCGCTCGGACAAGCGGCACGGTCCGGTGCCGCTCGGCTCCGCCAAGGCCGCGCTGGGACATCTTGAGCCCGCCGCCGGCATCGCCGGGCTCATAAAGGCCGTGCTCTCGCTGCGTCACGGGGAATGCGCGCCCATGGCGGGATTCGATAAGCCGAACCCGGACATCCCCTTCGACGACTTGCAGCTCACCATACCTGCCCGGCCGCTACCCCTGCCGGCTGCGACGCTCGCCTTGATCAACGCTTTTGGCTTCGGCGGAACAAATGCTTGCGCCATTATCGAAGGCGCGCCGCGCGCTGCATCCTGCACGGTTCCGCTCGGGCC
>JBFWSL010000077.1:0-12712 GCA_050248375.1 Hyphomicrobiales bacterium | reverse complement strand
CTTATCACCGGCAGTCCCTCTAGAGTGCCCAACTAAATGATGGCAACTAAAGGCGAGGGTTGCGCTCGTTGCGGGACTTAACCCAACATCTCACGACACGAGCTGACGACAGCCATGCAGCACCTGTCACCGGTCCAGCCGAACTGAAGGAAAGCGTCTCTGCTATCCGCGACCGGGATGTCAAGGCCTGGTAAGGTTCTTCGCGTTGCCTCGAATTAAACCACATGCTCCACCGCTTGTGCGGGCCCCCGTCAATTCCTTTGAGTTTTAATCTTGCGACCGTACTCCCCAGGCGGAATGCTTAATGCGTTAGCTGCGCCACCGACAGGCATGCCTGCCGACGGCTAGCATTCATCGTTTACGGCGTGGACTACCAGGGTATCTAATCCTGTTTGCTCCCCACGCTGTCGCACCTCAGTGTCAGTACCGGGCCAGTGAGCCGCCTTCGCCACTGGTGTTCTTCCTAATATCTACGAATTTCACCTCTACACTAGGAATTCCACTCACCTCTCCCGGACTCGAGATTGCCAGTATCAAAGGCAGTTCCGAGGTTGAGCCTCGGGATTTCACCCCTGACTTAACAATCCACCTACGTGCGCTTTACGCCCAGTAATTCCGAACAACGCTAGCCCCCTCCGTATTACCGCGGCTGCTGGCACGGAGTTAGCCGGGGCTTCTTCTCCGGCTACCGTCATTATCTTCACCGGCGAAAGAGCTTTACAACCCTAAGGCCTTCTTCACTCACGCGGCATGGCTGCATCAGGCTTGCGCCCATTGTGCAATATTCCCCACTGCTGCCTCCCGTAGGAGTCTGGGCCGTGTCTCAGTCCCAGTGTGGCTGATCATCCTCTCAGACCAGCTATGGATCGTAGCCTTGGTGGGCCATTACCCCACCAACTAGCTAATCCAACGCGGGCCAATCCTTCGGCGATAAATCTTTCCCCCGGAGGGCGTATACGGTATTAATTCCAGTTTCCCGGAGCTATTCCGTACCAAAGGGCATGTTCCCACGCGTTACTCACCCGTCTGCCACTTTCCACCACCCGAAGGTGGCTTCTCGTTCGACTTGCATGTGTTAGGCCTGCCGCCAGCGTTCGTTCTGAGCCAGGATCAAACTCTCAAGTTGAAAGTTCGATTTCTGACTTCACCATCCGGGGGATACCCGGATAGCGGCTGCGCAATTTCAACGTCATTTGACGAGTCCCGACATTTCAGTCACGCGCCCCGAAGGACACATGACATGGGTGTCGGTAAACGCAGCATCGTCAGAGTCTCGTTCGTCCGGCCCCGCCCCGAAGGACGTTGATGGGCACGGACTCGCCAGGACTCCGCCGCCTGCGTTTCCCTTTCTTCTGACCACAATGTCAAAGAGCCGGACGGCGCCACCCGAAGGGCGGAACCCCCAAACTCTCATGGAAGCAAAAGCTCCCGAGAGAGTCAAACGCAAGAGACGCCGATTTCCGGGTCGCCCCGGACTTGGCCCCGCTTGCCAGAGTTATGAAATGCGCGGTCGCAACCGGCCGCGGCCAAGCGGCCGAACCGCGCAGCGAGGCGTTACTTAAGGGTTGCCCCCGTTGCTGTCAAGCGTTCCCTCTCCCCTTGTCGATTTTTTTTGCCGCCGGGCCCTGCGGGCCCTCGCCGTGGCGGAAAACTGCCGAATTTCCAGGCGCGGTCACAATGCTGCCCTTTTGACTGTGCAACTTCCCCGTTAACGAACGGGAAAGCAGTTCCCGCGCATCATGGTTAACCGTCCGTGAAGCGGGAATAAGCATTCTGGTTCCGGCCCTGCGAGGACACTCACCACTGACCCTAACCGATTGTGGACCCTCATAAATCAGCGGTTCTACATGGTTGACAGCGGGTTAATCGGTCGGCAAAGTCGCGGGCGCCTTGCAGAGGGATAACAGGGTCCAGCCTACGGAATCGCCGCACCATTGAAGCCTGAGGGAAGTCGGGCCGGTGCGCGGATGCCGCGGATGGGGGGAAGCAACCTTGATCGACACACGCAGCTTGCTCGGCCGCCGTCGTCACAGGAACGCCCTGGTTGCCTATACCGGCAATCGCGCCCTCCCCCAGATTTACCTTCCCAAAGTCAACAAGGAACATGTGGCCGACGTTTTCCGGCCCGAGCCGGGCGACTCCGGCGCCGCCGCCCGCTTCAAATGGCTGGTCAGCACCTGCCTCGCCGGCATCGTCGGCGTCGGCGTCATCGGCGCCACCGTCTACGGCTCCATGAACGTGGACGACGGCACCGGCGTGGTCTCCTCCATCCGCCGCGTCAGCCTCGCGGCGCTCGAGCCGGCCCAGAAGCTCCATTCCGTCGGCTCCGTCCAGACCGTGGCGCGGCAGAAATCCGACCGCATCGTCGGCAGTACGCTGGGCCTCGCCACCAAACACCTCATCCACGATACCGAGGTGCAGCGCAGAGGCGGCAAGGACTACATCACCATCAAGCCCTATGCCCGGATGGTCGCCCGCCTCGCCACCGCGCTGCCACCGGATAACGCCCAGATCCCCGCCTTCAATCCCTTCAAGCTCTACGCCAACCTCAATCCCATCTCCGACAACGAAGAGGGCGCCGTGGTCTCCGGCTCCCAGAATGTCGCCGTCCACTTCGTGGACCCGCCCGGCGGGCGCCTGCCGGAAGAGGACGGCATGGAGCTTTCCGAGGACATGGTGGACGGCCTTGTCGCGCTTTCCGACGAGGTCATTCCCGACGAGCCCTACGCCATGCGCCCGGCCATCTTCAACGAGGACGGCGGCGCGCAGATTCACCGGGCATCGTTCCATCCCGGCGACCTGCGTCCGGCGGCGCCCGCCGACACGCTCGTGCCGAAGAACACCACTGTCGTCGAGCGCACCACTCTGGAAACCGAGGCCGCCATTCTCGAGGGCGCCGAGGTCAAGCTGATCCCTGTCCGCAAGGGCAACACGCTGATGAGCCTGCTGGTCGACGCCGGCACCGAGCGCTGGCAGGCCAAGGCCATCGGCGAGGCCATGGCGCCGACCTTCCAGCCCAACCAGTTGCAGCCCGGACAGCAGGTGCGCCTCACGCTGGCGCCCGCCCCCAGCGACAGCGGCCAGATGGACCCCGTGCGCGTCAGCATCTTCACCGGCGACCAGCACGAGGTGACCGTTTCCCGCAATGACAGCGGCGAATATGTCGCCAGCAGCGAGGCGGTGGAGCTCTCCGACGATGCCGCCATTCGCGCCGCCAGCTATCCGCAGCGCGCGACCCTCTATACCAGCTTCTATCACGCGGCGCTTTCGCAGGGCATGACCGCGGACTCGATCCTGAAGCTGCTGCGCGTCCACTCCTACGACACCGACTTCAAGCAGCCGGTGCGCCCGGGCGATTCCTTCGAAGTCTTCTTCGATCTCAAGGACGACAGCGCCGAACCGGGCGAGCTGCTTTACACCGCCATCAGCGTCGAGGGCGAGACCCGCAAGTTCTACCGCTTTCGCACGCCCGACGGCGAGGTGGACTTCTACGATCGCGACGGCAACAGCGCCAAGAAGTTCCTGATGCGCAAGCCCGTAAAGGGCGGCCGTTTCACCTCCGGCTTCGGCATGCGCCGACATCCCATCCTCGGCGGCTCCAAGATGCATCTGGGCACGGACTTTGGCGCGCCGCACGGCACTCCGATCCTCGCCGCCGGCAGCGGCGTCGTCGAAGTCGCCGGCCGCAAGGGCGGTTACGGCAATTACGTCCGCATCCGCCACGCCAACGGCTACAAGACCGCCTACGGCCACATGTCGAAATTCGCCGCCAACATGCGCCCGGGCGCCCGGGTGCAGCAGGGCCAGGTCATCGGCTTCGTCGGCAACACCGGCATTTCCTCCGGCCCGCACCTGCACTTCGAGGTGCTGGTCAACAACCGCCACGTGAACCCGATGACCATCCCCGTGCCGCGCGGCAAGCAGCTCACCGGCCGCCAACTCGCGGAGTTCTACAAGGAACGCGCGCGCATCGACGAATTGATGAGCCGTTCGCCGGTCAACACCCGCGTCGCCGCGGTCGGCGAGGAAGTCCGCTAGGTCACGGGCGGTATCATCCGGAGCATTGCAGGCGCGGCCGCGAGGCCGGCGCCTTTTTTCATGCCCGCGGCGCCGGGGCCCGTGTCAGGGGAGGTAGCTGTCGCGCCACCGCAGCACCACGTTGAATGACACCGAGATCCTCTGCTGCTGCGACAGGTTCGGGTGCACCAGATGGTGCACGAAGGCCGGCCACAGCAGCAGCAGCCCCGGCTCCGGCATGATGCGGTGCTCGGCCTCCACCTGCGGATCGTTCTTGACCGCCAGCATGTTCGCCTGCGCGCGCGGATCGAAGAAGCTGATGGCGCCCGGCGTACGGTCCGAGCGGCCGGGCAGCGACGTCTCCGGCTCGGGCACCTGAACATAGTAGGTCCCGCTCAGCCAGCTATGCGGATGGTTGTGCAGATTGTGGTAGTCGCCGAAGCGGTTCACGTTCGGCCACGCCTGCAGATGCCAGTCCATCTCGTAGTCGATGCCGGCGTTGCGCGCGTAGTCGAGCGTCGCCCGGTTGAAGCAATCGCGCAGCCAGCCGACGGCGGGATGCCCGAAATCGAGAAAGTTGCCCGCCAGGTAATTGGTGGTCATGTCGGCGGTGCCCGCGTCCATGTCCCCGATGAGCTGCGCCAGCACCGGATTGGCGGCCTCCGCTCCCGGCAGCTTGAGCTGCATCAGGATCGTCGGCCAAAGGGCCTTGAACTCGGGACTGGGACCCGGCGCGGGCTTGGCTGCCATCGGATATGTCCTTTCGCGGGCGAACCGGCGCGCGAGTATGCGCCAGTTCGCCCGGAGAAGAACAGGGGGTTAGCTGTGCCGGGCGCGCATCTATGCCGCGCGCCGGGTGGCCGTGCCGTTGACGATCAGGCTGTCGGTACCACCGCTGACCTTCACCTTCTGTCCGTCGCGAACGCTGCCCTCGAGCAGCATCTCCGCCAGCGGATCCTGAAGGCTGCGCTGGATGACCCGCTTGAGCGGCCGGGCGCCGTAAGCAGGATCGTAGCCCTTCTCCGCCAGCCACTCGCGTGCCGACGGGTCGAGATCGAGCATGATCTTGCGGTCCGCCAGCAGCTTCTGCAGCCTGGCCACCTGGATATCCACGATAGTGGCCATCTGCTCGCGCTTGAGCCGGTGGAACAGGATCACCTCGTCCAGGCGGTTCAGGAATTCGGGCCGGAAGTTGGCCCGCACCACCGCCATCACCTGGTCGCGCACGGCGTCGGAATCCTCGCCATCGGGCTGGTTGACCAGATATTCCGCGCCGAGGTTCGACGTCATGATGATCAGCGTGTTGCGGAAGTCCACCGTGCGGCCCTGGCCGTCGGTCAGGCGCCCGTCATCGAGCACCTGCAGCAGCACGTTGAACACGTCCGGGTGCGCCTTCTCGATCTCGTCGAACAGCACCACCTGGTAGGGCCGGCGCCGAACCGCCTCGGTCAGCGCGCCGCCCTCCTCGTAGCCGACATAGCCGGGAGGCGCGCCGATCAGCCGCGCGACAGAGTGCTTTTCCATGTATTCGGACATGTCGAGGCGGACCATCGCCTGCTCGTCGTCGAACAGGAACGACGCGAGCGCCTTGGTCAGCTCGGTCTTGCCGACGCCGGTCGGGCCCAGGAACATGAAGGAGCCGATGGGACGGTTGGGATCCTGCAGGCCGGCCCTCGCGCGGCGCACCGCGGTCGAGACGGCATGCACCGCCTCCTGCTGGCCCACCACTCGTTTGGCCAGTTCGTCCTCCATGCGCAGCAGCTTGTCCTTCTCGCCTTCCAGCATCTTGTCCACGGGAATGCCGGTCCAGCGCGACACAACGCCCGCGATATGGTCGGCGGTGACCGCTTCCTCGAGCATGGCCGCGTTCTCGTCCTGCTTCTCCTTCTGCTCGAGTTTCTTCTCGAGCTGCGGGATGACGCCATAGGTGAGCTCGCCGGCACGCGCGAGGTCGCCGCGCCGCTGCGCCTGCTCCAGCTCCAGCCTCGCGGCTTCCAGCTCCTCCTTGAGCTTCTGGGCCGAGGACAGCTTCTGCTTCTCCTCTTCCCAGCGCCGCGTCAGCGCACCGGACTTTTCCTCCAGTTCGGCGATTTCCTTTTCGAGCGATTCCAGGCGGTCCCTGGAGGCCTTGTCGTCCTCCTTCTTCAGCGCCTCGCGCTCGATCTTGAGCTGGATCAGCCTCCGGTCGAGTTCGTCCAGTTCCTCGGGCTTGGAATCGACCTGCATGCGCAGGCGGCTCGCCGCCTCGTCCATCAGGTCGATGGCCTTGTCGGGCAGGAAACGGTCCGTGATGTAGCGGTTCGACAGGGTCGCCGCCGCCACGATGGCATTGTCGGTGATGCGCACGCCATGATGGAGCTCGTACTTCTCCTTCAGGCCGCGCAGGATCGACACGGTATCCTCGACTGTCGGCTCGCTGACGAACACCGGCTGGAAGCGCCGCGCCAGCGCGGCGTCCTTCTCCACGTGCTTGCGGTATTCGTCCAGCGTCGTGGCGCCGACGCAGTGCAGTTCGCCGCGCGCCAGCGCCGGCTTCAGCAGGTTGGAAGCGTCCATCGCGCCTTCCGCCTTGCCCGCGCCGACCAGGGTGTGCATCTCGTCGATGAACAGGATGATGCCGCCGGCCGCCGCCTGGATCTCCGACAGAACGGCCTTGAGCCGCTCCTCGAATTCGCCGCGATACTTCGCCCCGGCGATCAATGCGCCCATGTCGAGCGCGAGCAGGCGCTTGTCCTTCAGGCTCTCCGGCACGTCGCCGTTGACGATGCGCAGCGCCAGGCCTTCCGCGATCGCGGTCTTGCCGACGCCCGGCTCGCCGATGAGCACGGGATTGTTCTTTGTCCGCCGCGACAGCACCTGGATGGTGCGCCGGATCTCCTCGTCCCGGCCGATCACCGGATCGAGCTTTCCCTCGCGCGCCGCTTCCGTCAGGTCGCGCGCATAGCGCTTCAGGGCGTCATAGGCCTGCTCGGCGGAAGCGGAGTCGGCCGTGCGGCCCTTGCGCAGGTCGTTGATCGCGCTGTTGAGCGAACTGGGCGTGACACCGGCCTTCTCCAGGATGCCGGCGGCCTGGGTGTCCTTCTGCATGGCCAGCGCCAGCAGCAACCGCTCGGCGGTCACATAGCTGTCTCCCGCCTTGGTGGCGATCTGCTGTGCGTTGTCGAACACCCGCGCCAGTTGCGGCGCCAGGTAGACCTGCCCGGCCCCGCCGCCCGAAACCTTGGACAGCTTGGCGAGGGCGGCCTCCGTCGCCGCAAGCGCGTCCTTTGGACGCCCGCCGGCCCGCGAGACAAGCCCGGCCGCGAGCCCTTCCTCGTCGTCGAGGAGAACCTTCAGCAGATGTTCCGGGGTGAATTGCTGGTGGCCTTCCCTGAGCGCCAGGGACTGCGCCGATTGCACGAATCCGCGTGCACGGTCCGTATATTTCTCGAAATCCATGTCTCTACCCTCTCCGGCGCGCGCGCCCCCGCCTGAATGCTCAGCCCGGCAGCCGCGCCCTGTTCTGGAATTGCCGCGATGCGGCCTCGGAACCCGCCAGGGCAGCGTTCCTGAAGCATATATAGTGTTGCCGCAGCGCAACAAAAGGGGGCATGATCGCGCTCCCTTAACGCGGCCCGCTCCCCATGTCTCCATCCTCCGAAAGCCGGATTACGGCCATTTACCGCTATCCCGTGAAGGGATTGAGCGCGGACCGGATGCCCTCGGTCCGGCTCGAGGCGGGCGAGACCCTGCCGCTGGACCGCGCCTATGCCATCGAGGCCAGCGCCGGCCGTTTCGACCCCCAGAACCCCGAGCATCTGCCCAAGATCGCCTTCCTCATGCTGATGCGGAACGAGAGGCTCGCCGCCCTCGACACGCGCTTCGAAGAGGACGGCCACGTGCTCACAGTCCTACGCAACGGCCGCCAGGTGGCCCGCGGCGCGCTGCAAACCCCGATCGGCTGCCAGCTCATCGAGCAGTTCATGGCCAGCTACATGACTGGCGATCTGAGGGGAGCCCCTCGCGTGGTCAGCGCGCCCGGCCACAGCTTCACCGACATGGCCGAGAAATGCGTTCACATCGTCAACATGGCCTCGGTGCGCGAACTCGAGCGCATCGTCGGCCGGCCCGTGGACCCGCTGCGTTTCCGCGCCAACTTCTACGTGGAGATGCCTTCGCCCTGGGCGGAACTGGGACTGGTCGGAAAGAAAATCGGCTTCGGCGAAGCCAGTCTCGAGGTGTTCGACCGGACCGGGCGGTGCGAGGCGACCGCCGTCGATCCCTCGACCGGCGCCCGCGACATGGCGGTTACGGCGACCCTGTCGCGCGTGCTCGGCCACACCGACTTCGGCGTCTATGCGAGGATATCAAGCCCGGGGACCGTCTCGGAGGGCGATGCCCTCGCCCTGGACGGGAAAGCCTGAGCCTTCGATCAAGGGGCAGGCCGTCAGCCCGTGGCGCTCTTGGTGTCGTCGTGATGCTGACCGGAGCCGTTGGCGCCGTCGGCGCCCGGCTGCTCGCCATCGTCACCGGCATGCGCCATGACGCCGTTATGCTCGCCCTGCGCGGCCATATCGTCGCCCTGCCTGTTGCCGTCGCCCTGCCCCTGGCGGTGGCCGGAACCGTTGGCTCCGTCGGCGCCCGGCTGGGAATTGCCGGTGAACTGCGCCTGGGCAGACATGATGATGCGGTTGTAGTGCTCCGCATGCTGCAGGTAGTTCTCGGCCATGACGTTGTCGCCCGCCGCCAGCGCGTCACGCGCCAGCGCCATGTACTTCTCCGCCACGTGAGCCGCGGTGCCGCGGATTTTCACGCTCGGGCCGTTGGATTCGTAATTGCGGCTGAGCGGATTCTGCACCTTGCGGCCACGTCCGCGTCCACGTCGGTTCTGTTGTCCCTGCCTCATTTCGTCCTGTTCCGGATCATGCCAGAAGGGAAAACCACTCACACAAGGGCCCCGCCCGCCATTTGGCGTCGCGGCACCTTACCGTGCTGGATGGCTCTGCCCCCGTTGCCTCCACTCAAGTCTACTGGTCATGGACTCCGCAGACCGTCCCGGGATCAACTGGCCCGGATCGGCATATCCGGCGGATCGCGACGATCAGCCGAACATCCGCTCGGGGCCGGCGGAAATTCCGCACCTATGCTGGTCCAGACGATGGCGAGTCGAATGATGCCTTTCAGCCTTGTCGAGCAAGCCCGCACCGCGCCAGAGCGCTTGTCATATTCATTGCTGTCGGCTTGCAAACGCCAACCGGTCCATGAAACGCATGAACAGGTTACGTGCGCAGAACCTAGCGTGATCGGTGCCATTTTCCAACATCTTTTTGACTATTGGATAACGCCTTGCCGCGCCAAGGCGACGCACCTCACATGGCCGCCAAGGTCCCGCCAATGGCCGGTCCCCCTGGCATCGGGGCCAAGGCCCGCCTCGCGCGCTATGGCCCGCACCGCGCTCTCCTGCCCCGCGCCGATCTCCAGCAGGGCGGTCGCGCCCGGCCCCAGCACCCGCGCCAGCCCCGGCAGGATTCGCCTGTAGGCGTCGAGCCCGTCCGGTCCGCCGTCGAGCGCGGCGGCCGGATCGTGCCGCGCCACCTCCGGCTCCAGGCCGGCGATGTCCCCGCTGGGAATATAGGGCGGGTTGGAGACCACCAGGTCGAACCGGCCATCGATCCCCTCCAGCCAGTCTCCTTCACGGAACCGCGCCCGCCCGGCCAGTCCCAGCCGCTCCGCATTCGCCCGGGCCGTTGCGACCGCCTCGCCGCTGACATCCACGCCGAGCCCGCGGGCGCCGGGAAACGCCGCGAGCAGGGCAAGCAAGAGGCAACCCGTCCCCGTGCCCAGATCGAGAATGGTGCCGGGCTGCTCGTCGCCGAACAGCTCCAACGCCGCCTCCACCAGCGTTTCGCTGTCGGGACGGGGATCGAGCGTGGCGTCCGACAGCGCGAACTCCCGGCCGCGGAACTCGCGGACGCCGAGAATGCGGGAAACCGGCTCGCGCGCCTCGCGCCGCCGCGCGAGAGGTTCCAGCCGCGCCTCGTCCTCCCGCGTCAGCATCCGTTCGGGGTCGATCAGCAACTGCTCGTGGGTGATGGCCAGCGCGGCGCAGACGAGCAGACGGGCATCCAGCTCCGGCGTCCCCACGCCGGCTCCGCGCAGGCGCGCCGCGAGCGTCGTCACCGCGTCGCGCGCGCGCCGGGCGGCTTGCGTGCCGATCCTGTTCAGGACGCGGCCTCGGCGTTCATCGCCGCGAGCTGCCCGGCCTGGTGTTCGGTAACAAGCGCGTCGACGATTTCGTCGAGGCCGTCGCCTTCGAGCACTTCATGCAGGTTGTGCAGCGTGAGGCCGATGCGGTGATCGGTCACCCGCGACTGCGGGAAGTTGTAGGTGCGGATGCGCTCCGACCGGTCGCCCGATCCCACCTGCCCCTTGCGGCTGGCCGCCCGTTCGCTGTCCACGCGCTGCCGTTCGGCCTCGTACAGCCGCGCGCGCAGCACCTTCAGCGCCTTCGCCTTGTTCTTGTGCTGGGATTTCTCGTCCTGCTGGCTCACCACGATGCCGGTCGGGATGTGGGTGATGCGCACGGCGCTGTCGGTGGTGTTCACCGACTGACCGCCCGGTCCGCTCGCCCGGAACACGTCTATGCGCAAATCGTTCTCGTTGATCGCGATGTCCACGTCTTCCGCCTCGGGCAGCACGGCCACGGTGGCCGCGGAGGTGTGAATGCGGCCGCCCGATTCCGTCGCCGGCACCCGCTGCACGCGATGTACGCCGGATTCGAACTTGAGCCGGGCGAAGGCGCCCTGCCCGGTGATATTCGCGATGATTTCCTTGTAGCCGCCCGCCGCCGCATCGCTCGCGGACATGATGCTGACCTTCCAGCCTTTCAGGTCGGCGTAGCGCTGATACATGCGGAACAGGTCGGCGGCGAACAGCGCCGCCTCCTCGCCGCCCGTGCCGGCCCGCACTTCCAGGATCACGCTCTTGTCGTCGGCGGCGTCCTTCGGCAGCAGCAGCAGTCGGATTTCATGCTCGAGCGTCTCGATCGTGCCGTCGAGGCCCTCGCTTTCCTCCCGCGCCATCGCCGCCATTTCATCGTCGGCATTGGCGTCATGGAGGATCTCGTCGAGTCCATCCCGGTCGGCCCGGGCCTTGCGCAGCTTGCGGATCGCGGCGACGATCGGATCGAGTTCGGCGAACTCGCGAGCCAGCTTCACATAGGTCTGCTGGTCGGGCCCCGACGACAGCCTCGACTGCACCGCCTCCCAGCGGGCGACCACCTGATCCAGCTTCTCTCCCGGAATAACGCTCATCGCAACGTGCCAGCAGTTCCTGCGACCAGCCCCTAGCGGACGGCCGGCGCCTGGTCCTGCGGAAGCCTGTCGGATTTCTCCTTGCGTGGCGCTTCCGCGCCCGGGTCCGGCGCCTTCCCTCCCGGGGCGGTCGTGATGAGGTCACGCACCAGCCGCGCCGCGGAAGGTATCGGCTCGGGCAGCCCGGAGACCGCATCCACGATCCCGTCGGGATTCCGCACCACCTGGGAGATGGCGTAGCCCAGCCCGCCGCAAAGCGCGAGTATAAAAATCCACTTCAGCAGTCGAGGGATCAGGCCCCGCGGCCGTCCCGGCTCCTCGCCGGAGGCGGGCAGCCCCTCTCCCGCAAGCTCGCCGAAATCCAGCTCGGCATCCGGCGTATCCGCCACCGGCCCGGCCGGTGGGATATCTCGCCGGGCCTCAAGCGTGTCGTCCGCTTCCTGCGCTTCGGGCCGCGCAGGCGCCGCGGCGGCGGCGGCATTCGGAGCGGCAGGGGGGGCAGGGGGAGCCATCCCCGGGGCCTTGGTCGTGGCGGGCCGCTCGGCATCGGCCCCCGGCGGCATGGGTGGCGCCGGCGGCCTCGCGGCAGCGGGAACCGCAGGCTGCCTCGCCGGCCCTGGCGCGGCTGGCGCGAACGCTTTGGCCGAAGGCACTTCCTTGGGTTGCGGGGAGGCCTGCGCCACGTCCATCTGCGAGCGGATGCGGCGCAGGATCGGCCGCGGGTCGAGCCCGAGCATGCGGGTGTAGGAATTGACCACCCGGATGGTCTCCGGCCAGCTCGGCAGCGACGATATGGCCCCCGTCTCCAGCGCCTCGATGACGGCGACGGGCGTGCGCAACTGGTCGCTCAACTGGTTGCGGTCGAGATGCGACGCGCGCCGCATCTCCCGGAATATTACCGCGAGTTCCTGGTCAACAGCCGATGGCATTGCCTGAATTCCGTGGATGCGCAACCGCGAGCCCGGGTTTTCTCCGCCGGTCTGCCCCTGCGTGACAGGACGCCGCGTAGCGCTTTCATCCACGTGCTGCCCCTCTCCGCACACACGATCATCCGCGAACCGACCCCGCCGCAGGACCTCCTCGAATTTAGGGCGATGCAAAGTATTTATGCAACTGTTGCGTGGGCTGCAACTCGATGAAGCAATAGCGGCTAGATTTCCACGCCGTTCTCTTTGGCAAAGGCCGCAAGCGGGGTGCGGCAGTCTCCGACCCCTGTCTCGAGCCATTCGTCCATCCGCGCAGAAAGCACGCCCAGGTCGAGGCTCCGCAACATGGCCTTGACCGGGCCGATGGACGCCGGCGCCATGGAAATGGTGCGGAAGCCGAGCCCGAGCAGGGCCATGGCTTCCAGCGGCCGTCCCGCCATCTCACCGCACAGGCTGATGCTGGCGCCGCCCTTTTCC
>JBFWSL010000076.1:0-12740 GCA_050248375.1 Hyphomicrobiales bacterium | reverse complement strand
CGCACATATCCTGGAAGAGCCACCAGAACGGTGCTCTCAACACCCGCGCGCATCTGCGCCAACCCGTGACCCTCGACCGCATCCTCAACGCACCCATGGTCGCCGATCCGCTCGGGATGTTCGATTGCTGCGGAGTCAGTGACGGCGCGGCCTGCGCCATCGTCACGACCCCGGAAATCGCGCACGGACTCGGCAAATCGAAGCCCGTCACCGTGAAGGCCCTCCAGCTCGCCGCCAGCGATGGCGTCGAGCTCGGTCATTCTTCCTGGGACGGAGCATCCTTTCCCACCGCCCGCGCCGCCGTCTCTCGCGCCTATCACGAAGCAGGTATCGCCGATCCACGTTCGCAGCTCGACCTCGTCGAGTTGCACGACTGCTTCTCGATCACCGAACTGATAACGCTCGAGGATCTCGGTTTGGCGGACGAAGGCCGGGCGGTGCACGACGTGCTCGACGGTGCGTTCGACCGGGACGGCCGCACACCCTGCCAGACCGACGGAGGGCTCAAATGCTTCGGCCACCCGGTCGGAGCATCCGGATTGAGGATGATCTATGAGGGTTATCTCCAGCTTCAGGAGCGCGCTGGCGAACGGCAACTGTCCGATCCCGGCCTGATGCTGGCGCACAACATGGGCGGCAGGCCCTATCAGAACGTCGTCGCGATTGCGATCATTGGCAATAGCTGACGCAAGCTAGCCTCCCGGACGTTGCCTCGCCGTCCGGCTGGGTCCGTCGACGCCCTCTCGCGTTCCTAGCAGCGCATCGACGATGGAGGAGAGCCAATTCTCTCGAATGGCGATCCGATCACGCCCTCGATTGCCAGAGCGACCGCCATGAGCTGCCGGTCATTTCCGCCCGCGGCCATGCATTGCAGGCCGACCGGCATTGCCTCCGCGTCGAGTCCGACGGGCATGGTTACCGCGCACAGGCCCAGCAGGTTGGCCATGCACGTATTACGCAGTATGGCCATGTTGGCGCGCCCATAGGCGTCGAGGTCGGCGAGATCGGCCAGCTTGAACGGTGTCACCGGGACAGTCGGACAAACCATGACGTCGATACCCTCGAAGCGCTCCCGGGCTTTCGCGGCCAGCGCCTGGAATCTGTCCCGCCGCGCCATGAATTCCTCCGACCCGAATTCCGGGCAGTTGGCGATGCGCAGCCTGACTTTCGGATCCAGGCTATCGACCCATTCCGGCAACTTGGTTTCGAGGAAATGCTTCAGTTCGGTCGCGGCCAGACCGCCGGCGCGGAAAAGACTGTACGCCTCGCCCGTTTCGGGAAGCTCGCAATCCAGAATCCGCGCGCCTGCCTTATTGATCTCGTCTATGGCCGAGCGGACGGCCTCGGCAATGCCACTGTCGCAGTCGCTCCAGAAATAGCTGTCGGCGATCCCGACGCGAAGTCCCGCCATGCCGGCCGCCAGCGTCCGGCTCACGCCTTCTCCGCAGAAGGCACCGTCAAGCGCGTCGAACACGATGGCCGCGTCCGCCGCGCTCCGGACGAGAAAGCCGGGTGTATCGAAGGTCGGGCTGAGGGGAACCAGACCCTCCAGCGGCCAGCGTCCGGCCGAAGGCTTGTAGCCGAAGGTGCCGGTGACACTTGCAGGTATGCGGACGGACCCGGCCGTATCGGAACCCAGGGCAACGATGGCGGAGCCTTCCATCAGGCTGACCCCCGCCCCAGAACTGGAACCACCCGGAACCCGATGATGCGTGAGATCCCAGGGATTTCGCGGAACCGGCCAGTGACTGTTCATGCCGACCGCCCCGAAAGCGAACTCCACCATGTGGGTCTTTCCGGCCATCACCGCGGCCTGGCTCCGCAGCAGCCCGATCAGCGGGCCCTCCCGCCGCCACCTGGCCGGCAGAGCGCGCGAGGTCCCGGCATGGATATCGAACCCTTCAAGGCCGTACAGGTCCTTCACGGATACCGGGATACCCTGCAGCGGACCCAGGTCGCGGCCCGCCCGAAAAGCTCCGTCGGCCTCCCTCGCCAGCGCCTCGCCCCGTTCGGGATCCCAGACCCTGTAAGCCTGCAACACGCTGCCCGCCCCCGCATGACGCTCCATCCCCTCCTCGAACAGCCCCGAGGCAGTGACGCCACCCGAGCGCAGGCCCTTCATGATCTCGGCGAGGGAACGGTCGATCCAGGCAGCACTCATGGGTGACTTCCCCGGGAAGGAAACTTGCGGCGGCGGACGCAGCGTGTCCGATCAGACCGCTGCCTCGGAGAGCTTTTCCGATGGACGCGCGATAACACCCACCTGCTCTAGCCCGATGCAATCAGACTCGCTGTAGCCGAGCAACTGCTGAAGGACCGCGAAGGTATCCTCGCCGAGCCGTGGCGCCGCATGACGGACCGTCCCCGGAGTCCCCGCCAGCCGTGGCACCACGTCGGGCATGCGGTATCGCCCGATGGCGGGATGCTCGGTCCAGTACGAGCCGCGCCTGGCCAGATGAACGTCCTGGGACAAGTCGGCCACCGAGTTGATCGGGCCGATACCGAGGCCTTGTGCCGAGAACGCCTCGATCACCTCATGGCGCGGACGGCTGGCGATCCATTGCGAAACCACCTCCTCGATAGCATCGCGATGGCGCGTGCGCGATTTGAGATTCACAAAGCGCTCGTCCTGAAGCCACTCCGGATGCCCGATCAGCCGCGCGAGCCGCGCGAACTGCTCGTTGTTCTGAACCGAGGTGCAAATCCAGTGATTGTCGGCTGTCTTGAAATGCCCCGTCGGCGCCCCGCCCAGGCTGTGATTGCCGTCCCGCTGCCACACATGGCCGGTCAGGTCGAAATATCCCAGCAGCGGCCCGAGCATGCGGAAAGCGACGTCGTAGAGAGCGACATCCACCACCTGGCCCCTTCCGCCGCCCCTCGCGTCCCGCGAGTAGAGGCTGAGCACCGCCCCCAGCGCCCCGGCCAGTCCGGTCATGAAATCGCAAACAGGAATCGCGCCACCAGCGCGCATCGGCGGACCATCGGCTTCGCCCGTGACATGACTAAGCCCGCTGTAGCCCTGGGCGATCGGGTCATAACCGCCCCTGTCGCTGTAAGGCGCGCCGCGGCCAAAGGCGCTGGCGTGGACGACGATCAGCTCCGGCCGCAGCCGGTACAGGCTCTCCTCGTCCAGCGCCCATTTCTCCAGCGTGCCGGGACGCAGGCTGTTGACGAGCACATCGGCCTGCCCGATCAGCTCTCGAAGGATATCGCGCGCCTTCTCCTTCTGGAGATCCAGAACCACGGACTTCTTGTTGCGGCTGTTGGCCTGCCAGTAGAGGCTCTCGCCATTGACGATGGGACCGAACTGCCGCAGCACGTCGCCGCCTCCGGGACGCTCGATCTTCACGACCTCCGCGCCGAACTCCCCGAGCAGCGTGCCGATGAACGGCCCCGCCAGGAGCTCTCCGAGTTCCAGAACCATGCGTCCTTTGAGCGGTGGCTCCGCTTCTTTCATGAGTCTCCTCCCGTTGCGGGCACAGCCCGTCCCCTGGCGCTGCGCCGCCGCGCCAGCGCCTGGTTTTTCTGCCGCCTTGAAGGCTGGGCTCCTAGGATTCCTTCCTGTCCGAGGCTTCCTGAAGAAGCTCAATCGCCCGGTCCGTGGAGATGACGGGGGCGAAGAACATGTTGAGCCGCTCGAGCGTCGGCGCCTCGTCCTGTTCGCGGCCGCATCCGCAGGCATCGCCCACCACGATGGGCATGTAGCCCATGTCGCGGCAGGACCGCGCCGCCTGCTCGATGCACCAGTCGAGATGGAAGCCCGACAGGATCACGGTACGCACGCCCAGCATGTTGAGGTAGTTCGGCAGCATCGTCCCCAGGAAGACGTTGCCGAGCGAGGTGTAGTAGATCACCTCCTCCTCCGGGCGCATGAGTTCCTTGATCTCCGCGACCGTGTCGCAGTCGCGCTCGCGCTGCTGCTTCGTCCAGCTTTCCTTCCCCGACGCCCAGTAGTCGTATTGCGACTTGTCCATCGGCGTCTGCGGATAGTGCTGGCGGAAGATTTCGTATTTCGTCCAGAACATCCGCAGTCCCGCCGCGCGGCTGGCATGGATCAGCTTGACCGAATTGCCAATGCACCCGCCGGGCAGGCGGCCGCGCTCCCAGATGCGCTCGCCGGACTGGGCGCCGAAATCGCTCAGGATGCTGTTCGAGTAGCCGATGGCAAGGTGCGCCGAGGGAAGCGTCAGAATCTCGGCGAGATCGACATTGGCCCACTGCGGATGCAGTTCCGGTATCTTGGACTGCCAGCTTCTCTTTTCCTTCGGGATCATGGGATCACTCCTCGTTCGGATTGAGCCGTGCGTGCTCAGGTTGCCTGCGAAGAGGCACGGTTTCGCGCCTCCGCGCGCTTTCGCTCCACGATGGCGCGATAGCTATCGTGGCTCTCGGTATCGGTGATGCCGAGGTAGAACTGACGGATATCGCTGTCGCCCTTGAGCCTTTCCATGGAGCCTTCGTGCACGACACGCCCGCCCTCCATGACGTAGCCGGCCTGGACGATGGACAGCGCGAGCTTCGCGTTCTGCTCGGCCAGCAGGATCGAGAGGTTCTCGTCGCGGCGCATGCGGTCCACGATAGCAAAAATCTCCTGCACCAGCAGCGGCGCAAGGCCCATCGAGGGTTCGTCGAGCAGCACCAGCTTCGGGCGGGCCATCAGCGCGCGGCCGATGGCCACCATCTGCTGCTCGCCGCCCGACAGGTATCCCGCCTTCTGCGAGCGCCGCCTGGCGAGCTGCGGGAAGTAGCCATACACCATGTCGAGGTCGCGGCGGATGCGGTCCCCGCCGCTGCGCGCATAGGCGCCGGTGCGCAGGTTCTCCTCCACGGTCAACTGGGCGAACAGCCTGCGGCCCTCCATGACCTGGAATATGCCCCTGCTGACCAGTTCGGCCGGATCCAGGCCGACGATGGACTCGCCCATGAATTCGATGCGGCCGCCGGTAACCCCTCCGCCTTCCGCGTGCAGCAGATTGGAGATGGCCTTGAGCGTGGTCGACTTGCCGGCCCCGTTGGCCCCGAGAAGAGCGATCGCGCCCTTCTCGGGGACATGAAGGCTGACCCCCTTCAGGACATGGATGGCCCGGTCATAGCAAACCTGGACATCGGTCATGCTGAGGATGGAGGTCATGGGGATCGCCTACTTCTTCTCGGTCTGCTCGCGGTAGGCCTTGGCCGCCTTCTCGATCTCGGCCTTCACCACGTCCTCGTAGGGAGGAACCCAGTCCGAGATCGTCGTCCACGTCTTGCCATCCCACTGCTGGTAGAGCTGGGGATCGATACCGCCGTGATAGGTCTCGGAGAACTTGAGATCGGGCATCAGGCCTTCCGCGCCAAGTTCCTTAAGCCGCGCCTTGTCGAGGTTGATCATCCGGAAGCCGTCACGCACCTTCTCGCCGTCGAGCGGCATGCCGTGCTTGGCGATGGCGTTGCGGAACGCCTCCGTGATGATGATACCCGTGATCACGCCGCGATTGTAGGCGACGGTGCCGATGCGCTCCTTGTCGATGTTGCCCTTGCCCTGCCCGTAGATCTTCTCGACGATCTCCTTGATCACCGGGAAATCCGGCCCAACACCATGGAAGTTGGCCGAGACGTATCCCTTGGCCAGGTCACCGGCCGGCGAGATGTCCTCCTCGGACCCGCACCAGAGCGTTCCGATGAACTTCTCCATCGGGAAGCCCACCTTGGTCATCTCCGTCATCGGAACGTTGCAGGACTGGCCGTAATTCCACTGCACGGCCCAGTCAGCCCGGAAGCGCCGGGCGATGTCGACCCAGGCCGCGCTCTGCTCCAGCGCCGGCCAGGCCAGCGGCCAGGACTTCCATTCGAAACCGTATTTCGCCGCCAGCGCGTCGAAGATCGGGAAAGGCTGGCGACCATAGGCGTTGTCGAGATGGATGAAGGCGATCTTCTTGCCCTTGAGCTTGTCCTCGCCGCCCTCCTTCTGCGCGATGTAGCGGATCGTCGAAGCCGCCTGCGACCAGAAGTTCAGGATCACGGGCGACAGATATGGGAAGGTCTTGCCGTCGGACGATTCGGACCGGCCGCCGGCGAGATTGATGCCCAGCACCTTGTCCTGGTTCAGGCGGTCGGCAAGCGCGAAGATTGCCGGCGTGCTGTTCGGATAAACGATCTTCCACTGGCCGCGATAGCGCTCGTAGCATTCGAGCGCCCGCGGGGTCTTGTATTCGAATTCGCACTCCTCCCACTTGATCTTCACGCCGTCGATGCCGCCGTTGGCGTTGACGAGCGCGAAATAGTCCTGTTGTCCGCTGCTGACCCCGCTGGCAGCCGAGGCGAACGGCCCCGTGCGGGTAACGAGCATGGGATGGAATATCTCCCCTTCCGCCGCCTGCACGGGCGGGGCGTTCCAGAACGCCGTGGCCGCCAGGGTGGCTGCGGCCGCAATCGCCGATATCATCTGTTTTGTCTGCATGATCGAACTCCGTTCTTCTTGCCAATTTCTTCCCCGGCGGCCGGTCCGCACACCGGCCGATTGGGTCCCCCGGAACCGCCCGCGGACGGTCCCGCTCCAACCCGTCTCACCGAGTTGCGCCTCCCCGGTCTCGCGCGGCACCGACGCGGCCCCCGATGGCGGCCATGGTTCGATGCCACAGGCGCGCGAGCCCCAGGGGCTCGAGCACCAGAAACAGAATTATGAGCGCGCCGAAGACGACCCGCTCCGCGTTGGCGAGGATCGCGGCCGAGACGATCTCGCCGCCGCCGAGGCTGTAGAACTTGTGCATGCCGATGCTGATCAGGATGGGCAGGAGCGCGACGAAGGCCGCTCCGAGATAGGACCCGAGAATGCTGCCCAACCCTCCGATGATGACCATGCCGAGAATCTGGATGGACAACTCGAGCTCGTATTCCTGGATGTTGGCCGCCCCGACCCAGGCGAAGACGACGAGCCCTCCGGCCACTCCGGCGTAGAGCGCGGAGACCATGAAGGCGAACAGCTTGTAGCGCAGCATCGAGACACCCATGACGGAAGCCGCGACATCCTGATCGCGGATCGCCATCCAGGCGCGGCCCACGCGGCTGCGGACCAGGTTCATGGCGATCACGGTCAGCACCGCCGCGGCCGCGAGCGTGAGGTAGTACTGCTCGATGGCGGTGTCGATATGCCAGCTTCCGATATGGACCGGCGGCGTGTTCAGGGTGACGAAGGACCCGGCGCCGATCCAGGGGATGCGCTGGATGGCCCAGACGATGACGAACTGGGCCGCCAGGGTGGCCACGAGCAGGTACAGCCCCTTGATCCGCAAGGAGGGTGTGCCGACGACAACGCCGACGGCCGCCGCGACCAGTCCCGCCATCACCAGGCTGAGCGGCACCGGCACGCCATAGCGGCCATAACAGATGACCGCGGTGAAGGCGCCGACGGCCATGAACGCGGCCTGGCCCAGGGAGATCAGGCCCGCATAGCCCGTGACAATGTTCAGCCCCAGCGCTGCGATCCCGTAGATCAGCATCGGGATCATCAGTCCCTTCATCCAGTAATCGCCGATGAAGGGGGGAAGGCACAGGGCGATGGCCAGGACCAGCGCGAGCGCGATCCGGTCCCCCCACGCCGGGACGAGGCTCATGTCGCCCGGACGGGGATGGGACTGCGCGCTCGCCGCAATGTCGCTCATCAGACCCTCTCGATGCCTTCCTGCCCGAACAGGCCGTGCGGACGCACCACCAGGAAAAGCAGCGCGACGAAATAGGCCATCACGTCCTGCACGCCGCCGCCCACCATGGGGCCGATGAAGCCCTCCCCGAGCGCCTCGGCGACACCGACGATCACGCCGGCGATGATCACCCCGGGCACGCTTTCGATGCCGCCGATGATGAGAACCGGCAGCGCCTTGAGCGCGATCAGGGACATGGCGAAATGAACGCCGATGCGGTTGCCCCAGAGCAGGCCGGTGGCGATCGCGATGATGCCGGCGAGTATCCACACCACCGCCCAGACCTTGCTGAGGCGGATGCCGACCGACTGCGCGGCCACGTGATCGTCGGCGATGGCGCGCAGCCCCAGCCCGATCTTGGTCTTCTGGAAAAACAGCACGAGCAGGAGCACGAGGATGCCGGCGGCGGCGGCCGAGATCATGTCCGACTTGGAGATGAAGACACCGCCGATGATCAGCGGGTCAATCGGGAAGCCGAGCTTCAGCCCGTGCGGCTGCGTTCCCCAGACAATCTGGGCGACGCCTTCCAGGATGAAGGCCAGCCCGAGCGTCGCCATGAAGATGACCAGCGCGTTGCGGCCGATCAGGGGACGGAAAACCACCCGTTCCGCGAACACCGCGACCAGGCACATGCTCAGCACCGTCAGCGCGAGCGCGCCCGCGAAGCCGGCATGGGGAAGGAATCCCACGAATGTCAGGGCGGCGAACAGGGTCATCGCCCCCTGGGCGAAGTTGAAGACGGAGGAGGCCTTGTAGATAAGGACGAAGCCCAGAGCGATCATCGAATACATGAGGCCGATGAGCATGCCGGTGATGACCAGCTCGAACGCGTAGACCATCTCAGACATGCGGGCCGCCTCCCGGTGACCGGGCCCGGAAGATTGCGCGAAGTTCGCACGCGCGGGTCATTCCTGTTCTCCCAGATAGGCCTTGATGACGGCCGGGTCTTCCCGGATCACGTCGGGCCTGCCTTCGGCGATCTTCTCTCCGTGGTCGAGCACCACCACCCGGTCGGAAATGTCCATCACCACGCTCATGTCGTGCTCGATCAGCATGATGGTGGTTCCGAAGTCGACATTTGCGTCGACGATTGACGTCACCATCTGGCGCTTCTCGTCGCGGTTCATGCCGGCCATCGGCTCGTCCAGCAGGAGAAGGCTCGGCTCGAGCGCCAGAGCGCGGGCCAGCTCGACCCGCTTCTGCAGGCCATAGGAGAGCGTGTCGGCCTGGACGCCTCGCACCGGGGTCAGACCGAGGAAATCAATGATCTCCTCCACCTTCTGCCGGTGCCTGCGCTCCTCGCGCGCCGCGGGACCCCAGAACACTCCGCAGGACAGGAGCCCCGCCTTCATGTGCAGATGACGGCCCACGAGCACGTTCTCGACCACGGTCATGCCGCGAAACAGCGCCAGATTCTGGAACGTCCGGGTTATGCCGAGCCCGGCAACGGCCTGCGGCGAGAAGTTGGTCCGGTCCACGCCGTTGAACAGGATGGTGCCGGAAGTCGGGCGGTAGAGACCGCTGAGCACGTTCGCCATCGAGGTCTTTCCGGCTCCGTTAGGTCCTATGATGGAGAATATCTCTCCCCGCCTGACCTCGAAGCCGACGCCGTTGAGTGCCCGGATGCCTCCGAAGGAGAGGCATATGTCCTTGGTCGTGATGATCGACTCAGCAGGCTCCGCCATTCCCCCTCGCGCTTCTTCCGCACTCGACGCCTTCGGCACCATAGCGCGGCCGGCGGGGGCGCGTCCGGGTTTCGTGCCATGCCTGCGCGAGGACCCCTTCCCGCCCGCGGGCTTCATGGTGTTGACATGGCCGTGCATCAGGCGACTTCACGGATCTGGGTCGACGACTGCTTAAGCACTTCGCTGCCTATGAGGTTCCGCTGCATCTCCGTGGTGCCGCCGCCGATCGTGAACATGCGCGCGTCCCTGGCCATGCGTTCCAGCGGCAGGTCGCAGGAATAGCCCGCCGCGCCGTGTATCTGCAGCGCGGCGTTGGTGACCGCGATGGCCGCCTCGGCGGCGCAAACCTTGGCCGTCGCCGCCGCGACCTTGTCAGGAAAACCGTCCTTGAGCGAAGTCGCCGCGCGATAGATCAGCAGCCGCGACGTCTCCAGCCGCACATGCATGTCGGCGAACATCCACTGCAGCCCCTGGAACTCGCCGATCTGGCGGCCGAACTGCTTGCGCCTGTTGGCATAGGCCGCCGCAAGCTCGAACGCCCCCTGCGCGATCCCGAGCGCCACCGCCGCCGCGCCGACGCGCTGCAGGTTGTAGCAGCGCATCAGCTTCCTGAAGCCGTCGCCGGCGGAGACGAGGACATTGTCCGTGGATACACGGCAGTCGCGCAGCTCCACTTCACCCTCGGGCATGCCGCGGACGCCCATCATGATCGGCACGCGGGTGACGCTCAGGCCCGGCGTATCAGCGGGTACCAGCACTGCCCCGACGCCGTCCGCGCCCGGCACGCCGTCGAAGCGCGCGAAGACGAGATAGAGCTGGGACACGCCGGCACCCGTGATCCAGCATTTGCTGCCATTGAGGCGAACCTGGTCGCCTTCAATTACGGCGGAGGTCTTCAGCCAGCTTGCAGCCGAGCCGGCTTCGGGCTCGGTGATGGCAATGGCCGGCTTATCTCCGCCGATGATCCCGGGAAGGAACCTGTCCTTCTGGCCCTTGCTGCCGAGATGGGTGATCGCCTTGGGCACTGCCGTGTTGGCGTCGACCACGATGCGCGCGACGGTGCCGCAAACCTTGGCGATCTCCTCGACCACCAGGATCGCGTCGATCAGGGTGTGGCCGCTACCGCCATCCGCCCGTGGGATTGTCATCCCCATGAAGCCCTCGTCGGCAAGCGCCTTGACGACGGGCCAGGGATATTCGTTGGTCCGGTCCATATGGGCGACGTGGGGCGCGACCACGTCGCGGGCAAAGGATCGCGCCCTCGCCTGAAGTTGCTTCTGGTCGCTGGTCAATTCGAAATCCAACATCCGTATCTCCGCTGTGCCTGTCTCCGCTGGGCGGCAGGCAAAAGACTTCCGTTCGCAGACCGGCGGGGTCTGCGGCATCACGTCAAAGCCCTGAGCTAAGCTGTATCCTCTAATTATTCCGCGGCTGCGGGTCTTCGCTCAGCCAACCCCGATTCGATGTACTTGATGGCCGCGTCGGTGGTGATTACCGGCGCGTAGCAGTTGTTGATCTGCTCGAGTGTCTGATCGTGCAGTGGCTGAGTACTGCCGCAGGCGTCCCCGACGACAACAGGCATATAGCCCAGCTCGCGGGAGTGGCGTGTCGCCATCTCCACGCACCAGTCCGTGTGATAACCGGAGATGAGCAGCGTGCCCGCTCCCCACTGCTTCAGCCAGCGGTCGACGGGCGTTCCGGTGAAGATGCTCCAGCCCGGATAGACCAGGGTCTGATCGTCGGGGCCCATGATCTCCTTCACCTCCGGGACCAGATCGGCTTCCCAGTCCTTCTGCGCGCGGTCGCCTTTGTAGTCCTTGTTCCAGAAGTGATACTGGGCCCGGTCCATGGCGTTGGCCGGCTCGATCTCTCCGATGAAGCGGTCGTAGCGCAGCCACAGGAACGGCATGTCCGCCCTGCGGCAGACCTCAGCCAGGCGCAAAGTGTTGTGAAGCGGGCCGCCCTGCTCGTTGGCACCTTCCCAGATGCGCTCATGGGTCAGGCATCCCTTCGGGTTCAGGATGCTGTTCTGCGAGTCCGTGTTCACGAACGCGGCGTTGCGTGTCAGCAGGCGCTTGAAGTCGAGCGATTGCCACTGTTCGTGAAGCTTCGGAACCATCTGCAGACCCCCGTATCCAAGGAACGGCACCTCAGGATGCCGCGATGCATCTCGCTGGAATTCGCTGTTCCGGACCACCGGGCACAGGTCCATTGATTTAAAGTCTATGGAGTGCCATCTATTTGTCCAATGCAATTTACGACGACGAACGATGACTTTTTTAGATAGTTCAAGTCATGAATTTTAGATATCTGCGCTACTTCGCGGGCGTGGCCGAGAAGCTGAGCTTTTCACGCGCCGCCGAGACACTGAACGTCAGCCAGTCGGCGCTGTCCCGACAGATCCAGTTGCTCGAGTCCGATCTGGGCGTGAAGCTTTTCGACCGTATCGGCCGGCGCGTCGCGCTGACCCCTGCCGGGCGCGAGCTGCTCCAGAGATGTCACGCGATACTGCATGACGTGGAGTCCCTTCAGGCGAAGGCAACGCAACTGGCGGGAGGACTGGGCGGCGTCCTGCGCATTGGCGCCACTCCGCAAACGCTGGAGAGCCTGGTGTCGCGATTTCTTCCCCGCTACCGGCGGAAGCATCCCAACGTCGAGGTGGTTCTGACCGAGGACGGTTCCGCGCGGCTCGCGCAGGAAGTGGAGAACGGTCATCTGAACATGGCGGTGGGTGCGCTGACATCCACTTCGGCGCTGAGCGGGCGCATGCTGTTCCCCCTCGCCGCACTTGCCATCGTGCCAACGGGTCACCGGCTGAAAGGCAAGGCTTCAATCGAGATTTCCGAGCTTGCGGGCGAGCCGTTACTGCTGCTCGCGCCGCAGTTCATGACCCGTCAACTGTTCGACGGCGCGTGCCAGATAAGCAACCTTCAGCCCCGCGTGCTGATCGAGAGCGCCAGCCCGCACTGTCTCCTGTCCCTCGTCGCCGTGCAGCACGGCATCGCCATCATCCCTTCGACGGTACTTCTGGACAAGCTCCAGCCGAATGCCATTCCGCTGACGCACAACGGCAAGACCCTGGGCTTCTGGATGTCCGCCATCTGGGACCCGCGGCGTCACATATCCGCGCAAGCCGAAGCGTTCATCGATGAGCTCTTTGCCGCAACCCGCGACAATTACCCCGGCAAGGCATTCAATCTCACCGGCGTGGCGCAGAGGGCCTAGAACGCAGATCGGAGCGGCTCAAGCACCGGTTGAAAAGCGGCCCGCGGCACTGACCCACGACAAGCCAAACATTTAAATTATAAGGGGAAATACCGGATAATGGTGCCCAGGGGCGGAATCGAACCACCGACACCGTGATTTTCAGTCACGT
>JBFWSL010000075.1:0-13260 GCA_050248375.1 Hyphomicrobiales bacterium | reverse complement strand
AAGTCCAAGTTCGACAACCTCTATGGCTGCCGCGAGAGCCTTGTGGACGGCATCCGCCGCGCCACCGACGTGATGATGTCGGGCAAGGTCGGTGTCGTGGCCGGCTTCGGCGATGTCGGCAAGGGCTCGGCCGCCTCGCTGCGCAATGCCGGCGCGCGCGTCATCGTCACCGAGATCGACCCGATCTGCGCGCTCCAGGCCGCCATGGAGGGCTATGAGGTCACCACCATGGAGGAGGCCGCCCCGCGCGGCGACATCTTCGTGACCACCACCGGCAACATCGACGTCATCACCGTGGACCACATGCGCGCCATGAAGCACCGCGCCATCGTCTGTAACATTGGCCATTTCGACAGCGAGATCCAGGTCGCGGGCCTCAAGAACCTCAAGTGGCACAACGTCAAGCCGCAGGTCGACGAGATCGAGTTCCCCGACGGCAAGCGCATCATGCTGCTCGCCGAGGGCCGCCTGGTGAACCTCGGCTGCGCCACCGGCCACCCCTCCTTCGTGATGTCGGCCTCCTTCACCAACCAGACGCTGGCGCAGATCGAGCTGTGGACCAATCCCGGCAAGTACGAGAAGAAGGTCTACACGCTGTCCAAGCAGCTCGACGAGAAAGTGGCGGCCCTGCACCTGGCCAAGATCGGCGTCAAGCTGTCGAAGCTGTCGAAGAAGCAGGCCGACTACATCGGCGTGCCGCAGCAGGGCCCCTTCAAGCCGGAGCACTACCGCTACTAGGGCATGATCCGGAAAAGTGGATACCGCTTTTCCGACAGGATCATGCTCGAGCTATTGATCTGGCCCATCCTCTTGCCGGCCAGGCGATTCCACTTGGCCGGTAAGATGATGCGCTAGGCGCGGCCCTCGGCGCGCATTCGCGCTCCTGCCGGTGGGCAGGGGACCGCGAACCCGGTAATCTAGTAAGTGATTCGTCCCGGCAGGCATGGCCCGGGCGCGTAAGGGGTTGCGCGCCGCGGGGCTGTGTTGCCTGGCGGAGCGGGGGCGGGACTGGAGCGAGGCTGATGATGCGAGGGCGGGCGCATGCGCGGGGGTGCGGGATATCCCTTGCCGCCGTTATGCTCGCCCGGGCGCCAATTGCCGGCGCCGCGTTCGCCGGGACTCTCCCCTCTTCTGCCGCTGCCGCCGAAGTCCTCACCGCCGAAGCCCTCGCCGACAGCCGCGCCATTCTCGTCGCGGGCGTCGTGCTGGGCGTCATGGCCTTCGCCGTCGTCGCCTCCATCCTGGCCCTGAGCGCGCGGCGGCGCGCCCGCAAGGCGGAGGCCCGCGCACGCTCCAGCGCCGGCGAGCTCGACCGCAGGATCGAGCTCATGCAGACGGTGCTGCTCGCCGAACCTCAGATCCTCGTGCACTGGGACGCCGGGCTGGAGCCCGCCGTCATCGCCGACACTCTCGATCCGGGCCTCGGCGTGCCCGCGGAGATTTCCGGGCTGCTGCGCTACGCCTCCTGGCTCGACCGGGAGTCCGCCCGCCAGCTCGACGAGCGGCTGGAGAAGCTGCGTCACAACGGCGAGCCGTTCAACCTGATGCTGAAGACGGCGGCGGGCGGGCACATCGAGGCCGACGGGCGTGCCGCGGGCGGCGGCTCCGTGCTCAAGATCCGCGATCTCGCCGGCCGCCGCCGGGAACTGGCCGAGCTGCTGCAGCAGCACCAGCGCCTTGCCCACGACATAGACGCCATGCGCGCGCTGGTGGATACCTTGCCCTCGCCCGTGTGGCTGCGCGACGGCGACGGCCGGCTCGACTGGGTCAACGGCGCCTATGCCCGCGCGGTTAAGGCTTCGGGAACCAGGGAAGTGGTGCGCCAGCAGATCGAGCTGCTGGACATGCATCTGCGGGCCGCCGCCGCCCGCAGCCTCGCCGCCGGCAACACCTTCTCCCGCCGCGCCGATGTGATCGTGGCGGGCGAGGCCCGCGCCATGGAGGCGAGCGTTCTGCCGGTGGGCCGCGGCAGCGCCGGCATCGTCATGGACGCGGCTGCCACGGCGGGCCAGGCCCAGCCCGCCGAGGAAGGCCTGCGCACCCACGCCACCCTGCTCGACCGCATGGCCACCGCCATCGCCGTCTTCGCGCCGGATCATTCCCTGAAGTTCTGGAACAGCTCTTTCCAGGCCCTGTGGCAGCTCGATGCCCAGTGGCTCGAGGACCGCCCGACCCATGCGGAAATCCTCGACCGGTTGCGCCAGCAGAGGAAGCTAGAGGAGCAGTCGGATTACCGGACCTGGAAGAAGCGCCAGCTCGACATCTATGCCAGTGGAAAGACCCTCGACGAGCGCTGGCACCTGCCCGACGGCCGCGCCGTCCACGTGGTCGCCGAACGCGGCCCCGACGGCGGCGTCACCTGGCTGCTTGAGAATCTCACCGAGCGTCTGGCTCTGGAAAGCCGCTTCAACGCCATGCTGCGCGTGCAGAAGGAGACCCTGGACAACCTGCGCGAGGGCGTGGCCGTGTTCGCCACGGACGGACGCCTGCGGCTGTTCAACCCCGCCTTCCGGTCCATGTGGCGGCTCGATGCCGCCATGCTCTCCGGCGAGCCCCATGTGGACGACGTCATCGCCCTCTGCCGCCCGCTGATGATGCCCGGCGACGACACATGGGAGCGCCTGAAGACGGCGATCACCAGCATCCACGAGCGCCGCCAGCCGCTGGAAGGCGAGATCGAGCGCGCCGACGGCAGCATCTACGTCTATGCCGGCCTGCCGCTGCCCGACGGCGGCATGCTCGTCACCTGCGTGGACATGACCGATTCCAAGCGGGTGCAGAAGGCGCTGATGGACCGCAACGAGGCGCTGGAGGCCGCCAACCGCCTCAAGAGCGCCTTCGTCTCCCACGTCAACTACGAGCTGCGCACGCCGCTCACCAACATCATCGGTTTCGCCGAGATGCTGGCGGGATCGCATGTCGGCAAGCTCAACGACAAGCAGCACGAGTATCTCGACGACATCCTCGCTTCCAGCCACACCCTGCGCGCCATCATCGACGACATTCTCGACCTGACCACCATCGACGCGGGCGCCATGGAACTCGACATCGAGCCGGTCAGCGCGGGCGAGGTGGTGCGCGCCGCCGCCGAAGGGGTCAAGGAACGGCTGCGCCGCACCGGGCTCAAGCTGCGCGTGGAGCTCGGCAAGGACGTGGGCACCTTTCCCGCCGACCGCCGCCGTGTCATCCAGGTGCTCTACAACCTTCTCTCCAACGCCATCGGCTTCTCCGAGAAGGGCGGCATGATCCGCGTCACCTGCCGCCGGGTCGGCGACAACATCGTCATGACCGTCGAGGACAAGGGCAGGGGCATTCCGCGCGAACAGATCGAGTCCGTCTTCGAACGCTTCGAGAGCCGCCCCGGCGGATCGCGCCATCGCGGCGCCGGTCTCGGCCTCGCCATCGTCAAGAGCCTGGTGGAACTGCATGGCGGCGAGGTGAAGCTCACCTCCGCGGAGAATGTCGGCACCACCGTCACGGTGATCTTTCCCGCGGCCACCGTCCTGCTCGACAGCGAGGAGCGGGACGTGCGCGCGCAGGCCGCCGCCCGCGCATGAGCGCCTCCTGGCTTCTCGCCGACTGCGAGCTGGACGCCGTTTCGCGATTGGCCGGCATGCTCGCCATGGCCCTGCGCAAGGGCGACCTCGTGGCGCTCGGCGGCGAGCTTGGCGCCGGCAAGACCACCCTGGCCCGCGCCCTCATCGGCCAGCTTACCGGCGGCGCGCAGACGGAGATTCCCAGTCCCACCTTCTCCATTGTCCAGTCCTACGACGGCCGCTCCTTTCCGCTGCTGCATGTGGACTGCTACCGCCTCGAGGAGGCGTCCGAGAGCGACGAGATCGGCCTCGACGAAGGCCTCGCCAATGGCGTCGTCATCGTCGAGTGGCCCGAACGCATCGCTTCGCGCCTGCCCGCCGACCGGCTGGAGATAGCCTTCCACGATCCCGGCCATGGCGACCGCCGCGACATCGTCCTCACCGGCCACGGCGCATGGGTGGCGCGCCTGCGGCGAATCCAGTCGCTTGCCCGCTTCCTGGAGAACAAGGGCTGGCGGGCCGCGGATGTCACCTGGCTGCAGGGCGATGCTTCCACCCGCGCCTATGCCCGCCTGGCGCTCGGCAGCCGGACGGCGCTGCTTATGGATTCCCCCGCCCGCGCCGACGGGCCGCCCGTGCGCGGCGGCCTGCCCTACAGCCGCCTCGTGCATCTGGCGGAGGACGTGAAACCCTTCGTCGCCGTGGGCGAGGCCCTGCGCAAGGTTGGCCTCAGCGCTCCCGAGCTCTACGCCCACGACATGAACGGCGGCTTCCTGGTCATCGAGGACCTGGGCGAACGGGTCTATGGCCGCGAGATCGCCGCCGGCGCCGACATGGGGCTCCTCTACCGCGCCGCCACCGACGTGCTGCTGCATCTGCGCGGCAGGCCTCCGGCCGGCAAGCTGCCGCTGCCCGGCGGCGGCCACCATATCCTGCCGGAGTTCGACGCCGCCGCGCTCATCGCCGAGGCGGACCTGCTGCTTGACTGGTTCTGGCCGGCGGCGAAGGGCGCCGACCCTTCCGCCGGGGATCGCGCCGCCTTCGCCGAGGCCTGGCGCGAGGCGCTGAAGCCTCTCTCCACCGAGGCGCCCGGCTGGGTGCTGCGCGACTATCACTCTCCCAACCTGCTGTGGCTGCCGGACAGGAAGGGCATCGCCCGCGTCGGCGTCATCGACTATCAGGATGCCCTGGCCGGACCGCTCGCCTATGACCTCGTGTCGCTGCTGCAGGACGCCCGCCTGACCGTGCCGGCGGAGCTTGAAGCGGAATTGCTCGCCCACTACTGTGGCGCCTGCGAGCGCGGCGGCGCAGGGTTCGACCGCGCGCAGTTCACGGCTTCCTATGCGATTCTCGGCGCCCAGCGCGCGACCAAGATTCTCGGCATTTTCGCCCGGCTGGCCCGCCGTGACGGCAAGCCCGGCTACCTGGCGCACATCCCCCGCGTGGCGGCCTATCTCGCCCGCAACCTCGAGCACGAGGCGCTGCGTCCGGTCGCCGGCTGGTACGCGCGCCGCCTCCCGCCGCCGGACCGCGCCATTCGCGCGTGAAAGTATCCGCCCATGAGCGCGCCCCGCCGCGCCATGGTGCTGGCGGCGGGCTTCGGCACCCGCATGAAGCCGCTCAGCGACACCCTGCCCAAGCCGCTGCTGCGGGTGGGCGGCAGGCCGTTGCTCGATCACGTGCTCGACCGGCTCGCCGCCGCCGGCGTCACGGACGCGGTGGTCAACGTCCACCACCTGGCCCGGTTGATCGAGGACCATCTCACTGCCCGCGAGGACGCGCCGCGCATCGTTGTCTCCGACGAGCGCGACGCCATCCTGGAGACCGGCGGCGGTGTCAGGCGGGCGCTGCCGTTCCTCGGCCATGAGCCCTTTCTCGTCCACAATTCGGACTCCATCTGGATCGAGAAAGGCCGTCCCGCGCTCGACGCGCTGATCTCGGACTGGGACCCGGACACCATGGACGTGCTGCTGCTGCTGGCCGACCGCGAGACGTCCCTCGGCTTCGACGGGGCAGGGGACTTCGAGATGGACGCTTCGGGCCGCCTGGAACGCCGCAAGGGCGCGGCCGCATCTTTCGTCTTTGCGGGCGTCTCCATCATGAAGCCCGGACTGTTCGGCCGCATGCCCGATGGCGCCTTTTCCCTGAACCGCGTCTTCGACGCGGCGATCGCCTCGGGCAGGCTGTCCGGTTGCGTGCTCGAGGGCCAGTGGATGCATGTGGGCACTCCGGCCGCGCTGGAGGAAGCGGAAAGGGCGCTGGCCCGTGCCGGCTGAGGGGAACGGCAGGACCGTGCCGCCGGCGGACTCGGTGTTCACCATTCCCGCCGCCGCGCCGTTTCTCGACACCCTCGCCGCCGCCATCCTGAACGGCGACCTGCCGCGCCCGGGAGGCGGGCCGCTAGATCCCGCCGGACTCGCCGCCGCCACCATCCTGCTGCCGACACGGCGCGCCTGCCGCGCCATGCGCGAGGCGCTGCATCGCCAGGCCGGAACGCCCGCCCTGCTGCTGCCTTCCATCCGTCCGCTCGGCGACGTGGACGAGGACGCCGCGCTGCTGGCGTCGGAGGCGGCGCTGGCCGCCGATCCCGAGCTGGCGCTGGAATTGCCGCCCGCCATCGCCGGCCTGGAGCGCACGCTGCTGCTGAGCGAGCTGGTGCTCGCCTGGATGCGCCGCGCCGGCGCGGCGTCGGAAGGCGTCACCGATATCGACGGCGGCGGGCTCTACGACATGGCGCTCTCCGCGCGGCCCCATCACGCCGCGCAACTGGCGGCCGAACTCGCCCGCCTGATGGACGCGGTCGACAACGAGCAGGCCGACCTGTCCGGCGTCGCCGGCCTCGTACCCGGGCAGTTCGCCTCCCACTGGCAGCGCACGCTGGAGTTTCTCGAGATCGTCACGCAGAACTGGCCGGCGGTGCTGGAGGAGCGCGGCGCGCTCGCGCCCTATGTCCGGCGCAACCGGCTCATGGAGGCGGAGACCCGGCGTCTTGCCGCCAATCCCCCGCCAGGCCCCGTCATTGCCGCCGGTTCCACCGGTACGGTCCCCGCCACGGCCCGGCTGCTCGCCACCGTCGCGGGGCTGGAGCGGGGCGCCGTGGTGCTGCCCGGCCTCGACATGCAACTGGACGAGGAGAGCTGGCGCTCCCTCACCGAGGGCGAGGGACACCCCGATCACCCTCAATACGGCCTCAAGCTTCTCCTCGACAGGCTCGGCATTGCCCGTGCCGCGGTGGGCGTGCTCGGCCATGACGGGCGGGTCCGGGCCCGCGCGAAGCTGGTTAGCGAGATCATGCGTCCCTCCGGCAGCACCGCCCGATGGCGCGATCTCGGTGGCGACGCCGCCCGCGACATCGCCGAGGGCGCCCGGGGCATCCACCGCATCGACACCACCAGCGAGCAGGAGGAGGCCGAGGCCGTCGCGCTCATCCTGCGCCGGGCGGCCGAGGAGCCTGACCGCTCCGCCGCCCTGGTGACGCCCGACCGTATCCTGGCCCGGCGCGTCAGCGCGAGGCTCGCCAAGTGGGACCTGTATGTGGACGATTCCGCCGGCCGGCCCGTCACCTCCACGCCGCCCGGCGTCTTCCTCGACCTGATCGTGGAAGCCGTCGCGGCACAAACGCCGCTCGCCGCGCTGGCGCTGCTGAAGCATCCGCTCGCGCGCCTTGGCGAGGAGCCCGCGCTGGTCCGCGCCGCCGCCCGCGGCATCGAGATCGCCGTGTGGCGCGGCACGCCCATGCCCCCGGCCATCTCCGGCCTCGCCGATGCCGTCGCGCGCGCCCGCGAGGAGGATGACGGGTATCGCCCACGCGCCGTGCGTCAGCTTTCCAAGCGCGACTGGCGTCTCATGACAGTGGTCGCGCAGCGTTTCGAGGCCGCCTTCGCGCCCCTGCTCGCCATGACCGGGGAGGCGAACCCGGCCGCCTTCGCGCAGGCCCATGTCGCCGTGGCCGAAGCCCTTGCCGCGGGGCCGAACGGCCAGCCGCGCGCCCTGTGGTCCTCGGAGGCGGGGGAGGCGCTGGCGCTCTTCTTCGCCGACTTCCTGCAGTTGCGGGATCGCGGACCCGCCATCGGGCTCGCCGATTATCCCGAGCTCTTCCGCACCCTGCTGCGCGGCCTCGCCATCCGTCCGCGCCGGGAGGCCCATCCGCGCCTGTTCATCTGGGGCCAGCTCGAGGCACGCCTGCAGCAGCCCGACACCGTCATCCTCGCCGGCCTGAACGAGGGCACATGGCCCGCCACCGCCGACGCCGACCACTGGCTCAGCCGGCCCATGCGCGCCGCCGTCGGCCTCGCCGCGCCCGAGCGGCGCGTCGGCCTCGCTGCCCACGACTTCGCCCAGCTCATGGGTGCGGGCGAGGTGTATCTGGTCCGCTCGGACCGTCTCGACGGCGCTCCCACTGTCCCCTCCCGCTGGCTGCAGCGGCTCGATGCCGTGCTGCACGTGGCGCAGGTCCGCGACGCGCTGCGGCTGGGGCCGTGGAGCGGCTGGCTTCGTTCGCGCGACAACGTCGAGCCCGCGCCGCGCGCCGCGCGCCCGGAGCCGCGTCCGCCGCTGGCGGCGCGTCCCCGGCGTCTCTCCGTCACCCGCATCGAGAAGTGGATCGCCAATCCCTATGACATCTACGCGGCCGACATCCTGAAGCTGCGTCCTCTCGATCCGCTCGCGGGCGCGCCCGACGCCCGGCTGAAGGGCAGCGTCATCCATGACGCGCTCAACCGCTTCGCGGAGAAATTCCCCGGCACGCTCCCGCCGGACATCGCCGGCGAACTGCTTGCCGAGGCCGATGCGCTGTTCGAGGCATTCGGCGCCGATGCCGGCGTGCGCGCCTTCTGGCGTCCGCAGTTCGAGCGCTTCGCCCGCTGGTTTGCGGCCACCGAGGCCGGGCGCCGCGCGGACGTTGCCCGGGTCCATTCCGAACTGCGTGGCGAGATGGCGGTTGGCAACGACTTCACCCTTTCCGCGCGCGCCGACCGCATCGACGCCAGGGACGACGGCAGCCTCGTCATATACGACTACAAGACCGGCGCGCCGCCTTCGAAGAAAAGCCTGGAAACCCTGCGCGCGCCGCAACTGCCGCTCGAGGCGGCGATCGCCGCCGCCGGCGGGTTCCCCGGTCTCGGCCGGGCGCAAGTGGCGCGGCTCTGCCATATCCGCGTGCTCGGCCGCGGCGCCGACGGGGAGGAGACGGACGTGCCGGGCGCGCCGTCCGCGCTGGCCGGGCAGGCGCTCGACGAGCTGCACCGCCTGCTCGAGGCCTATGGCGAGGAGACCACGCCCTACAGGGCGTTGCGCCGGCCCGGCTTCGACTACCGCTTCGACGACTACGCCCATCTCGCCCGGCTCGACGAATGGCTCGACGACACCGCGGGAGAGGACTGATGGCTCTCCGCGCGAAGGCCTCGGGCAAAAGCCCCCAGCTCACCGCCTCGGACCCGCGCGCCTCGGTGTGGGTGTCCGCCAACGCGGGCAGCGGCAAGACCTTCGTGCTGGTCATGCGCGTGCTGCGCCTGCTGCTTCAGCCGGATGTGCGCCCGGAGCAGATTCTCTGCCTTACCTACACCAAGGCGGCCGCCGCGGAGATGAAGAACCGCGTGCTCGACGAACTCCGGCAGTGGGCCGTGGCGCCCGACAACGAACTGGCTGCGAAGCTCGGGGACATCTGCGGCGGGCCGCCTGACGCGGACCGCGTCGCCCGCGCCCGCCGCCTCTTCGCCGAGACCCTGGACGCCCGTGGCGGCTTGAGGATCTACACCATCCACGCCTTCTGCGAGCGCCTGCTGCACCGCTTCCCGCTGGAGGCGGACGTGCCGCCCGCCTTCCGGGTGCTCGACGATGCGGGCCAGACGCTGCTCATGAACGATGCCATCGACGCCACGCTCGCCCGTGCGGCGGAAGAAGGGGGCAGCGTGCTCGGCCGCGCCCTCTCCGCGGTCGTCGGCGAGGTGGGCGAGGACCGCTTCCGGGAACTGGTCAAGGTGGCGCTGGGCCGCCGGGAGGATATTCGCGAGATCGTCCTGGATACGACCGATCTTGAAAGAATCGGCGAGGCGGAAGAGCTCGCCCTGCGCGCCCTGCTCGGCGTCGCGCCGGGCCGGCGGCCCGAAGACGTGGAGGCGGACATCGCCGCGGCCGTCGACGATGGCGACATCGCCGCCTTCCTGCCCGTGCTCGCGGAGGGCCAGAAGACCGACAGGGACTGCGCTGGCGCGCTCGACGCCATCCGCCGGGCGGGCCGCTCGCCCGAACGCGGCGTACTGGTCGAGCAGGCGCTTCTCACCCGGACCGGCACCGCCCGCAAGCGGCTGTGCACCAGGGCCGTGAGCGACGCGCATCCTGAGATCGCCGAAACGCTGGCCGCCGCCGCCACCCGCGTCGGGGAGCTTTCCCTGGAGCGCGCCGCCATGCGGCTGGCCCGGGCCACCGGAGCTCTCGTCACGCTCGCCGACGCGATCCTGAACGACTATGGCCGCCGCAAGGCCGCCCATGCCGCCCTCGATTTCGACGACCTGATCGAAAGGACGGCCAACCTGCTGCGCCATTCCGGGGCCGCCGCCTGGGTGCTCTACAAGCTCGACTACGGCATCGCCCATATCCTGGTGGACGAGTCCCAGGATACGAGCCCGGCCCAGTGGCGCATCGTCGAGGCGCTGACCGGGGAGTTCTTCTCCGGCCAGGGCGCGCGGGAACAGACGCGCACCCTGTTCGCCGTGGGCGACGAGAAGCAGTCCATCTACAGCTTCCAGGGCGCGCGGCCCGACATCGTTCACGGCATGGGCCGCACATTCCGCGCCCGCGTCGAATCCTCCGGCCATCTCTGGGAGCCGGTGCAGCTCAACGTCTCCCACCGTTCGGTGAAGGCGGTGCTCGACAGCGTCGACAAGGTCTTCGCCAGGCCCGAGGCCAATGCCGGCCTGCTTTTCGAGAGCGAGCAGATTTCTCATCACGCCCACAGGGAGCGCGCGCCCGGGCTGGTGGAGATCTGGCCCGTGGTGCAGCCGGGCGAGGTGGAGGACATCGCGCCCTTCGAGCCGCACAGGGTCGCCGGCGCGGGCGCGGGCGCGCCCGTGGAGGTGCTCGCGGCACGCATCGCGGAAGAAATCCGCGGCTGGCTGAACGGCGGCGAGTGCCTCGGGCCCGGCCGGCCCGTGCGCCCCGGCGACATCCTCATTCTCCTGCGCAAGCGCGCCCCGCTCGCCCGGCCCATGATCCGCGCGCTGAAAGAGCGCGGCATCCCGGTGGCCGGCGCCGACCGCATGCTGCTGGCGGAGCACATCGCCGTGAAGGACATGGCGGCGCTGGGGGACTTCGTGCTCATGCCCGGCGACGATCTCTCGCTTGCGGCCCTGCTCAAGAGCCCGCTGTTCGGTTTCGGCGACGACGACCTGTTCGAGCTCTGCCATGGCCGCGAAGGCTCCCTCTGGCGCGCGCTCCAGGTGAGCCAGAGCCCGCGTTACGCGCCCGCCGCCGCGCGGCTCGACGACTGGCTCGGCCGCGCCGACTTCCAGCCTCCCTACGAATTCTTCGCCCGCATTCTCGAGGAACCGGGCGGCGACCTTGTCAGCAATCGCCATCTCATGCTGGCGCGCCTCGGCCCCGACGCGGGCGACGCGCTGGACGAGTTCCTCAACCTGGCGCTGGCCCATGAGCGCGAGACGCCGCCTTCCCTGCAGACCTTCCTGCAGGACCTGCGCGAGGGCGGGCTCGAGGTGAAGCGCGACATGGAGCAGGGCCGCGACGAAGTGCGGGTCATGACCGTTCACGCCGCCAAGGGCCTGGAGGCGCCCATCGTTTTCCTGCCCGACTGCTGCCGGGATCCGGCCCGCCGCGGCAGCCGCCCGGAAATCCTCGACGGTCCGCGCGCCGAGGGCGGGCGTCCCCGGCTGCTGTGGCCGCTCCCGGACAGCAGGAACCTTCCCGCCGTTGCCGCGGCGAAGGAGACGCGCGCCGCGGAGGAGATGCGGGAGGATCACCGCCTGCTCTACGTGGCCATGACCCGGGCCCGCGACCGTCTGTATGTTTGCGGCTGGGTGAACGGCCTGAAGGCCGACGGCAGCCCCGGCCACACCGATGACTGCTGGTATGCCCTGATCCGCGACGGGCTGAAGGGTCACGCGGAGGAGGTGGCGCACCGGCCCGGCCGCCTGCGCTATGCCGTGGGCGAGCAGCCCCTGCCGGACAGGCGCTCCCGCCGCGACGCGGGCCCGCGCGGCGAGCCGCTGCCCGAATGGGCCGGCAGGCCCGCGCCGCCGGAGCCCGGCGCGCCGCTGCCCCTGCAACCCTCGCGTATCGGTGAGGGCGTGGAGGAAGCGGGAGACTTCGCCGCGCAGACCGTGCTGTCGCCCGCTATGCTCGCCGACCGCGTGCGCTTCCTTCGTGGCGGCCTGACCCACGCGCTGTTGCAGCACCTGCCCCGCCTGGCGCCCGCCGGACGCGAGGAGGCGGCCAAACGCTTCCTGGCCGCGCGGGGATCGGAGCTGACGCCGCAGGCGCTGGCCGGCATCTGGGCCGAGACCAGGGCGATCCTGGAGGATCCCGCCTTCGCGCCCGTGTTCGGCGAGGGCTCGCGGGCGGAAGTGCCCATCGCCGCCCTGCTGGACCGTGGCGAGGGCCTGGCGCCGCTGGCCATCTCCGGCCAGATCGACCGGCTGCTGGTGACGGACGATTCGGTGCTGATCGTCGACTACAAGACCAACCGGCCGCCCCCCGCCGACGAGGCGGACGTGGCGCCCGGCTACATCCACCAGCTCGCCGCCTACCGCCTGGCTCTTTCCGGCATTTATCCGGGAAAATCGGTGCGCGCCGCACTGCTGTGGACCGACGGCGCCCGGCTCATGGAGATATCTTCCGGCCTGCTCGACGCCGCGGAAGCACGAATACGTGCGCATGGCGGCCCTGCCCTTGACGCTCGGGGGGAGGGCACCTAGGTTCCAGTCCGAACCGGAGCGCCGCCGGTCTTTCCCGGCGGTCAGCAGGAGAACCAGCGATGACCACACAGGTTTCCGACGACACGTTTGACCAGGAAGTGCTCAAGTCTTCCACGCCCGTCCTCGTGGACTTCTGGGCGGAATGGTGCGGTCCGTGCCGTCAGATCGCGCCCGCCCTGGAGGAAATCGCCAAGGAGATGGGCGGCAAGGTGAAGATCGCCAAGATCAACATCGACGAGAACCCGGCCACGCCCGGCAAGTACGGCATCCGCGCCATTCCCACCCTGATGCTGTTCAAGGACGGCCAGGTGGCGGCGACCCAGATGGGCGCCCAGCCCAAGACGCGCCTCGTCCAGTGGATCAACGACACGATCGCCTGACGCGAGTTGAGCTGACGGAATTTTCGCGGCCCCGGCGCTTCGGCTCCGGGGCCGTTTTCATTTGAATTCATCCATCCATAGAAATCAGCGTTGCCGTCGCTGTCTCCTCTGGCGTCGTCCCGGGATCATGTCCCGGGACGACGTCGAGACGATGCCCGTTGTTACTTCCCCGTCGCCAGCGCGGCCCGCTCGTAGCTGGCCAGCACCTCGCCCGCGAGATAGAGCGAGCCGCACACCAGCAGCCGCACCGGCCCGGCCGAGAGCGCCCGGCTGCGCGTGACGGCGGCCTCGACGCCGGAGAGAGGCTCCGCCCGCAGGCCCGCGGCGGCGGCGGTCCGGGCCAGCGCCTGCGGCGTAAATCTCGCTACCGATCCCGGAACCGGCACCGTGCCGGTCCATTCCGCCAGCCCCGCGAAG
>JBFWSL010000074.1:0-13289 GCA_050248375.1 Hyphomicrobiales bacterium | reverse complement strand
TCGAAGGTGAGCACCGCCTCGTATTTCCTGGCGATGCGCTGCATGCGGCGGTTCTCCGCCAGGCAGTTCATGTACAGCCGGGTGATGCCGCGGTTGCGGGCGGCGCGGATGATGCGGCCCATCAGCTCGGTGCCGATGCCAATGTTCTGGTGGTCCTTCTCCACGGAGAAGGCCGCCTCGGCCTCGGCGCTGAACGTGTCGCCCAGCGGGCGCAGCTCGGCCGCGGCCCGCACCTCGTCGTCCACCAGGCAGGCATAGACGATACTCTTCATGTCGGCGAGCCGGCGCGCATAATTGCCGATGAACGCGTTGTCCACGTTCATGCCGAAACGCAGGCGGCGGCTCTCCTCGTCGAGGCGCAGGAGATGGTCACGGTACTTGTCCAGTTCCGTGTACCAGAGCTTGCGGACCGTGCCCTGGAAAGTCCGGGGCTCCTCGGTGACAGGCATCTTCAGGCGGCTCCAGAAACGAATCATTCCACAAGGATATTGTGCAGCGCAGCAGCAAGGTCAATAGCCTGCGCTGCGGTGCACAATATTTCCCCAACATGGCGGGGACATGACCGGAATCCGGCTGATCCGGGCCATTCGGTTAACGAATTGTTACCGCTGGCGGGCGGCCGCGGCGGGACGGCTCAGCAGGATCCAGGCGCCGATGGCGAACAGCAGCGCGGGGGTGGCGGCAACCAGCCATGCCACCGGAGTGGGAAGCGCCACCTTGTCCAGCCCGAGCAGCATGGCGGCGGAGACGGCGAAGCCGATGGTGAGCATGCCGGTGGCGGGGATGGCGGCGCGCCGCCAGTCGCGGGAGCGGGAGACCAGCCACAGGCCGAGGCCGAGGCCGATCAGGGGAGAGGCGAACAGCCGCGCGGTCAGCGGCGTCAGGCCGCCCGCGTCGATCCAGAAGCCGGCCGCGCCGCCGCCCATGACGAGGAAGGCGACGCCGAGGGCGGCATAGACGAATGCGAGCAGGGAGAGCGCGGGCCGCAGGTCCGGCTTCGGCTTCCACGGCATCGGCGCCCCGAGCGGGGCGCCTTCGCGCGCGCGCGGCAGCTTACCCCGGCTTCCCGCCCACAGCACCCAGAGGAAGATGGCGAGCATCATGAAGCCGCCGCCGAAATAGTTGAGAGTGGTCATCGTCCCGCCCTTGAAGCGGTCGATGTGGATGATGCCGGCGACGAGCTGCAGCACGCGGTAGGTGGCCATCATGACGAATGGGATCATGGCCGCGCCGAAGCGGTTGACGTGGAGCGCGAACAGCGCGAGCGGCACCGACACCAGGGTGCTGGCGCCGAGGATGCGCGCGCTGAGCGGCGGCAGCGGCCACGGCCAGACGTCGGCGATGCGCGAGGGGTCGTAGAACAGCGTCAGCCCGAACACGAGCTGCATCAGCGTGGACGCGAGGACGACGACGCGTATCCAGTCGGGCAGACGCATGTCCATCAGGAGGCTTCCGAATTGGGGCTTGGGACGGGCGCGCCACCGGCTATTCGCGCGAGGCGGCCGCGCGAGCGCGTCATCAGGCCGTCGAGGATGCCGGAGACCTGGCCGCAGGCCTCGGGCGACCTGGGGTCGTGCTCCAGGCGGATGGGGGCGCCGAATATGGCGACCACATGCGCGCCGGGCAGGGGAACGATATGGCGGTCCCACCGGGGCAGGCGGAAAGCGGGGCTGGCGGCGCAGCCGACCGGAGCGACCCGCTTCGACAGCGCCGAAGCCAGCCACAATGCTCCGGGGCGGGCCATGCGGCGCGGTCCGGCCGGACCGTCGGCGGCGATCATGACGTCGTGGCCTTCGCGCAGGGCGCGGCGCATCACGCGCAGGGTAACGCCGGCCGCCGCGCCCTCGCCTATGGGCACCACGCCCACGCCGAGGGCCTGCAGCCAGCCGCGAACGGCGCTGCCTTTGAGCGCCGAGGGGGCAAAGGCGACGACGGGCCGGCGGACAATGAAACGGTGCAGCGCGATGGTGATCAGGTTGGCCTCGTGCCAGCCCAGCCAGATGGTCGGCTCACCGGGGAGCGGGCAATCCATGACAGGCTCGGTGTTGCGTTCGGCAACGACCGAGCGCGAATAGGCGCCGACGAGTCGTCCCCAGGCGAAGGCGGCGGAATGAATCACCTCGTTTTTCCCTTCACCCCCGGCGGATCGGAAATTCGTCTAGGACGGCGATATTTTCGCGCGCCTCTCCTGCCACAGGCCGTAGAGACCGATGATCAGGCCGAGCGGACCCAGCGTCCAGTGCGCGATGTTCTCCCTGAGGCCGAGCTGCAATCCGAAATGATAGTCGGTGAAGGTGCCGAAGGCGGAGAGCACGACGTAATAGACGCCGAAGACGATCAGGTAGGGCACCGCCAGGTTCGGACGCACGAAGCCGTAATAGGCGCCGGCCGCGCCCCACAGGATATGCGTGACCGCGTGCACCGGGTCGAGCTTGATGCCGACGGGAAAGTCCGCGTGGTTGGCATCGAAGCCGAGCCAGGCATGGAGCAGGAAGGCGAGAAGGCCCTGGGGAAGGAGGATGCTGGTATAGCGCGCGGCCCAGACCGGCAGGCTGGCGCTCGCGGCGAGGCGGCGAAGGCGCTCATAGGCGTCTTGCAGTTGGGCGGCCATGATTCCCCCAAATAACCCCCGGATTTCTCAATATAGGCAGGGCGCCGGACCCAGGGAAGACGGTGTGGAGAAAAACTCCCGCGGCTGGCCCGCTTGCGCCCATGGCCGCCTAGATGTGAACTTCCGGGAGGGTGTCCACTCGGTCCGGACCGGGGAAGCTGAAGTTGCGACACACCAACTTCACCCGCATCAAGACGGTGACGGCGCGCTGGCCCCGGGCATCAAGGACGGCGTGGGATTCTCTATCCCGACGAGGAAGTGAGGGAGGGGCGTACCCTCCCACCTTGACTTACGATAAGAGTTACGATAGTTACGAATTCGGTAACGGAAGGCAGCGTGCGGAATGACGAAGTATCAGCCAATCGCCGAGGAATTGCGGCATCACTCCAGCTTCGAGTGGCAGGTCTCGTTCGATGGGATCGAGCGCATTCTCGGCTTCAAGTTGCCGAGCAGTGCGCGGGAGCATCGAGCATGGTGGGCGAACAACCCCGCAAACCACCCGCATAGCCGGGCTTGGCTGGAAGCAGGATGGAAGACGGAGAATGTGGACATGGCGGCCGAGCGCGTAACATTCAGGCGCGTTCGTGAGGCTGGAACGGGCGGCCGTTCCGGGGAGGCGCGTCCGTTGTATGGTGGGTTAAAGGGTACGGTGCACATTCCGCCAGGCGTCGATTTGACGGCACCTACGGGAGAAATCTGGAACGCCGATCAGGGCGACTCCGAATGAATAGTGCCGTGTTGCTGGATACGCATGCCGCAATCTGGATCGCGGGTGCGTATCCGCTTTCTTCAGCAGGAAAGTCGGCTGTGGACATGGCATCGGAGCAAAGCGCCGCATTCGTTTCCCCGATTACAGCGTGGGAGGTGGCGACCCTTGTTTCGAAGAAGCGCCTGTCGCTCACCATGGATGTCGGGGCGTGGTTCGAATCCTTGCTTAGGCTCCAGGGGGCTGCGCTTGCGCAGATGCCGCCGAGAGTCTTGATAGCGTCACGATTCCTGCCAGGAGATCCGCCGAGCGATCCAGCGGACCGAATCCTCGCTGCGACTGCTCGAGAATATGGCATGACCCTGTTAACTCGAGACAGACTGCTTCTCGATTACGCCGAACGCGGACATCTCAACGCCATTGCCTGCTGACCGGAGTTCCGAATGCCCCTCATCACCCGCCTGACGGAGCGGCTCGGCATCGAGCATCCGGTGATCTCCGCGCCCATGGCCTTCGCCGCCGGCGGCCGTCTCGCCGCCGCGGTGTCGGCGGGGGGCGGGCTCGGGCTGATCGGCGGCGGCTATGGCGATGCGGACTGGATCGACGAGCAGTTCCGCGCCGCGGGCAATGCCCGGGTCGGCTGCGGTTTCATCACCTGGTCGCTGGCGAAGCAGCCCGCACTGCTCGACACGGTGCTCGAGCGCAGCCCCGCGGCCATCTTCCTGTCCTTCGGTGACCCGCGGCCGTTCGGCGCGGCGGTGCGCGAGGCGGGCGCTTTGCTGATCTGCCAGGTGCAGACGGTGGCGGACGCGCGCGCCGCGCTGGCGGCGGGCGCGGACATCGTCGTGGCCCAGGGCGCGGAGGCCGGAGGTCACGGGGAGAAGCGGGCGACGCTGACCCTGGTTCCCGAAGTCGCCGACCTGCTGAGCCGCGAGGCTCCCGACACGCTGCTGTGCGCGGCCGGCGGCATCGCCGACGGGCGCGGGCTGGCGGCGGCGCTGATGCTGGGGGCGGACGGGGCGCTGGTCGGATCGCGCTTCTGGGCATCGCCGGAGGCGAATGTGCACGGGCAGATGCATGCCGCCGCGCTCGCCGCCGACGGCGACGCCACCATCCGCAGCAGCGTCATGGACATCGCCCGCAAACTGGAGTGGCCTTCACGCTTCACCGCGCGGGTGCTGCGCAACGGCTTCACCGACATGTGGCACGGCCGGGAAGCGGATCTGGTGAAGGACGCCGAAGGCCAGTCGGCCCGCTGGAAACGGGCGTGGGAGACGGGAGACGTGGACGTCGCTAACACCTTCGTGGGCGAATGTGTCGGGCAGATCCGGGCCATCGAGCCGGCGGGCGACATTCTCCGCCGCATCGTGCGCGAGGCGGAAGCCTGCCTGTCGCGCGGCCGGTCGCTGGTGTCCTGAGCGCATGTGTCCGGGCAAGGGGCTGAGGGAGCGGACGCATGGATGACGGCCCGCTGAAGCGCTACCGGGCGATGGTGGACGCCGGGGAGATACAGGCCGACCCGGCCCAGGCGCTGGCGGCGGAAAAACTGCAGCTTCTCGCCAACCGGCTGGCCGGCTTCAAGCCGCCGGCGAAACGCGACTTCCTCTCCTTCTTCGGCAGGAAGGGAAACGGGGCGCCGCAGGGGCTCTACATGTTCGGGGGCGTGGGGCGCGGCAAGACCATGCTCATGGACCTGTTCTTCGAGAGCACCTCCTACAGGCCGAAACGCCGGCTGCATTTCCACGAATTCATGGGCGAGGCGCACGAGCTGATCGCGCGCTTCCGCAAGACCCATGAGGGCGATCCCATCCCGAGGGTGGCGCAGGCCATCGCCAGCGAGGCGAGCCTGCTGTGCTTCGACGAACTGCACGTGACCGACATCGCCGACGCCATGATCCTGGGGCGGCTGTTCGAGGCGATGTTCGCCACCGGCGGCGTGGTGGTGGTGGCGACATCGAACTCCGCGCCCGACGACCTCTACAGGGACGGGCTCAACCGGGCGCTGTTCCTGCCCTTCATCGAGGTGGTGAAGCAGCGCATGGAGGTGCTGCAACTGGAGGCGGCGACGGACTACCGGCTGGAGAAGCTGCAGGGGTCGGAACTGTATTTCACGCCCGCCAACGCGGCGGCGAGGAAGAAGATGCGCGCGGCCTGGAAGCGGCTGACCGGCAAGGGCAGGGGGGAGCCGGTGACGCTGGAGGTGAAGGGCCGCAAGGTCACCGTTCCGGAGGCGGCGATGGGCGTGGCCCGCTTCGGCTTCCACGACCTGTGCGGCAAGCCGCTCGGGGCGAGCGACTACCTGGCCATCGCGCACCAGTTCCATACGGTGCTGCTGGAGGGCATTCCGGTGTTCAGAACCGTGCACCGCAACCAGGCCCGGCGCTTCATCAACCTGATCGACGTGCTGTATGACAACGGCGTGCGGCTGCTGGCTTCGGCAGAGGCGGAGCCCGACGACCTGTACAGGATCGAGGGCGCGTCGCTGTTCGAGCGCACGGCCTCGCGGCTGATCGAGATGCGGTCGGACGCCTATCTGGCCGGCGAGGGCCGCGGACCCTAGCGCATCATCCGGCCAGGTGGAATCGCCTGGCCGGCAAGATGATGCGCCAGATCAATAGCTTGAGCATGATCTTATCGGAAAAGTGGTATCCACTTTTCCGGATCATGCTCTGGTTCAGCGCAGGGCGGAGAGCACGAAGAAGAGGGTCGCGGAAAGCATCGCCGACACGGGCACGGTGACGAGCCAGGCGGCGATGACCACGGCGAAGTGCGAACGCCGCACCAGCTTGCGGTGGATGAGCTCGTCGGGGTCGGGGGTCGTTTCCTCCACGTCCTCCATGCTGACAGTGCCGGTCCTCGCCTTGGCCGCCACATAGCGGCGGCGGCGGGCGGAGTGGGTGGTGTACCACTCGCGGAAGAAGCCGACGCCGAACACCGCTCCCACGGCAATGTGGGTCGAGCTCACGGGCAGCCCCAGCGCGGAGGCCACGATCACGGTGATCGCCGCCGAAAGCGCCACGCAATACGCGCGCATGGGGTTCATCTTGGTGATCTGCTCGCCGACCATGCGGATGAGCTTTGGGCCGTAGAGCAACAGGCCCAGGCTGATGCCGGCGGCGCCGATGAGCATGATCCACAAGGGAATGCCCACTTTCGCGGCGACCGCGCCCGACTCCGCCACGTGGAGGATTGCGGCGAGCGGGCCGATCGCGTTGGCGACGTCGTTGGCACCGTGGGCGAAGGAGAGCAGCGCGGCGGAACAGATCAGCGGCAGGTGGAAGAGCCTGCGCAGCGACTGGTTGCGGTTGGGCATGCCGTGCGACTGCCGCCGCACCCAGGGATGCAGCAGCGCCCAGGAGGCGGCGAATACGCCGCCGCCGATCAGCAGCAGCGATGGCGCGCCCGGCCGCCACACACGGCCCAGGCCCTTCATGACCAGGTAGCAGGCGAAGCACGAGGCCATCAGCGACAGCAGCACGGGCACCCAGCGCCGGGCGGCGGCGATCTTGTCGTCGGTGTAGATGACGAAGGTCTTGATGAAGGCGAGGAACAGGGCGGCCACGATGCCGCCGAGCACGGGAGAGATCACCCAGCTCGCGGCGATGGCGCCCATGGTGCCCCAGTCCACGGCGGACAGTCCCGCGGCGGCGATGCCGGCTCCGGCCACGCCGCCGACCACCGCATGGGTGGTGGAGACCGGGGCGCCGAGCCAGGTGGCCAGGTGCACCCACATGGCGGAGGAAAGCAGGGCCGCCATCATGGCCCAGACGAAGACGTGGGCGTCGGCGACCGCGGCGGGATCGATGATGCCCTTGGAGATGGTGTTGACCACGTCGCCGCCGGCGACGAGGGCGCCGGCGCTCTCGAAGACGGCGGCGATGACCAGCGCCATGCCCAGCGACATGGCGCGGGAGCCGACGGCGGGGGCGACGTTGTTGGCGACGTCGTTGGCGCCGATGCTGAGCGCCATGTAGCCGCCGAGCACGGCGGCGGTGACGATGAGCACGGCGTTGGGCTGCTGGCCCACATAGGCGCTGGCGACGGCGCCGGCCAGCGCCAGGAAGACGAGGACGAAGCCCGGCGCGGCCAGCCTGCGGGTGAGCGCGCGCGAGGCTTCCTCGACGCTGGCGATCTTGCGCAGGTCCTTGTCGAGGGAGGTCTTGCGCAGCGTGCGTGTCGGGGTGGTGCGGGTCGATGCTCTCGCCACGGTGGCTCCGCCAGGTTGTTCGCGTCCGATGCACTTAAACCCATGCGGGCCGGATAACCAGCCGGGGGAAGGCATTTGCCCCCAATCCCGTGGCGGAAGCGGCTTCGGGCCCGCTTGCACCACACAATGTTTCGGGCTAACCAGACCGCATCTGGACGCAGACCAACTGGCCCGCGACGGGCCTTCCTCTCGAGGGAGCAGCGACATGGCGCGCAACAAGATTGCGCTGATCGGCGGTGGCATGATCGGCGGCACGCTGGCACATCTGGCCGGCCTCAAGGACCTCGGCGACGTGGTCCTGTTCGACATCGCGGAGGGCCTGCCGCAGGGCAAGACGCTCGACCTCGCCCAGTCCTCGCCGGTGGAGGGCTTCGACGCCCTGCTCAAGGGCACCAACGAATATGCCGACATCAAGGGCGCCGACGTGGTGATCGTCACCGCCGGCGTGCCGCGCAAGCCCGGCATGAGCCGCGACGACCTGCTCGGCATCAACCTGAAGGTGATGGAGCAGGTGGGCGCGGGCATCAAGAAATACGCGCCCAAGGCCTTCGTCATCTGCGTCACCAACCCGCTCGACGCCATGGTGTGGGCGCTGCAGAAGTCCTGCGGCCTGCCGACCAACATGGTGATCGGCATGGCGGGCGTGCTCGACTCCGCGCGCTTCCGCTATTTCCTGGCGCGCGAGTTCGACGTTTCGGTGGAGGACGTCACCGCCTTCGTGCTCGGCGGCCATGGCGACACCATGGTGCCGATGCCCCGCTACTCGACGGTGGCCGGCATCCCGCTGCCCGACCTGATCAAGATGAAGTGGATCACCCAGAAGCGTCTCGACGAGATCGTGCAGCGCACCCGCGACGGCGGCGCGGAGATCGTCGGCCTGCTGAAGACGGGCTCGGCCTATTACGCGCCCGCCGCCTCGGCCATTTCCATGGCGGAGTCCTACCTGAAGGACAAGAAGCGGGTGCTGCCCTGCGCCGCCTGGCTCAACGGCGAGTACGGGGTGAAGGGGCTGTATGTGGGCGTGCCCGTGGTCATCGGCGCCAAGGGCGTCGAACGGGTGGTGGAGATCGACCTGAGTTCGACCGAGCGCGAAGGCTTCATGAAGTCGGTCGATGCGGTGAAGGGCCTCGTGGAGGCCTGCCAGAAAATCGCCCCCGGCCTTAAATAAGGCGCGCGCCCGCCGCTGGTATATGGTATGCCACGGCGGTTGCCGGACATGGGTCCGGCCGCCTTTTTCTAGGCAAGGCGCCGTTCAGCAGCGGCGTGACGGGGGAAATTCTCGAGGGAGCCCGGTGTCCGGCCGGGCCGGAGTGCCATGAACATCCACGAATACCAGGCAAAGCAGGTGCTGCGCCAATACGGCGTTCCCGTGGCCAGGGGCGGCATCGCCTTCACGGCCGACGAGGCGGTCGAGGCGGCGCGGAACATCGATTCCAGCCTCTGGGTGGTGAAGGCCCAGATTCACGCGGGCGGCCGCGGCAAGGGCGGCGGCGTCAAGCTCGCCCGTTCGCTGGACGAGGTCCGCGCCCTCGCCGACCAGATGCTCGGCATGACGCTGATCACCCACCAGACCGGGCCGGAGGGCAAGAAGGTGGGCCGCGTCTATGTGGAGGAGGGCTCCGGCATCAGGCGGGAGCTGTATCTCTCCGCGCTGGTGGACCGGGAGACCTCGCGTATCGCCTTCATCTGCTCCACCGAGGGCGGCATGGACATCGAGGAGGTGGCGGCCAAGACGCCGGAGAAGATCCTCACCTTCACCATCGACCCGGCCTGCGGCTACCAGGCGTTCCACGGGCGCAAGATCGCCTTCGCGCTGAAGCTGGAAGGGGACCAGGTCAAGCAGTGCGTGAAGCTGATCGGCAACCTCTACCGCATGTTCGTGGAGAAGGACGCCAGCCTGCTGGAGATCAACCCGCTGGTGGTGACGGACGGCGGCGACCTGCTGTGCCTCGACGCCAAGATGAATTTCGACGGCAACGCGCTCTACCGCCACAAGGACATCCTGGAGCTGCGCGACCTCTCAGAGGAGGACCCGGCCGAGGTGGAGGCGTCGAGGTTCAACCTCAACTACATCAAGCTCGACGGCGCCATCGGCTGCATGGTCAACGGCGCGGGGCTGGCCATGGCCACCATGGACATCATCAAGCTCTACGGCTCCTCGCCCGCCAACTTCCTCGACGTGGGCGGCGGCGCCAACAAGGAGCAGGTGATGAACGCCTTCAAGATCATCCTGTCGGACCCGAACGTGAAGGGCATCCTGGTCAACATCTTCGGCGGCATCATGCGCTGCGACATCATCGCGGAAGGCATCGTGGCGGCGGCCAAGGAGATGGCCATCGACGTGCCGCTGGTGGTCCGGCTGGAAGGCACCAACGTGGAGCTGGGCAAGAAGATCCTGAACGAGTCGGGGCTGGCGATCATCGCCGCCGACAACCTCGACGACGCGGCCAGGAAGATCGTGGCCCAGGTGAAGGAGGCAGCGTAATGTCCGTCCTCGTCGACAAGAACACCAAGGTCATCTGCCAGGGCTTCACCGGGGCCCAGGGCACCTTCCATTCCGAGCAGGCCATTGCCTACGGCACGAAGATGGTCGGCGGCGTGACGCCCGGAAAAGGCGGCAGCAGGCACCTGAACCTGCCGGTATTCGACACGGTGGAGCAGGCGGTGGAGGCGACCGGCGCCACGGCCTCGGCGATCTACGTGCCGCCGCCCTTCGCGGCCGACGCGATCCTGGAGGCCATCGACGCGGAAATCCCGCTGGTGGTGTGCATCACCGAGGGCATACCCGTGCTCGACATGATCAAGGTCAAGCGGGCCCTGCAGGGCTCGAAGACCCGGCTGATCGGGCCGAACTGCCCGGGCATCATCACGCCCAACCAGTGCAAGATCGGCATCATGCCCGGCCATATCCACAAGCCGGGCTCGGTCGGCATCGTGTCGCGCTCGGGCACGCTGACCTACGAGGCCGTCGCCCAGACCACGGCGGCGGGGCTGGGACAGTCCACCTGCATCGGCATCGGCGGCGATCCGGTGAACGGCACCAATTTCATCGACTGCCTGGAGCTGTTCCTGGCCGACCCGAAGACCCGGTCGATCATCATGATCGGCGAGATCGGCGGCTCGGCGGAAGAGGACGCGGCCGACTTCCTCAAGCGTTCTAAGATCAAGAAGCCGGTGGTCGGCTTCATCGCCGGCGTCACCGCGCCTCCGGGCCGGCGCATGGGCCATGCGGGCGCCATCATCTCCGGCGGCAAGGGCGGCGCGGAGGACAAGATGGAGGCCATGCGGTCGGCGGGGATCGCGGTGGCCAGTTCGCCGGCGGCGCTGGGCACCACGCTGGCCGGGCTGCTCGCACGCAAGGCGCCGAAGAAGACGGCAAAGCCGGCCGGCAAGAAAGCCGCCCCCGCGAAAAAGAAGACAGCGGCCAAGCCCGCGAAGAAGAAAGCAGCCTCCGCGAAAAAGAAGGCGGCGGCCAGGCCCGCGAAGAAGAAGGCCGCTCCCGCGAAAGGCAAGGCGGCAGCCAGGAAGCCTGCCGGGAAAACGGCCGGGAAGTCCGCGAAGAAGACGGCCAAGCCCCGGAAGCGCTAGCGCATCATCCGGCCAGGTGGCATCGCCTGGCCGATAAGATGATGCGCCAGGTCAATAGCTTGAGCATGATCTTGTCGGAAAAGCGGTATCCACTTTTCCGGATCATGCTAGCGCATCATCCGGCCAGGTAGCGTCGCCTGGCCGATAAGATGATGCGCCAGGTCAATAGCTTGAGCATGATCTTGTCGGAAAAGCGGTACCCACTTTTCCGGATCATGCTCTGAGAAATTCCGCCTGCCTGTTTTGCGGGCAGGCGGCCCCGCCGCCCCCGCCGGCGCTCACGAGAGAGTGACCGCGTGTGCCGGGCATACGCCATCGGCGCTTGGTAGGAGCTGAATTCAGGTATTAAAAGGTCGAAGCCGGGCTGATCCGCACTTGATTCGCGGTAGGGGGACCGGCATATCTGCATCGAGGCCGGTGCTCCGCCAAGCACCCGCAAGAGGGTGGCCATGTCCAGGCAGGACCTGAATCAAGTCTTTGCCCGCACGTCGTTTCTGGACGGCGCCAACGCGGGCTACATCGAAGACCTTTACGCACGCTTCCAGCAGAACCCGTCGTCGGTGGACGCGCAGTGGCGCGCCTTCTTCGAGCAGTTGCAGGACAGCCGGGAGGACGTGCTCGCGGAATCTCGCGGACCCACCTGGAAGGAGTCGCACTGGCCGATCGCGGCCAACGGCGAACTGGTCAGCGCCCTGGACGGCGACTGGGGTCCGGTGGAGCAGGAGGTCTCGGGCCGCATGCGCGCCCGGGCGCAGAAGCTGGGCGGCGAGCTGCCGAGCGAACTGGCGCTGGCGGCGACGCGGGATTCGGTGCGGGCGCTGATGATGATCCGCGCCTACCGCGTGCGCGGCCATCTGGCGGCCAAGCTCGACCCGCTCGGGCTGGAGCGCAACGAGGCGCATCCCGAACTCGACCCGGAATCCTACGGCTTCACGCCGCGCGACCTCGACCGCAAGATTTTCCTCGACTACGTGCTGGGGCTGGAGTTCGCCAGCATCCGCGAGATCATCGACATCCTGCAGCGCACCTACTGCGAGCATATCGGCGTGGAGTTCATGCATATCTCCTCGCCGGAGCAGAAGGGCTGGATCCAGGACCGCATCGAGGGCCGCGACAAGGAGGTGACCTTCACGCCGGAAGGCAAGAAGGCGATCCTCAACAAGCTGATCGAGGCGGAATCCTTCGAGAAGTTCCTCGACGTCAAGTACACCGGCACCAAGCGCTTCGGCCTGGACGGCGCGGAGTCGATGGTTCCGGCGCTGGAGCAGATCATCAAGCGCGGCGGCCATCTGGGCCTGCGCGACATCGTCATCGGCATGCCCCACCGCGGCCGGCTCAACGTGCTCGCCAACGTGATGGCCAAGCCCTACCAGGCCATCTTCAACGAGTTCCAGGGCGGCTCGTGGAAGCCCGACGACGTGGAAGGCTCCGGCGACGTGAAATATCACCTCGGCGCCTCTTCGGACCGCGAGTTCGACAACAACCGGGTGCACCTGTCGCTCACCGCCAACCCGTCGCACCTGGAGATCGTCGATCCGGTTGTGCTCGGCAAGGTGCGCGCCAAGCAGGACCAGATGCGCGACAAGTCGCGCAGCCAGGTGCTGCCGCTGCTGCTGCACGGCGACGCCGCCTTCGCGGGACAGGGCGTGGTGGCGGAGTGCTTCGGGCTTTCCGGCCTGACCGGCCACCGCACCGGCGGCTCCATCCATTTCATCGTCAACAACCAGATCGGCTTCACCACGGCGCCGCATTTCTCGCGCTCCTCGCCTTACCCTTCCGACGTGGCGAGGATGATCGAGGCGCCGATCTTCCACGTGAACGGCGACGACCCGGAAGCGGTGGTGCATGTGGCCAAGGTGGCGACGGAGTTCCGCCAGCAGTTCCACAAGCCGGTGGTCATCGACATGTTCTGCTACCGGCGCTTCGGCCACAACGAGGGCGACGAGCCGGCCTTCACCCAGCCGCTGATGTACAAGGCGATCCGCCAGCATCCCAGCGTCGTCAGCATCTACGGCGAGCAGCTCGTCAACGAGGGGCTGGTGACGGCGGAAGAAGTCGACAGGATGAAATCCGACTTCCGCGACCGGCTGGACCCGGAATTCTCGGTCAGCCAGGCCTACAAGCCAAACAAGGCCGACTGGCTGGACGGCAAGTGGTCGAGCATCAGCCTGGCGGAA
>JBFWSL010000073.1:0-13328 GCA_050248375.1 Hyphomicrobiales bacterium | reverse complement strand
GGACATGGTGGTCCAGGCCATGGACGACGCCAGCCCCATGAAATGGCACCTGGCCCATACCACCTGGTTCTTCGAGGCCTTTGTCCTGCGCCAGCATGATCCGGAATACCGGATGCACGACGACCGCTTCGCCTATTGCTTCAATTCCTATTACGAGGCCGAGGGCGAACGCCACCCGCGCGCCCATCGCGGCCTGCTCACGCGGCCGTCCGCCGTGGAGGTGCGCGGCTACCGTGCCCATGTGGACGAGGCGCTCGACCGCTTCATGGCCTCCGGTCCGTCGCAAGCGGCGCTGGAGCTGATCGAGCTTGGCATCAACCACGAGCAGCAGCATCAGGAGCTGATGCTGACCGACATCCTCGCCCTGTTCGCCGCGCAGCCCTTGCGTCCCGTCTATCTGCCCGAGCCCGCCAGGGGCGTGCGTGCGCTGCCCGCGCTCCGGATGATTCCGGTACATGGCGGCATCCGCACCGTCGGCCATAACGGCAACGGCTTCGCCTATGACAACGAGGGGCCGCGCCACGAAGTTCTGGTCCGGCCTTTCGGTCTCGCCAGCCGCACGGTCACCAACGGCGAGTGGCTCGAATTCATGGCCGGCGGCGGCTACGAAACCGTGTCGCTGTGGCTCTCCGACGGATGGGCGGCGGTCAACGCCGGCCGCTGGCGCGCGCCGCTCTACTGGGAACGGCGCGACGGCGAGTGGCTGCAGATGACGCTGCACGGCCTTCTGCCCGTCGACCCGGCCGCGCCTGTCTGCCACATCAGCTACTACGAGGCCGACGCCTTCGCCCGCTGGGCCGGCAGGCGCCTGCCCACGGAGTTCGAGTGGGAGGTGGCCGCCGACGCGATCCCGCCCCTGGGCCAGACCGCGGGAAGCGGCGTCCATCGGCCGCTGCCGGCGGGCGCCGGCGAAGGCCTGCGTGAGATGTTCGGCGGCGTGTGGGAATGGACCGCCAGCGCCTATCTGCCCTATCCGGGCTTCAGGGCGGCGCCCGGCGCGGTCGGCGAGTACAACGGCAAGTTCATGTGCAACCAGTTCGTGTTGCGCGGCGGTTCCTGCGCCACGCCAGACGGGCATGTGCGCGCCACCTACCGCAACTTCTTCTATCCGGCCTCGCGCTGGCAGTTCATGGGCCTGCGCCTGGCGGAGGACGAGTGATGGCCGCCGACGGCGCAACGCCGCAAGGGCGCCGCGACGGGAAGTTCGCGGCCGCCGTCCTCGACGGACTGAACTCGCGCCCCCGTTTCATCCCCAGCCGCTTTCTCTACGACGCCCGCGGTTCCGAGCTGTTCGAGGCGATCACGAGGCTGGATGAGTACTACCTCACCCGCACCGAGATCGGCATTCTGCGCGACCGCGCCGGCGACATCGCCCGGCTGGCGGGCCCGGGCCGCGCCCTGGTCGAATTCGGCTCCGGCTCCAGCCGCAAGACCCGCATCCTGCTCGACCATCTCGACGACCTCGCCGCCTATGTTCCCATCGATATTTCCACCGACGCCCTCGACGGCGCCGTGGCGCGGCTCAATGGCAGCTATCCCGGTCTCGACATCGTGCCGGTGGAGGCGGATTTCGGCGCGCCCGTCGAGTTGCCGCGGGAGGCCGAGGGCGCTCCCAGGCTCGGCTTCTTTCCCGGCTCCACCATCGGCAACCTGGAGACAGAGGAAGCCGTGCGGTTCCTCGCCAACGCCCGCGACGTGCTCGGGCCGGAAAGTTCCTTCATCGTCGGCGCGGACCTGAGCAAGAGCCCGGACATTCTTATCCCGGCCTATGACGACGCGAGCGGCGTGACGGCGGCCTTCACCCTCAACCTGCTCCGGCGCATCAACGCCGAGCTGGACGCGGATTTCGACCTCGACGCCTTCGCCCATGAGGCGGTCTACAACGAAGCCGAGGCGCGCATAGAGATCTACCTGCGCAGCCTTGCGCGCCAGAGCGTGCGCGTCGCCGGGCGCAGCTTCGACTTCGGGGAGGGAGAGCGCATCCGCACCGAGTATTCCCACAAATACTCGATCCCCCGCTTCCGCGAGCTGGCCGGACGCGCCGGCTGGATGACGGCCCATAGCTGGACGGACGCAGACAGGCTGTTCAGCCTGCACTACCTGCTTCCCGCGGCGTGACCCCGCCCGTCACTCCCGGCTTTCGCTGGAGCATGATCCGGAAAAGTGGATACCACTTTTCCGATAAGATCATGCTCAAGCTATTGATCTGGCGCATCATCTTATCGGCCAAACGATTCCACTTGGCCGGATGGTGCGCTGGAACAAGGAGTTCGCTGGAAGCGCCTCAGGCCTTCACCAGACCCGGTCCGCCGGCCCAGATGTCCTGGATGTAGACCGGAAGGTCGAACGCGCCCACATGCACGTCCGCGGTGTAATAGCGGGTGACGATGTTCCGCTTCTTCTGACGCCTGGCCAGCTTTTTCGCCGACCAGTCGCGCATGTCCTTCTTGTCGCTCGCCCAGGTGAGCGCGAAGGGGCCGCCGAAATAGGTCGGCTGTCCGCACAGGAAGCAGGCGGAATCCCTGAAGATGTCGCCGAGCAGCTTTCCGGTGCCGGCCAGGTGTCCGGCGTGCACGAAGGGCAGGCCGTTCTGGCCGATGACCACGCCGCCTTTGTTGAGCGCCCGCTTGCAGCCCTCGAAGAAGGGCCGTCCGAACAGCACTTCCGCCGGGCCGATCGGCTCGGTGGAGTCCACGATGATGCAGTCGAAGCGCTGATCCGTCTCCGCGACGAATTTCACCCCGTCGGCGATGAGGATTTCCGTGCGCGGATCGTCGAAGGCTCCCGCGGAAATTTCCGGCAGGTATTGCAGCGACGTATCGATCACCTGGCGGTCGATCTCGCAGAGCACCGCCTTCTCCACGGATGCGTGCTTCAGCACCTCGCGCAGAACGCCGCCGTCGCCGCCGCCGATGATGAGCACGCGCCGCGGCTCGCGATGGGCGAGCAGCGGCACGTGAGCCATCATTTCGTGGTAGATGAATTCGTCCGTCGTCGAGAGTTGCACGACGCCGTCGAGCATCATCATCCGGCCAAAGGTCGGATTGTCGAAGATGACAAGGTGCTGGTGCTCCGTCCTGACCTCATGCAGGACACGTTCAGCCTTCAGGCTGACGCGCCAATGTGGGTGCAGGGTTTCGTCGATCCAGCGTTCCATACGTCCAGTTCTTCGCCACGCAACAGTTCCTTGACGATGATCTTCCGGGGCGTGAACGCCTCTTCGATCACGTCAACCGCCTTGTGCGGATCCGCATCGCCACACATGAAGATGTCCAGCGCCGCGTAGCCGCATTCGGGCCAGCTATGGATGCTGATGTGGGATTCGGCCAGGACCGCCACGCCCGAGACACCGCCATTCGGCGTGAAGTGGTGCGTGTGGATGTGCAACAGGGTCGCCCCCGAGGCCTCCACCGCGCGCCGCATCATGTCTTCGATGTGGTCGCAGTCGTCCAGGCGTGTTCCGCCAACAACGTCCACCAGGAGATGGGTGCCGGCGAACCGGACTCCACCCCGCTCACAAAAAAAATCCTTCCGATCCTCCGGAGCATGTCCGGCGCCGAAGGTGGATGCTTTTTCTTCCGTTCGGGTGGTGCTTGAACGTAGATCCAAGTCCATCCCCAATTGGAAGAGGCCGTCATCGAGTGACATGGCGTCCTCCCCAACCAGTAGATGACCCCTGCACCAAGCGTGCAGGAAACAGCTAGCGCATATGCACTCGGTTGCCCCCTCTTGCAAGTGGAATTTTCACTTGCCCGTCGAAAAGTGACCGAGCCGACCCGCTTCTCGCCTGCGGTGCGTTCCCCTGCGGGGCGCGCCGTGAGATGATTCGCGTCGCCATGAGAGTGCGCCCGTTCGGTTTCGGATTGGTTTCCATGGGGGTGGCCTGTCACACTGCGCCGCCGCCCCCGTGCGGCGGCCGGTCCGGCCCCATGGCCCGCGCCGCGGCGCTGCTGCTGGCGCTCGCCGTCGCTGCGCTGGCGGGCTGCTCGGATGCTTCTCCCCCGCCGCTTCCCGCGCTCGGCGCGAAGCTCGGGGAAAGCTCCGTCTCCGGCCTTTCCTCCGGCGCCTACATGGCCGGGCAGTTCCATCTCGCCCATGACGACATCGTTACCGGAGCCGGTATCGTCGCCGGCGGCCCCTGGGGCTGCGCCGAGAATCCGCTCACGCGCCACTCTCCCTTCTGGGCGCAGGCGCTCGCCGCCAACGCTACTCAGGCGCTCGAGGGCTGCACGGCCGACCGGCTCTCCGGCCTGGGCGTCGGCGATCCCGGCAGGCTCGCGGAGCGCGCGCGCGAGGCAGCCGGGGCGGGCGACATCGCGCCGCTGGCGGGTCTCGCCGGCGACCGCGTCTATCTCTTCACCGGGGGCCGGGACCAGACCGTCGCGTCGGCCATCGTGCGCCGGGCGGCGGAGCTCTATGAAAAGCTCGGACTGTCCGGCGAGGCCATCGCGCTGGTGGAGAACCCGAAGGCCGGACATGCCTTCCTGACCGAGGAGGGCGGCGGCGAATGCGGCGTCTCCGAAAGCCCGTTCCTGACCGACTGCGATTACGACCAGGCCGGGGCCATCCTTGGCCACATCTATGGCGGCCTCTCCGGACCCGCCAACGACACCTCGGGCCTGATGCCGTTCGACCAGCGCCCCTACGCCCCGGGCTCCGGCGACGGGCTGGCGGAGGAGGGGGCGGTATATGTTCCCGGCGCCTGCCGGAAGCAGCCCGGCTGCCGCGTCCACGTCGTCTTCCATGGCTGCAGGCAGGGCCGGGAGTTCGTGGGCGACACCTTCATCGAGGGCAGCGGCTATATCCGCTGGGCCGCCGCCAACCGCATCGTCCTGCTGTTTCCCCAGGTGAAGTCGAGCGCGGTCAATCCCAGGGGCTGCTGGGACTGGTGGGGCTACACCGGCAAGCCGTTCCTCGCCCGCGAAGCGCCCCAGATCAGGGCCGTGAGAGCCATGCTCGACCGGCTGGCGCGGACGCCGTAGCCCGGATGAAGCCGAGCGAAGCGCTCCATGCGGGCTACACGTCCCGACCGCGCTTTGCCGTCCCGTTGCCCGCGAAGGACGGCGCGCAGACGGTCTGGCCGCCCTTGAGCCTGCCGATGCTTACCGTCACCCCGTAGATGTCCTTCAGCCTCGCCGGCGTGACGACCTTGTCCGGCTTGCCCAGGGCCACGATGCCGCCCCGCGCAAGGATCGCCACCCGGTCGGCGCAGGCGAAGGCATGGTCGGGATCGTGCGTGGAGAGCACGATGGAGAGGCCGGTTTGCCTGAGCTGGCGGATCTGCGACAGCACCAGCACCTGGTTGCCGAAGTCGAGGCTCGCCGTCGGCTCGTCCATCACCAGCGTCGGCGCGTCCTGCGCCAGCGCCCGCGCGATCAGCGCCAGTTGCCGCTGGCCGCCCGAGATGCGCGTGTACTCGCTTTCCGCCAGATGGCCGATGCCGAGCGTGGCCAGCGCCGCCCGCGCCCGTTCCCGGTCCCTGGGGCCGGGCGTGGCGAACGGTCCCAGATGCGCCGTGCGGCCCATCAGCACCATGTCGATCACCCGGTAGGGGAAGTGGGCGGTATGCGCCTGCGGCACATAGGCGATGCGCCGGGCGATCTCTCCGCGCGGCAGCGACGCGATGGGCGCCCCGCCGATCCGCACGGTTCCCTGCTGCGCCGTCAGCAGCCCGAGCATGGTCTTGAACAGCGTGGTCTTGCCGCCGCCATTGGGCCCGAGCAGGCACAGCACCTCGCCCTCGCGCACGTCGATGTCGATATCGCGGCCGACCGCGTGGCCCGGATAGCCGATGCCGAGACTTTCCGCCTCCAGCACCGCGGTCATGTCCAGCCTTCCCGGCCTCGCGCCAGCAGCCACAGGAAGAAGGGCGCGCCGATGATGGCCGTGAGGATGCCGAGCGGCGTCTCCACCTGGGCCATGGTGCGCGCGATGGTGTCCACCAGCAGCAGGTAGCCCGCCCCCAGCAGCATGGCGGTGGGCAGCAACCGGTCGAAATTCGGGCCCACCAGCATGCGCGCGATATGGGGCATGACCAGCCCGACCCAGCCGATGACGCCGGAGATGGCCACCACGCTTGCCGTCATCAGCGTGGCGGCGGCGACCACCACGAGACGCACGCGTCCCGCCTCCACGCCGAGCGAGCGCGCCTCCTCGTCGCCGAGCGACAGCACGTTGATGCGCCAGCGCAGCAGCACCAGCGGCACCAGTCCCACGGCCACCGCCGGCAGCACGCCGAGCACATCCTCCAGCCGCGTGGAGGCGAGGCTCCCCAGCAGCCAGAAGGTGATTGCCGGAAGCTGGTCGTAGGGGTCCGCCAGCACCTTGAGCAAGGAGATTGCCGCCCCCGCCAGCGATCCGACCACGACGCCCGCCAGCACCAGCACCAGCACCGGCTCGCGCCCGCGCACGCCGGCGGCGATGGAGTAGACCAGCGCCACGGTCGCGATGCCGCCGGCGAAGGCGAAAAGCTGGATGAAGGCGAGCGGCAGGGAGAGGAAGATGCCGAGCACCGCCCCGAGCCCCGCGCCGGTGGAAACGCCGAGGATGTCGGGCGAGACCAGCGGGTTGCGGAACAGCCCCTGGTAGACCGCGCCCGCGCCGGCCAGCGCCGCGCCCACCAGGAGAGCGGCGGCGATGCGCGGCAGCCGCACCTGGAGCAGCACGGTTGCGGCGGCCGGATCGGCGATATCGCGCCTGCCGGTCAGCGCTTCGAAAAGCTGGGGGAAGGAAATCGGATAGGCGCCGATGGTGGCGGCGAACAGGGCGAGCGCGCCGACCAGCAGCGCCAGCGTGGCGATCAGCGGCGCCGCCGTGGCGGCGCTGCGGCTCAGGGCGGGGTTCCGCGCGTCCATTCCAGCAATTGCTCCAGCTCCCGGTCGCCCAGCGTCACATGGTAGAAAAGCTCGTAGAAGGCCCGTGTCTCCGCCGCCAGGTCGAAGCCGAAGCGGTCGGGATAGAGGATGCCGGCCATCCACTTCAGGCCCATCAGCCGGTTCAGCGACGGCGGCCTGTCGATCCAGCCGAAAGGCGCCGTCGGGCTGAGATAGACCCGCCTGTTCTTGACCGCCGTGACGTTGGCCCAGACCGGGTCCTTCCAGACGGCCTGGTAGAAATTGCGGTCCCAGGTGACGATGATCTCCGGATCGGCGGCGAGGATGCGCTCCATGGTGAGCTGCACCAGCCCGCGCCGGCCCGGCACCTCGCCGACCACGTTGCGCCCGCCCGCGCGCTCCAGGATCTCGGTGTTGATCGAGCCGACCGACCCGCTCTCCAGCCCGTCCGCGTTGCGGGCGAGGTAGACCCGCGGGCGCTTCTCCTGCGGAATGTCCTTCAGGCCCGTTTCGAGCTGCCTGAACAGGGTCTCGGCGTAGCGCGCCTGGCGTTCCGCCAGTTCGGCCTTGCCGAGCACCTTGCCCACGGTCCGCAGCGCCGTGGGCGTCGCCTCGAAGCGTCCGTCGATGAGAATGTAGGGAATGCCCGTCTGCTTCTGCACGCTGTCGGCGAGCGACACATAGGTGTCGCGCACGGAGCCGAAGTCGACGATCAGGTCGGGCTTCTCGCGGATCACCACTTCCAGGTTCGCCGTGCCTCCGCGTCCGGTGAGACGGCCGACCTCGGGCAGCTTGCGGTAGGGCTCCGCCACATAGGGCAGTTCCTCCGCGCGCAGGGCCCGCGGCCAGCCGATCAGCGTTTCCGGAGCCAGCGCGTAGAGCAGCACCGAGGCGGGCGGCCCGGAGGCATAGACGCGCGAAATCTTGTCCGGCACTTCCACCGTGCGCCCGGCGGAATCCGTGACGCCGGCAGCGCAAGCCGCGCGATTGCCGCAGACGATGAACGCAATCAGCAGCACGAGCGTAATGGCCATGCGTTGCATGTCAGGCATAGGCCCATCTCGCCGCCGTCATGCGCAAGCCCATGACCGCCGCGTTCACCGTCAGCGCGATGGTCAGCAGCACGATGCCGAGCGCCAGCGCCAGCGCCAGGTCGCCCTTGGACGTCTCCAGCGCGATCGCGGTGGTCATCACCCGCGTCAGGTGGTCGATGTTGCCGCCGACGATGATGACCGCGCCCACTTCCGCCACCGCGCGGCCGAAGCCGGCCAGCGCCACCGTCAGCAGGCTGTAGCGGGCGTCCCACAGCAGCGCGCCCGCCGCCGTCATCGGCGGTACGCAGAGCGAACGGAACTGTTCGGAATACTCGTTGTGCAGATCCTCGATCACCTGCCGCGACAGCGCCGCGATGATCGGCGTGATGAGGATGGACTGGGCGATGATCATCGCCGTGGGCGTGTAGAGCAGCGACATCCATCCCAGCGGCCCCGCACGCGACAGCATCAGATAGACGCACAGGCCCACCACCACCGGCGGCAGGCCCATCAGCGAGTTGAGGACGATGATGACGGCGCTGCGGCCCCGGAACCGGCTCATGCCGATGGCGGCGCCCAGCGGCAGGCCCACGGCGCAGGAAACCAGCATCGCCGTCAGGCTGACCTTGAGCGAGAGAACGATGATCTCGATCAGGTCCCTGTCGGCCGACAGGACCAGTTGGAAGGCCAGGCCGAACGCATCTCCGAAATCCTGCATGATCCTGCGAACTCTGGGGAAATTTCGGCCCTCCCTGGGCCGGGGGGAACATTTAAGCGGTTAAACCGTCCCGAATCCAGTGGCTCGCATGGCCGTTGCGGGCGATAACGGAATTTCCGCGCTGCATGGGGGCGGCGGCGAGGCCGCCCGTTGTGCTGAAACGGGCTCCAACCGGCGGCCAGCTTTCCGGCAGCGAGTCCGCGCTCACAATGTCCTGTATCGTGCGCACGATGATTTTCGAGGCCGGACGTTTGGGCCGCAGCCGGCCGCGCAGGATGCCCTCGGCCTTGCGGTGAACGAACGGGTCGTTCGTGACGGCGAGAAACGGGATATCGGGAAAGCGCTTCATCACCTCAGTGACGAATTGTTCGGTGCGCTCGGCCCAGTCGTGACCGAGACGCTTCAAGCCGAGCGCATTGAGATCGAGAACGCAGATTTGCGGCGTGCGGCCCAGTCCGGTAATGCAGCGCGCGCCGAGCGCGCGGCGCAGATCGGCATCGTGCGCAATGCCATAGAGTCCGTAGGGCGCGTTCTCTGGCGCGGTGAGCGCCGGGCGGTGATCGGTCATTCTGCCCAAAGCCGCGCCGAAGCTGACGCGGCCGAAAAGCTCGTTCTGCGCGCCCGCAAAGGCCTGACCGTCGTTCAGCGCCGCGAATGCGGGGTAGAGCTCGCAGAGCGCCGGATGCGCGAGATGTGGTTTCGTTGTTTCCCGCGCGCGTAGGCGGTCAAGGTGGCCGATCGTTTCGTGGAGCTTGTCCGCTAATATCGGGGGTGTGTCGGGCGCGGCGATGCGGCGGGTAAGGTGATATTTATTCCAGTCGGTGAGGTCGGTGCGCCGCAGCAGGTATCGCTGGCCCGACAGGTTCGCGCCGCCGCGCCACGGAAAATAAAGCGTGCGGCAGGACGGCGCCGGATCGCACCATATGTAGTTACCGGTGGTCTTCTTTTCACTGACGCGCAGTAGTGCGGCCATCGCGAGCGGATGAAGAATCGAGACATCACGCAGGCTGAACGGCCATTGCAGAACGCTGGCGCTCACGCCGCTCGACAGAGCTTCGAAAAACCGCAGAAGAAGCGCGATGGTCGGGCGGTTCAAAACGGCTGGCTCGCCCAGTTGAACTTCAAAAGGTATGAGATAAATGGATTCCGCCGCCGACATGGCCGCGCTAACGTCCAGCGCGGCCCTCTTCTCGGTCTCTGGGCCTGTCGAAAATTGTTTGGTGTCAGCGGCCTTCGGCTTTGTCTGCTGGGCTTTCAGGTTCTCCAGCAGTTCACGCCGCCGCTCTGCTGCGAGAGCCTGGCGTTTTCGTATTTCCTCAAGAGGGTCCTCCCGTTTTTTCAAGTAGCCCCCTGCGCCATCGCTAGGCTGGCGTGCTCTCCGCTGATGACGATCGATCTTTGTCTTCTTTGCTGGATTCGAGCTTAACAACATACGCGCGCATGAACTCGCGTAACACTTGCGAAGCTGGCCGATCCTGCGATCGACAGGCCTCGAGAAACCGATCGCGAAGCTCGCGCTGGACTCTGATGCGAATGCCAACATCCTTCATTGAGGCAGTGTAGCCAGTGGATACACGTCTGGGTAGTCCAGTTGCAGCCCGCAGGAATTCGACGCCGGGATCGTGAATGCAACATAGCCGGGACATCACCCTGGCCGAGCGCGGGGCGGAGCCTCGTTAGTTCCTGTGAGCCGGTCGGCGATTCCGCCAATTGCCTGTTTTAATACGCTAAGGTGCGATGCCTTCGGTTTCCGGTTGCACAACGCGCGGCGCGTTAGTCCAGTGAGACATGGTCACCAAGCGGCAAGATGGCCGAACCCGCCCTGAGGGGCCTGTCGGCATAGACGATCTCTACGACTACGTTTTTCCGCCCCCACCGCGCGCGGGCCGGTCGGCCGTGCTCCTGGAGCGGTCGATCGTTGTCACGGACGACTGGCCAGAGGTGGTGCCGATCACCAAGACCGAGCTGCGGGTAATAGAAGGCCACTTCTCCGACGAGCTTGACGCGATCTTTGGGCCGCTCGCCTAAAGCACGAATAGAAATGGCTTGAATTGTTAGTCCATATGACGTACATTGTTGGGGAAACGTAGCTCATGCCAGGAGTGACCCCAATGCCGCGCAAGCAGTCCAAGAGCGAACGGGAAACGCCCAATCGTGTCGAGCGCCTCGGATTCCGGCTGGACGAAGAGACGAAGGACCTTATCGAGCGGGCCGCCCATCTGTCGCGGCGCAAGGTCAGCGACTTCTGCGTGACCGCGCTCACCGACACCGCACGCCGGACGATCGCCGAGCATGAGACGCTAGTGCTGTCTGATCGCGACCGCGCGGCGTTCTTCGACGCGTTGGTCAATCCGCCTGAACCGAGCGAGCGGTTGGTCCGCGCTTTGGCTGAGCACAAGCGCCGGGTCGCTTCCTGAGCATGGCGGCGTCTCGGCCAGATTTGAGAATCGAGGCGCTCGCGTCGCATCACGACCGGGGCGGCTTCTCCTGCGGCGTCGACAGCCTCGACCGCTATCTTCGCACGCAGGCGAGCCAGGATGTGCGGCGCAAGGCGAACGGGGTCTTCATTCTGGTCGAGCCGGACAAGCCGGATATCGTGCTGGGCTACTATACGCTATGCGCGACGGGCGTTGCGCAGGGCGACGTGCCGGCGGTCGCCCGCAAGCACATCCCGCGTTATCCGTTGGTCAGCGCCACGCTGGTCGGGCGGCTTGCGGTCTCGGAAGCGAGGCAGGGTGAGCGCCTGGGCGCAATGCTCCTCGCGGACGCCGTGCGGCGTGCCTATGCGAGCGCGGCAACGGTCGGTTCTTCGATGCTGGTGGTCGACGCCATCAGCGACCGCGCTGCTGCCTTCTATGAGGGAAACGGTTTCGTGCGCCTGCCGGACTCCCTCCGGCTGGTGCTACCGATGCGCGCGATCCAGCGATTGGTGGAGCCATGACCGACGTAGCCCCCACATCGCCTGACCCGACGCCCGCGGCCGCGCTTGCCAAGGCGGCGCTCTATTTGCGCGTCTCGACCGGACGGCAAGCGGAGAGCGATCTTTCGATTCCCGATCAGCGCCGCCAGATCACGGCCTATTGCCTCGCCAAGGGCTGGGATATTGCGGCTGAATTCGTCGAGCCGGGCAACACCGCTACCGACGATCGCCGGCCGGCTTTCCAGGCGATGATCGACGCCGCCTTGGTGAAGCCGCCGACCTTCACCGTCATCGTCGTCCACTCCTTCTCGCGCTTCTTTCGCGATCAGTTTCAGTTCGAATTCTACGTTCGCAAACTGGCGAAGAACGGCGTGCGGTTGATCTCGATCACGCAAGATCTCGGCGACGATCCGATGAGCGTGATGATGCGGCAGATCATGACGCTGTTCGATGAGTATCAGTCGAAGGAAAACGCCAAGCATACTTTGCGCGCGATGAAGGAGAACGCGCGGCAAGGATATTGGAACGGCGCGCTTCCGCCACTCGGCTATCGTATCGTCGCGGCAGAGCAGCGCGGCGCGAAGATCAAGAAGAAGCTTGAGATCGACCCAATTCACGCCGACACGGTGCGGCTGATCTATCGGCTCGCGCTGAAGGGCGATGGCGACAGCGGGCCGATGGGGATCAAGTCGATCACCAACCACCTCAATGCCCGCAACATCCGCACACGCGACGGCGGCAAGTTCGGCATCGCGTCGGTGCATCAGATTCTCACCCGCACGACCTACATAGGGCAGCACCGTTTCAATACGCGCGATCACAAGACGCGCAACGCTAAGCCCGAGGCCGAGCACGCTGTCATGGATGTGCCCCCGATCATCACGGAGGCCGAGTTCGAGGCCGTGCGGGCGGCGTTGAAGGCGCGCAGCCCGCAATGGATGCCGCCCCGCGCGGTCAGCGGCCCGACTTTGCTCACCGGGATATGTTTCTGTGCGTCATGCGGCGGGGCTATGACGCTCCGGACGGGCAAGGGCAGCTAGTATCGCTACTACACCTGTTCAACCAAGGCTCGTCAGGGCGAAGCGGGCTGCAGCGGCCTGACGGTGCCGATGGACAAGCTGGACAAGGCCGTGGTCGATCACCTCGAATGGCGCTTGCTCGATCCCCAGCGCCTAACCGCAATGATGGATCAAGTGCTTGAGCACCGGCAGGAATGGAATGACCGTCGGCGCGGACACATCGCCGAGCTTCGCAAACGCGTCACCGAGGCAGAAGCGAAATTAAAGCGCCTCTACGAGGCGATCGAGAATGGCGTTATCAGCGCCGCCGATCCATCGCTCAAGGATCGGATCGCTGAACTAACCGCTATCCGCGACCAAGCTCATGCGGATGCCGAACGCGCCGCCGCGGCGCTTGAACGTATTGGACCAGCCATCACGCCAGAGAGCCTTCGCCGGTTCGCACTGAGCGCGCGGCGCAAGCTGCGAAACGAAGATGGAACATACCGGCGGGACCATTTGCGGGCCGTTGCCCAGCGAGTTGAGGTCGTCAGTCCGGCCGAGATTCGCATCCTTGGCACGAAAACCGAACTGTTACGGACACTTGTCGCCGCTGCTGGCGTAGAATCGGCGGCTGCTGGCGTTCGCAGTTTTATACCGAAGTGGCGCACCCGAGAGGATTCGAACCTCTGACCTCCGCCTTCGGAGGGCGGCGCTCTATCCAGCTGAGCTACGGGTGCCGATGCGGCCATGGCCGGACCGCGCGGACCATAACGGATAGGCCCGGGCGAGGCAATTGCGCGCCGCCGGGTATCCCGGGCGGCC
>JBFWSL010000072.1:0-13488 GCA_050248375.1 Hyphomicrobiales bacterium | reverse complement strand
AAAACCTGTCCGGGGGCCAGTGGGACACAAGGGCCCCATGAAAGTCGTGGGCCCAGATGTTCTCCGCGAAGGCCCAGTGATGCTTGCGGAAATGTCCGGCCGTGTCTTCCAGCTCATGGCCGATTTCCGCCTCGGCCGCCTTGGCGCCCCGGACCCTTGAAGGAAGGACCTGGCGCAGAACTTCGCGGAAACGGCCGCGGAGTCTCGATGTCCTCGCCTTCAGATGAAGCTGGAAGTTGTTCGGGAAGCGATACGAGGCTTCCAGCCTCGAGCTTGTGCCTTGCGCCATGGCTTCGATCCATCTTGATATGAAACAGGCATGGTCCGAAACGGCCATGCGGGACTCGCAATGCTCCGGTCGGGAGCTTGCCAAACCACCGGATTATCTAGTCTTTTTTGACCACTTTCCCTCGCGACATTTGGTATCGCACGTCGGCGGCCTCGGCAAGCTTCGCCTGATGCGAGATCGCGATGACCGGGATACGCCGGCTGATCCTGCGGATTGCATCCACGATGACTCGCTCGGAAGCCGGATCGACGGAAGCCGTGGGCTCGTCGAGAATGAGCAGCTTGGGATCGCGCGCGAGCGCTCTGGCAATGGTGATGCGCTGCCTTTCCCCGCCTGACAACTTGTGCCCGGCAACCCCCGCCTGCGTCTCCAGCCCGTGACTGAGAGCCTTCAACAAGGGCTCGCCTCCAGCCATCTTCAGGGCCTCCAGTCTCTTGGCCTTGGAAACCGTGTCGTCGAATGCGGCTATGTTCTCTCCAATGCTGTCATGCAGGAGAACCGGCTCCTGGGAGACATATCCGATCATCTGTCTCCAGTGACGCAGATGCACCACCGACAGATTCTGCTCCCCCAGCAGCACCTCACCCTCGTCGGGCGAGTAGAATCCACAGATCAGATCCACGATCGTCGTCTTGCCGGAACCGCTCGGCCCTATGATCGTGGTCAGCCCCTTGCGGGGAATGGTCAGGTCCACATTGTCCAGAATCTTTCTGTTGCCCCTTGCGAAGCTGACGCCGCGAAAGTGGATGGGAGCCGGAAAGCGCGGCTTCGCGCCGCCCTTTCGCCGCTCCGCCTGCTGCACCATCTCCTCCGTGAACTCATCGACCTTGCCAAGGGCGTAGTGGAGATTCTGAATGGCTTGAAGCTTTTTCAGGAGGCCCGCGATAGCCGCGTTGAGACGGAGCAGGATCAGCGCCAGAAAGCCGATCTCTATCAGCCCGACGCCCAGAAACTCCCGCGCGGCGTAGACGCCTGCCACGACTGCAACGACGAACAGGAGCTGCTGGGAGGCATGCAGGAACTGCTCCGCCCGGACCTTCAGCAGATTGGCGTCCACGAAGCTGTCATTCGCCGTCGAAAGCGTGGAGAGCAGTTGACGCTCCAGGCCCATGGCCTTGAACGCCTTGAGAGCCTGCATTCCCTCCATGAGATCGCTGGACAGGTTGCGCAGGCTCTCCACATGTCCCTTTCCGGCGCGCCGGGCCATCCCCATCATCGGCCGGGCCACGAGAATGCCGACCGCGCCCATCGCGACCGAGGCCAGAAGAAGTTCGAACGAAGCGGTCATTCCGACGATGATGTAGCCGATGGACATGAAGGCGGAGACCGTGATCCGCTGGATGGCGTTGAATATACCCGTGGCGCGGTCAACCTCCTGCGACAGCAGATTGACCACCAGACCGTGGGGTTTCTCCGTGAGGTAGCTCCAGGAGACGTTCTGGAGCGCATCGATGATGCGCTTGCGGAAGCTGCGGGCGATCAGGACCGAACTTCGCGCGATGAACAGCCCGAGGAACAGTTCCGCGAGGATCTTCGCGGAGAAAATCAGGGCCAGCGCGAGAAAAAGCGAATTGAAGTCGAACGGAAGTCCGCTATTGGCGAATACCGACCGGACATGCTGGATCAGCGGATTGTCGGTTTCGCCGCCCGCGCCGATGGCGATGATCGGCAGCAGCATGCTGACGCTGGCCATTTCCAGAAGGGCGACAATCAACGCCGCCCCCAGAACGGCAAGCGTCCTGCGCGGGAAATGCCGCAGAAAGTAGGAGACGGAGCTGAAGTATTCCATCCGACGCTCTACGTCCTCTTGACGCTCTGCCGTATGGCGTTGGTGCCCCGCATGAGGCCTTTCGCCGGATCGTGAATGAAATCCACGAACTGTTTGGTCAGAGCCGGCCAGCGCGACGTGGCGGCAGCCATCAGCCCGCCCGGCGCCGCGGGATGGCGTCCACTCCACATGCCCCGCCAGATACGGCGAAGCGGCTCCAGGTGCTCGAGTTCGCGATCGCTTAGCAGGGAACGCCAGGCTCCATCGGGACACAGGAACACGAGCCCGCCCTTTTCCGGGCGTGCGTGAAACAGCGGATCGCCGCCGAACAGGCGGCGAAAGGCATCCGCTGGAAGAGCGAAGGACTCCGGCAACGCCCGCGCGTCCGCGAACATCGCGTTGCTCGAGACAACCGTAACCCGATCCGGAAATTTCTCCCGCAGCCTGCACGCCGCCACGGCGGACATCCGCCACAGCCGCGCCGCGTATCGCATCTGGTTCGCCGCCCTCGGGCAGCGCGAAGGATAGTGACGCCAATAGAGGGAGGCCGCTATGGCTTCAACCGGATCCCGCAGGCAGACCAGAAGCTTCATATCCCGGGCCACGGCCAGATAGTCGCGGAAATGGAACTCCGGGTGCAGGTCGAGGACCGCCCAGCCGCGTTTTCCGCGCTTGCTCGCCATCGCGTCGAAAGCCGAGAAGATAAGTTCCAGGCCGGACAGGCTCTGGCGTGCGGCAACCGCTTGCGCCGCCACTTCGGCTCCGCACGCGATATCGTCGCAAGGCCGCAAGACGCTGGCTTTGCCAGCATCCATGAACCGCGGCCTTTCCAGATAGGCGTGCAGGAAGCCGCTTGCCTGCTCCGGGCTGCTGAATGGGCCCGATCTCTTGTATTTGTGCAGCAGCGCATCCACCCGCATGGCGGCCAACGGCCCGTCCGCCCGCCAAAGCGCCTGCGCCAGTGCGGACTTGCCGCAGCGGGCCGGGCCGCCAATGAGCCAGCGCTCTACATTAGCAAGCATGTCTGAAGTTATTCAGTACTGCCCCGGGGGACGCCGGCAATTTCGTGCTTTTTTAAGTCACGCCAATTCACGTCTTTCTTGATCACCTTAGCTGGCGCACCGGCAATAAGGCAATTTTCCGGGAACTCGCCATGACAGATTGCGCCCGCGGCGACCACGCAGTTGCTGCCGATCCTGGTGCCCTTGAGGACGACGACGCGTGTTCCAAACCAGACGTGATCTCCAATGACGATGTCATCCTCGAACGGCAGTTCCTTGCCGTCCTTCAGCACGAGATGCTGGTCGCTCGGCAGGAAAAGACAATCCCACCCAACCCTGCATCCAGCGCCAATTGTGATGTCCGCGGCACCGTATGTCTCGATGACTGTTCGCTTCCCCAACACGCTGCCTCGGCCCAGCCTAATGCTGCCGGTGCCGCGCACGTTTAGCCGCACGCCGCGGCGAATGATCGTATCTTCGCCAAGGTCAATATGGCCGTCGCCCTTCTGCTGTATTCCGACGGGTTCGGCAGCGGGATGGTCCTGACCGATAGTCTTCGACCTGATGCTGACATGCTCAGGATGCTCGATCGAAAACCAGACGTCACCCAACTGACATTCCTGCAAGCCAAATAGCCGGCGAAAGCGCCACCGGTAAAATCCCGCGTGCCACAGGATTTTGCGAAGTATGATCAATGGCATCACGACGAAATCCCGCATTATGGCATTGCCGCGCCCGTATGCTCTTCGCCCTGCTCGCGCGAGGCGGACCTGTACGCTCTGAGCAAGATGAGCAATGAGGGGGCGCAAACGTCCAGCATTCGAGTGGCGATATCCCTCGCGATTGCCTCGGGGAATCGCCCGGCGACATCTACCGTCTCCACCGAAACGTGCGTCTCCTTCAGCAACGCTTTGATGGTGAGCAGATACGTCTTGATCTCATCGACGTTCAGTTCCTGCTTGCGCTGGTAGATTTTCTCGGGCTCGTCGGTCAGCAAGATGGCACGCGCTGGCCTGCGCGCAAGGCGAGCAAACAGGGCGTGCACCCATCGAGGACGAACTTCAGCGACAATATTTTTCACGGTCAGGTCATAGATATAGCGGTCTACGAGCATGATCCTGTTGGCCCGAAAATGGCCGTAGATCAATCCGCTCAGCTCGGCGAGGTAATGGTGGTACCCCTGTACAAGCACGTAGAGTTCTCGCACGCTTTGAGGCATCAACCGATAGACGGCGCGCATCGACCGATGCACGATTCCCGGCTGCCACTCCGGATCACCCTTGCGCGCGGGGCCGTCAGCCTGCCCGCCTGATTTCTTGCGGGCGACCTTCCAGCCGGTAATGTGATGAAAACTAGCAAAGGGCAATGGCAGACGAGCGAAGATTCGCTCCACCTCTGCGCAGACCGTCGTCTTGCCAACGCCGTCAGGGCCGTGAAGCGTAAACAGCAAAGGCTGGCCCCGATGCACGAGATACAAGCGATTGAGCAGGCGCCGCAGCAACCGGGCCGGGTTTTCGGTCAGCGGGGCGCTGGCAGGCGTTCGCTTCTTCAGCTTGACCACCTGCTGCAGTTTACTCAGTGCATCGCCGCACTGAGACAGGTTGGCTGAGAGATCGAGGTCAATATCCAAGAATTTCCGGAAAAGCGGCCGGGACAATTCTGCGGCAAGCCCCATCTGCGCGAGCTGAGCCTCGGCCTTGGCGATCTTGCCCGTTCGCACACCCTGCACGACGGTGAGAAATGCGGCCCAATCCTCGCTCGGGACCGGCAGGCTCGTATTTGCCGCAACGGAGATCTGGCTCGCTTCGATTGCCAGATTTTCGGTAATTTGTAGCCTCTCCCCAATTTCCAGAAACGCCCACGCCCTCCCCGCGGCGGATGCATCCAGGTCGCATATGAGCAGGAACGACATCCCCTCGCGCAACAAGATCATGGGCTGAAGGCCGTGATCGAACGCCTTCTCCCTTACGAAGTCGGCGAACGCCGGCTGCAGGTCCGCGTCGATCAGCAGGTCGATATCATGCGGCGACGTATGTGGCAGCCCCTGATAGTCGCGGATGAACAGCGCGTTCGCGAACCGCTGCCGCCACGGCCACGTCCTCGCGTCCTCGAAGAAAGATCGCAGCGCCGGCGTGAACTCGTCCTCGCGCGCGTTCCCGGGCCTGCGCCCGGTCCTGACTGTTTGCGTCGTCATGTTTGGAGACAGGGTCGGAGGACCGCACAACCGCCATCAACGGCGGAAGGCACGCAGGGCACTCAGCAGGCCCAGCTTGCTGGCCAGGTTGTAAGAGCCGTCCACTCCGGACGAAACGACCCTGAAAATGGACAGCTTGAGGTTGTCCAGCGGGCCGCCGAACCGCGCCCGTTTGTTGAACTCCCATTCCTTCTCGTAAGCATAGGGCTCGTCCCGGAGCTTCTTCGCTTCCACGGCCAGTTGCGTGACGGAAGATTTGTCGAAGCCTCCGAAATGCCAGGGCTTGCCCGTCTTCATGAACGTCTTCTCCTTCACGAAGCGGTCGGAACGGTCGATCTTCTGCCCATCGTGGACCAGATGCTGAAGCGTTCGAAGTTCCGGGATCGCCGATTGCCCCGGCTCGGATTCCCTTACCTCGCCAAACCCCCATTTCTCCAGAAGGGCCTTCATCATCTCGAAGTCATAGGCCGCCAGATGGGCATACCCGCCGAAGATTTCGTCCATCTCCCGGCTCATGGCAACGGTCTGCTGGCCAGGTGAAATCATCATTCGCATGAAGCTTCCGCCGATTCCGAGATGGTCGCTGTAGTGGCGGGAGCCGGAGAAATAACCCAGATCGCCATTCACATACGCCGTTGCATATTTTCTCAGGCTCGGCACGAGGATACGAAGCGTTCCCCCGGTCTTCATGACGCGGTTGAACTCCGAGATTGTCTTTTCGATCCGGAAATGCGGCACATGCTCCAGCATGTGGCTTGTGAAGACGATGTCATATGTGTTCGAGGGCAGATTGGTGTCCCAGCATTTGCCCTTGTGTTTCCAGGGTTCGGAATAGCTGCCTGTTCCGTTGTCGAGTAGCTCCCATCCCTCTTCGCGCCAGGTGGGGCCGGCGCCAATATTGATCTTACGCATCGACCGGTGCCTTCTTCTCCATGAACGTCTCCGGGTCCGGACCGCCTGCCGCGGAGCGGCCCTCCCCTGAACGCAGTATGTTGTCCGCGATGTGATCGAGGTCGGCCGGAAGCGCATGGTAGCCCCGGCGATAGTTCATGTTGGGGTGCAGGGGCTCCTTGCGGCGGATCCGCCTGAAGCTCATGGCGTCGATTCGGTCCACCATGAACATCGGCAGCAGCGGCGCCCGTTTCCGGCTCCGCGCAAGCTGCTCGATATGCCGGGCAGCCGCCAGGCAAGCCGATCCGCTCTGTTCATGGTAGCTGCAGAACTCCTCCAACTGCCTGTCGAGAGCCGCCACGGGCTCGCACTTCCACCCCTTTCGGAAGGAGTTCAGGGCCTCGACCAGTTCATCGTAACTGCGCAGGTTCAGCCCGCCCTCCTGCCAGGTCTTCGTGATCTCCGCATAGTCGCGCATGAATTCGTCCGTCCCGCTGACCGAATCCACATTGATCACCGGAACCCCGAGCAGATAGGCCTCCAGCAAGGTCGCCGATGTCGGTGACAGTATGGCGAGCTGTTCCGACGCCCAATGCGAAAACGACAGGCTTTTGTCCACGCTCACCCGCGCGCGATGCTCCGGCTCGAACCACATGTGACGGTAAAGCTCGTAACTCTCGATCTGCTCCAGCGGATGAGGCCGGAGACTCACATTGAAGTCGGTGTTGCGCAGAATATGCCGCACGCATTCGACCGCGCCCACGAAGGAGCGGCATTCGACCAGCACGCGATCCAGATTACCCGGATTGGGCAGCGTCCGCGTGGGCGGGATGCCGGAGTGATTGTTGATGGTCCCGAACCGCATGACGATCCCGACCGATCGCCGGCTTGCGCCATGTCCCCCGCGGTCGCGATAGCGGATCAGGTCATAGGCCGGATTGCCGACCACATGCACCTTGGCGGCCTCCTCGGGGAAGGCTTCGCAAAGTTCGTCCCTGACTTTTCTTCCCCACACGAGCGCCAGATCGCTCGCCCGGAACATTTCCGAGTCCTTGGAGAAGGTCACCGCATGCGCGAATTCCGGCGGAAGGAATCCTTCCCCGTCAAGCCAGGCGATGGCAACGTCCGGATCGACCTTGCGGACCTTGCCCGCCTGGCCCGGCGTATTGACAACGGCGACATGCGGCCGCCACAACTTCAGTGTCCGGTTGAAGTCCCGCATGCTGCATACGAGGACATCGCAGCCCAGCTTCCGCAGCACCTGCGCCAGCAGTTCCGCAGGCGCGGCGTCGCGCCGGCAGGTAAATGCACGTATCGCAATTCGTGGTCTGGACATGTGCAGAAGCTTTGCCCCTATTCCGCGAAGCGGGCGAATTGAAGCCGGTCCACCCGGCGCCCTTCGAAAAGAAATTCGCCGGGTATCACCGCCTCCAGCGTCATCCCGGACGCTTTCGCCAGTTCGATCATTGGCTCGTTCACCGACATCGTCCCTGCCTTCACCTTGTCCGCCACGCGATCGGACAATATGAGCTCCATCACCGCGCACCACGCTTCGCGCGCGAAGCCCCGGCCACGGACCGTCTTCTCGCCAATCAGGACCGCCATGTCGGCCACCTTGTTGGAGCGGTCGAAAACAACGCTCAGATTGCCGATATGATCTGGATTTTCCTCACGCCGCTTCATGGCGATGAACCAGCCGCCCGAACTCTCTATTGCGTCCATATAGGCGCGGCAAGACTCGAATGAATGCCTCGTGTGCCTCAGTTCGCTGTATCTGACCGTTTCCGGGTCGTTGAGCCAGGAGACGTACCGCTCCGTCAAATCGTCCCGGCTGAACGGTGCGAGCAGAAGCCTGCGGGTATGCATGGGATCAAACTTGCGCGGCATCTCCGACCGCCGCGTGCGCCTGTTGTCTTTCCACGCTGCGCATGCGCCTTCGCTTCGCCGTCTCCTTGATCAACTGGACGGAGCGGCGCACGGCGCCGCCTTCCAGGGACGACACATGCTCCTCGAACAGTTGCCGGCGCTGCGACACCACATCGTCGGGAACAACCGGATTGTCCAGCCGGGCAAGAAACAGAGCCTTCAGGGCCTCCGCATCGTCGGCGACGTCGAACAGATACCCGTACTCCTTGTACATCAGGACCTGATCCGCCCCCTCGGCCTCACGCATCGTCTTGAAATGCGGAAGGATAACCGGCTTCCCCGTCACTCCCGCCTCGAGAACCACCGTCGATTGCATACCGCAGACAACATCGGAATCCCGGATGACGTTCTGGGCAGCCATCCGGCCAAGCTCGACCTCGACATTCGCGGGCACGCCATTGCCGCCATTCGCGACGTTCAGCTCCTGACGGATGGCGTCGAGCTGCGCGGCAATGTGCATGTCCTTCATCTTGATAACGACACGAAGCTCTGGGTCTTCGATTGCCAGTTCGGCGAGCACCCTGATCACTTGCCGCGTGGTCGAGAAGAAATCGAAATAGCGCAGGTCCTCCAATTGCGCCCCGCCGGGGCACGAGAAATAGGCGATCTGGCGCATTCCGGACGCCTTCGCCTGGCGGCTCCGAAGCTTTTCCACCAGGCCGTCCATGCGCGGACAGCCGCGTATGACGATCCTGTCCGCTGGCGCGATCCCGGACTCGATGAACATCTTGCGCGTGATCTCGTTCTGGACGGCAATGATGTCCCCATGGAAGGGACGCAACGCATGGTGCCGCTCGACGGCCAGCTTGTAGTTGGCCGACACGATATACATCGCTTCCCGGTAATAGCAGATATGGGCGAACCCGCATTCGGACGCCACACGGACAAGGTCCATTTCGCGCCGGTAGCGGAAGTCGCTGTTCATGACCACATCCACGTTCAGTCCACCGAGAAAGACCGGCAGGAACTTTCGCAGGAAGGCGCGATACCGCTCGCGCTGCCGCCCGGTCCGCGACTCCGGTTCCGCCTGGCTGAACACGATCCGCGCTATGCGGCCCGGCGGCAGTTGCGCTTCCTCCCGCGCGGTCGGCAAGTCCACGAACGCACGCAGGAGCATGCGCGGCAGGTTCCAGGAGACTACGAGGAACCTCAATTCGGGACTCCGCGAAAGGATGTCGATGTCCCCACGGAAGCGGTCGTAGTCCAGCACCAGCACGGTCACCCGAGCATCGCCCGCCGCCAGATCGTCCAGCGCGGCGCGGCGGCCATCGGCGATCCGGCACACATACCGGGCGCATATGCGCGAGAGCGGCCCATAGGCCCCGGCCGCGTCGCAAATCCGGACGATCCACCCGAACAGGAGCAGCTTCAGGCGGTCGCGGAACCGCGCGAGGTGGTCTTGCCTCATGACGCTGATGGATGGCTTCCCGGGTCAGTCCAGCGGCCGTGGCAGCATCTGCGCCCGGTGCATCAACCTGGACATCGGACGGGTGACAGGGTTGCGGCCGTGAAAGACATACTCGTTGTTGACCACCAGAACATCCCTTGCCTGGAGCGGTATTTCCCAGACCAGCTCCGGCTTCATCAGGTGAGTCCGCAATTCGTCAAACACCCGCAAGGTCTCTGCCGCGCTGGCGCCGTTGAACTTGAGCGAGAAATTGTGGGCCTTGCTGTAGACCAGCTCGCCATCCTCCGTCAGCGTGGCCGACTGTTCCGTCGGCAGATGGACGCGCAGCCTGTCCTTGCCCGCATGCGAGGTAATCGGATCGATTGCGAAGGCGAACTCCCTCGGGCCGATATCCCTGCGGTCATACATCGGATATCCGTAGAATTCCTCCTTGTGCCCCCGCAGAAAATCCACGAGTTCCGCCGGCAACGCCTCCATCGCGCCGACGCAATCCATCAGCAGAAATTCGCCGCCAAAGGATCGGGGATCAGGGCACTCCTCGACATAGAACAGCAGCCAGCCTGGAATCTTCCGCGCCTCGCGGCTCGATATGCCGTCATAGTGAAGTTCATTCTCCTGATGCACCTTGTCGAAGGTCATCAGCATGTCGTCGCCATACATCAGCGGATAACCGAATGCCTTCGCGAAATCCCTGAAGTCATCCAGATCCAGCGAGGCGTTGCGGAAAAGCGTCGCGTATTTCGAGGTGACTTCAGCGGGATCGACTTCCCGCAGGGGTCTTCCGTCAAGGTCGATGAGTTGCATCTTCTCGTTTGCCGGAATTGTCATCGCCTTGCCCGCCTCTTCCCTCTGCCGTCCGCGCTGCCGCGTTTGTCCATGATTGCGACAATGGTGTCCGCGATGCCCGGACGATCCAAATCGACACGTTGTCGCACAACCGGATCGCCGCTCAGCAGGTGATCGATCGCGTGCCGGAGCGCGTTCCGTGTCGCGACAACCTCTACCGGAGGCCGCGTGAGCTGGGTCAGCCAGCCGGCCTCCTCGATACGTGGCACCACCGAAAGAACCCTGGCGCCGAGAATTGCGGCCTCCGCGATCATGTTGGTCGTCATTCCGATTACGGCATCGGCGCAACACACGATCTGTGCCGCCGGCTCTTCCCTGGAGATCTGGTCGACTTCCTCGGCATAGTGCCTGTAGTCGGAAAGAGAGTCCTTGGGATGCAGCCTGAGCACCACATGCAGACCTTCCCGCCTGGCGCCGAGCGCATCCAGCACCTCCTCGAGAACGATATGCGTTCTCAGATCGGATGCGCCTCTCCCGGCGAGGGTATAGGACCGCGATCTCCGGAAGGCGCCCGCGTCGAGCCCGTCGGAGATTTCGGATAGAAACACCACAACGCGCTTGCCGGCGGCGGCGGCTCCGAACAGGGCCCGCCGCATGGCGTCCCTGTCGCTCGCGAGCATTCGCTGCCGCGCGTCCTCCAGCCTGTCCAGATAGGGGTGCCGGACAAGCCACGCGCCGTGGCTGTTCAATCCGCACGCCAGGACGGTTCGCGAAACTTCCTCCTGGGCAGTGATGATTTCGTCCGGTCTGAGAAATTCACCCTGGCTGTTGAACCTTTCGCTTACCGACGCGGGCGAATCGACGATCGCGGCAGAGGGGATGCTCTTCTGGGCCGCCTGCCGCAGCAAATCGAACGCCGGACTTTCCGGGTTCTCGCTGGTGCCGACCAGCAGCAGGTCTGCGTCACCCGGCACGGCCGCTCCGGTCAACGGACGGCCGGCGTCTTCCCCTCGCCCGTCCAGTCGCCTCATGTATTCAACCGCCGCACCGCCCAGCTTCAGGTCGAGGTCTACTCCGTGCCGCTCCAGCGCTGTCCCGAGCCCGACAAAGAAATTGGCCGACCCGGGATCCTCCACGAAGCCGAAAACCTTTCTGGTCAAAGCGCTGAGGGTCCCGGTCCGGACAGGGATATCCGGCTGCCGCCATTCCTTGCGGAATCCAGGATCGCCTCTATGACAGCTTCGCTGCGCAACGCCTCGTCCAGCGGCGAATGGAGCTGGCCCGTGCCGTTCACGGCATCGGCAAGGTTCGTATACATATCGAAATAGGCCCGCCCGCAGGAGGTAGCCTCGACCCGCGCCTCGTCCAGCGCGACCTCGCTCATATCCTCCATCGCGCGATGGGGCCGGCATGGCGAGTGGCGCAGATACAGACCCTCCTGGAATATCTCCAGGCGGCCGCGGGTGCCCCAGAAGTCGACCAGGACATCGCGGTAACAACCGAAGTCGAGCGGATGCAGACAGGCGGTCCCTCCGCCGCGCAGGTCGAGAGCGGCGGAAACCTCCCCGTCGCCGGGGATCGGGCTCGATGTCTGCCTGACCGGCCCGAGCGCGCGGACCGCCACAATCTCCTCACCCAGCATTCGCACGAGATCGACCATGTGGACGGCGTTGTTGCGCAGGCCCCGCCCGTAAAGGACGCTCGCGAACTGTACGCGTCCGACGAGTTCCGCGAACCCGGACGCCGCCAGCCGCCTGCAGGTCTTTTCGGCCCGCCGGAAAAGGTTCACTGCCGTGATGATGTTCCTTTCGCGGCACAGCGAGATTATCGCCCTGGCCTGTTCCAGGGTCTCGCCGACAGGCTTTTCAATGAGAGCGCCCCGCAGGGACGGCAACGCTTTCAGGGCCTCCAGCCGGACATCCGGTTTCGTGGCCACGACCGCGATGTCGTAGCTCTGCGGATCGGGCAACGATTCCACGGCAGGGACCGTAACGCCCACATTCCAGTCCCGCCCGGCCCGCTCGCGCGCCTCGGCATCCGGATCGACCACGGCGATCCAGTCGAACTGGGGATGGGCCGCCAGCACGCTGGCATGATTGGGATATTCGTAGAACTTCGCCATGCGGGCGTCTGTCCCGGACGCTACGGCTCCGAAACCTACCAGCACTGTCCTCAACCGGCTCATGGGCGCGCGGGCCGCTCCTCGCAATGGGCGTTCAGCCTTGCGACATCGGGATGCGAGTCGAGATAGGCGAGAATATCCGCTGTACGGAATGCCCCGCCAAGCTGGGGCTCCAGGGCCCCGTAGATCCGTCGAATGACTTCGAGATCCTCCGGGTAATCCAGTTGCAGCCGCTGTTCCGGCCGCGCGAGAGCCGCCGGAGCCATCAGGTGAATTGGCCGGAACTGGTCCGGATGCTCGTGGAAATAAAGCGATACGTGTTCGCGGTGAGCCGGATCCGTCGTATGCGCGTCGATATATCTGAGGGCACTGAGCCGAAACACCTGAACCTCGGTCCCCTGGGGATATGACGGCTGCACGCCCATGGCGATCACATCGCAGTCGTTGCCCAGAAACATCGAAACGGCCTGATCCACGATATCCGGATCGAGCAGCGGACAGTCCCCGCAAATCTGTATTACGAGATCGCTTTCCTGCGCCGCCTGGGCATCGAGAACGCGCTTGAGCACGTCTTCCTCGCTGCCGCGGTGCACCGCGATGCCGATCTTGCGCGCCAGCGCGGCAAGCTCATCGTCCTCCGGCGCCGTCGTTGTCGCCAGAACGATTGCCTCTACATTCCGGCATGCTCTTGCGCGCTCGACGACCCGCGCCAGGGCCGGCTTGCCGGCGATATCCACCATCATCTTCCCGGGCAGCCGCGACGATCCCATGCGGGCTTCGATGCTCGCTACGGCTTTCATGTGGCGGACCCGGCGCGCTCCAGCCGGTCAAACATCCTGATACGCGGAATAGTGGTCAGAGGTTTCCTTGTCCCACCGCTCGAAGAACGCAATGATCTCTCGCCAGTCGTCCCTGGCCAGCGGCGTCTGCAACGGCGCGTCCTTTTTCTGTCCGATCATGCACAGGATATCGTTGTCGATATACCGGTTGATGTAAGTCGGCTCGAATCCGCACGCCCGAAAGAGATTGGACAGCGAGTTCGGACTGAAGCGCAGCGAGTGGGTATCCTGGTCTCCGGGCGCGATATAGAAATTCAGGGGCTT
>JBFWSL010000071.1:0-13615 GCA_050248375.1 Hyphomicrobiales bacterium | reverse complement strand
GGCGTTGCAGGCCAGCGAGAAGGGGGTCCCCTTCCTGCCTCTGCGCGGCCTGCTGGGAACAGACGTGCTGTCGCGCAGGCCAGACTGGCAGGTCGGCGAGAATCCTTTCAGCGAAAACGACCCGATCGTCTATCTGCCGGCCATCCGCCCGGACGTGACGTTGTTTCATGCCGCCAAGGCGGACCGGCTCGGGAATGTATGGATAGGCATCCGCCGTGAACTGGCGGTGATGGCGCATGCCTCCCGCACCACCTGCGTCACCGTGGAGGAAATCCTCGAGGGCAGCCTGCTCGATGACCCCGTGTTGGCCGCGGGAACCATACCTGGCGTCTACATCACGGCAGTGGCGAAAGCGAAAGCCGGCTGCTGGCCCCTGGGGTTGCCGCATGGCTATGGCGCCGACGGCGATCACCTGGCGAGCTATGTCCGCATGGCGCAGACGCAGGATGGCTTCGACAGCTACGTCCGGCAATATGTGACGCGACGCGAGGCCGCCGAGTGACGGATGTCCAGGCCGAAGAAATCATGATCGCCGCTATCGCGCGGATGCTCATGGGGCTGGGCAACGTCGCGGTGGGCGCGGCATCGCCCATACCCGGTTCGGCAGCCCTGCTCGCGCGGGCCATCGGCGGGGGCACTCCGAACGTCTCCCTTCTCGGCAATCCTTCCGTCATCACATTCACGGACGGCGGCCGCGAGCTCTTCGATTGTGCGGCGCAGGGGCGGATAGACGCTTTCTTCCTCGGCGGCGCACAGATCGACGGACAGGCCAACATCAACCTCGTCTATATCGGCGATCCCGACCGGCCCAAGGCGCGCTTCCCGGGCTCCTTCGGGTCTTCCTACATGTATTTCGTGGTGCCGCGCGTGATCCTGTTCCGCGAGGAGCACACGCCGCGCACCCTCGTAAGGAAAGTCGATTTCATTTCCGCTCCGGGGACGTCGCCCCCAAATGTCTACCGGCCGGGCGGTCCTCATGCGCTGGTAACGAGCCGCTGCGTGTTCGCCTTCGACAGGGACAGGGCGCGTTTCATCCTCTCCAGCGTGCATCCCGGCCACGGCCTTGACGAGATCCGGCGCGAGACAGGCTTCGAGTTCGACCTGCCCGACTCTGGGGCAGTACCGGAAACGGAGCCCCCTTCTCCGCAGTGGCTTGCTCTTATACGCGGCCCGGTGGCCCAGGAAATCGCCCGTGTCTACCCGGCCTTCGCGCGAAGACTGTTCGCTGCCTGAAGGCGCGCGGGTCAGGCGCCGCCCTCCTGCCCGAGCCGCCGCCGGAGCTTGGCAACAGCCACCTTCTGGAGATCGCCCTGGGAGGCGGAGACCGGCCCCATGATGACCACTTCGACACCGGACGCGGCGTCAATGGCGGTGACGCGCATGACCTGGCCGACCTGCTTGAACTCGACGTAGATTTCCCCGTCGCCTCCGCGGGCGACGGGCCGCGGAGGCCCGCTTTTGTCAGGCGGCACGCTTGAGGTTCATCTCCGCCCACAACGCATTCAGCGCATCGAGGAGATGATCCATGTCGGCATCGGAATGCAGCGGACCTGGCGTCAGGCGGATGCGCTCGGTGCCGCGGGGAACGGTCGGATAATTGATCGGCTGCACATAGATGCCGAAGCGCTGCATCAGCGTATCCGTAAGCTGCTTGCAGAGCACGGGATCGCCGACCATCACGGGGACGATATGGCTGGGATTGTCGAGAACCGGCAATCCCGCCCGGGCGAGGCGGGCCTTGAGAGTGCGCGCCCGCTCCTGCTGGCTGTCGCGCTCCTTTCCGCTCTGCTTCAGATGGCGGACGCTGGCCAGAGCGCCCGCCACGACGGCCGGCGCAAGGGACGTGGTGAAGATAAAACCGGCCGCGTAGGAACGGATGGCGTCCACGATCGCCGGCCGGGCGGCGATATATCCGCCCATGAGCCCGAAAGCCTTGGCCAGCGTGCCCTCGATCACGTCCACCTGGTCCATGACGCCATCGCGTTCGGCGACACCGCCGCCGCGCGCGCCGTACATGCCGACCGCGTGAACCTCGTCGAGATATGTGAGAGCGTTGTACTTTCTTGCCAGCTCGCAGATGTCGCCAATCGGGGAGATATCTCCATCCATGGAATAGACGGACTCGAAGGCAATGATCTTCGGCGTGTTGCGGTCGTATTCCTTGAGCTGGCTCTCAAGGTCGCGCAGGTCGTTGTGCCTCCAGATCCGCTTGGGCCCGCCGCCGTGGCGTATGCCCTCGATCATGGAAGCGTGGTTCATGGCGTCGGAGAAGATTACGCATCCGGGCAGCAGCCGGACAAGCGTCGAGAGCGATGCGTCGTTGGCGACATATCCGGAGGTGAACAGAAGCGCCGCTCCCTTGCCGTGGAGATCGGCCAGCTCGCGCTCGAGTTCGACATGATAGTGAGTGGTGCCCGAGATGTTCCGGGTGCCGCCGGAGCCCGCGCCCACGTCCTCGATGGCTTCGTGCATGGCGTCAAGCACCGTAGGGTGCTGCCCCATGCCGAGATAGTCGTTGCTGCACCAGACCTTGATGTCGCGCTGACCATCGGTGTCATGGTGTCGCGCGGCCGGGAAAGACCCCTTGCGGCGGCAGATATCGGCGAACTCGCGGTAACGGCCTTCCTGCTTCAGGGCGCGCAGGGCATCCTCGAATTTCTCGTTGTAATCCATGGCTCACCCGTGACTGCAGGCTTGAGTTGCCCCCGGCTGGTGACGTTCAAGTCTTGCCCACGCCAAATCTAGTCGCTCATCGGGAAATTTCATCCAATTTTTTCCGCATGATGCGGCGACGCTCATCAATATGGCCGAAGCATACGGGAAAGGAGAACCGGCCATTCGACGCACCCGCGTGCGGATGCGCAGGTCCCAGCAGCCTAATAGGCCGCGGCGGCGGCGCCTACGCCATCCCTGCGATAGAGATCGCGGCGGAAGCTGACCACGCCGTCGGGTGTCGCCCACGCGGAGACATAGGCGAAATAAACCGGGGTCTGGCGCTTCAACTTGACGTCCTTGCGGTCGCCGGACTGCTCGATGGCGCGAACGGCCGCCTCGTCCCAGCTCTCGGTGCCCTCCAGCAACCAGGCCACCAGGGTGTGAACGTCCTGAACCCGTACACAGCCTGAGCTGTGAGCGCGGAAGTTGCGCCCGAAGAGGCTCTTGGAGGGAGTGTCATGCATGTAAACGGCGTGGGCGTTGTGGAAGTTGATCTTCACGAAGCCCATGGAGTTGTCTTCCCAGGGAAGCTGCCGGTAGGCATATCCGTAGACCGCGGACGAAGACCAGTTGATCTTCCGGGAGTCGAGTTTGCGGCCCGAACTGTCATAGGCCTCGATCTTGAACGTCGAGAGGATGTCCTTGCCCTTGCGCGCGTATTCCCGCGCCTTCGGCACCAGATCCTTGCGGACGATGCTCTGGGGCACGTGCCAGTACGGGTTGAAGTTGATCTCGTGAACGCTGCTGCGGAGCAAGGGCGTCTGACGGTCGATCTTGCCGACCACCGCGGCATGGCGGGAGACCACCTGGTTGTCGAGGACAGCCTCGATCTGGGCGGCCGGAACGTTGACCAGCACGTAGCGCTTGGCTGCCGACTTGCTCAGGGTCTGCACCCGCCCGAGATTGACCTGAAGCTGCTTGAGGCGCGAGGCGGCCGGCACGTTCATGGCCAGGGCAGTCGCCTTGTCCACATAGCCATGCGGGGTGATTCCGTGCCGGATCTGGAACCGCTGGACCGCGGCCTCGACGTAACCGTCGAAGCGAGACGCATAGCCGCCCTGCAGAATCAGGTCGCCGGACGCAGCCAGCCGATCCTGCAGCAGCGGCAGCGACGGCCCCTGGTAACCGGGCTTCATCTCCTCGACGGGCAGAGGCTTCCAGCCCCCCTTGGAAACGATCTCGCTGTACTGCTTGATGGCCGCTTTCATGGGCGCGATGTTGTCGGCGGAAATCGTCGGCAGGCCCACGGGCGGATGAGCTTCCCACTCGCGGGCCCTTGCCGGATCACCGGCGACCGAACTGGCGACGGGGCGTTCCCATCCGCTGCGCTTCCAGCGGTCCTGGAAGATGTCCGCGGCGGCCGGCCAAACGGCGAGCAGCATCGGAGCAGTGGCGGCGATGAAAAACATCCGGCGGCGCAAGGACGCGCGTGGCCTGGGTGCCGATTCCTTCAACATCTCGGGCACTGCTCCCCTGCCCGCGTGGGGTGCGGGCCTAGTCAAACGGTCGGGAAACCTTATACGACTCGCCCGGAATATAGGAACTTCCCGTGCCTTGCGTAATGGTCAAAAAGCCGTGTTCCGGTGTTTTCGACGCTGCGCGCAAAAAGAAAGCCCCGGGGCAACCAGTCTATCCGTTTACCCCGGGGCTCAGGCTGACATAACCTGTGAATTGGATCAGAGCCTGTAGCGGATCTGGTCGGCCCAGAAGCGCTCGAGCTTCATCAGCGTGTTGTTCAGCGGCGCGAGCTTCTCCTCGGGAATGTCGCCGACCTGCGCCAGCGAATTCATCTGGCGATTGTACAGGTTCGAGATGATCTCGCTCACCTCGCGGCCCTTCTCCGTCAGACGCACGCGCACCGACCGGCGATCGGCCTCGCAACGCTCGTGATGGATATAACCGGCATCCACCAGCTTCTTGAGATTGTAGGAGACATTCGAGCCCAGGTAGTAGCCGCGGCTCTTCAGCTCGCCGGCAGTAAGCTCGGCCTCGCCGATATTGAACAGCAGCAAGGCCTGCACGCTGTTCACATCGCTGCGGCCAAGCCGCTCGAACTCGTCCTTGATCACATCAAGCAGCAGACGATGCAGACGCTCGATCATCCGCAAGGACTTGATGTACTCACCCATCACACCGGTCTTTTCCGGCGCAGGGTCGTTCCTGTAGTCCAGCGCAACACTCATAACCTGCCCCTGTTTAACGATAGTCCCTGTTTTATTGTTGGGGAGAGACTACAGGGGACGGGCTAAGATCGGCTTAAAGGGAAGGCCTAAAATAGTCCTAACGCGAAAGATAAAAGTCGCCGGAATTCGCGCCCTTCGCAGGGCAACAGGCTTTCCTGCCTTTCAGGTATAGGGGTACTTCAGTTCCAGGCCACCCTCGGACAGGGGCGCAAACAGCGCGTCGATCCGGGCGTCGGAGACATCCTCCAGCCGCGCCGGCGACCAGACCGGCCTGTTGTCCTTGTCGATGAGCAAGGCGCGGACGCCTTCATAGAAATCGGTGCCCTCGAGGAAGCGGCGGGCCAGACAGAAATCCAGCTTCAGCGCCTCCTTCAGGGAGAGGTTCGGTCCGATCCGCATCTGCCTGAAGGCGACCTTGAGGCTGGTCGGGGATTTGGAGCGGATGTCCGCCGCCGTGGAGCGAGCCCACTCCTCATGAGCGCCACTCTCCGACTCCAGCCGGGCCAGGACTTCCTCGACGCTGGGGGCGGCAAAGCAGCGGTCGATGACATCCTGAACGGCCTCCAGTTCTCCCTCGCCAGGATCGGCATGAAAGCCGTCGAGCAGCGGATCGACCGGTTCCGCGTCCGAGAGGGCCGCAACGATTGCGTCGTAATGCCCCGGCGCGATGCAGTGTGTGATGAGACCGAGCCTGTACGCATCGGCGCGGCCGACCCTTCTTCCGGTAAGCGCCAGGTAGGTTCCGGTCTCCCCTGCCAGCCTGGGCAGGAACCACGTGGCGCCCACATCCGGGAAAAAGCCAATGCCGGCTTCGGGCATGGCGAAACTGTAGCCGGGCCCTGCGACGCGGTGAGTGCCAAACAGGGAAATGCCGACGCCGCCACCCATGACCATGCCGTCGATCAGCGGGACGTGCGGTTTGATGAAGCGATCCAGCGACCAGTTGTGCTGATACTCCGAACCGTAGAGAGCGAGAATGGCTTTCATGTCGCCCTTCTGCTTCCAGTCGTAGAGGGCGCGAATGTCGCCGCCGGAGCAAAATGCACGGGGGCTGCCGGAGCGCATCACCACCGCATAGATGTCGGGATCCGCGGCCCAGTCGATGTACCGGCGCTCCAGCCTCTCGATCATTTCATAGGTCAGCGCGTTGAGCGCCCGCGGACGGTTCAACGTCACCAGGCCGAGCCTGTCCCGCTTCTCGAGCAGGAGATCGGATTCTGCGTCTGTGCCCATGCTGTCCGGAAACCGGCGGATTGGTGAAACATTGTGAAATCCGGGCGGCAGCTATACATGCCCCAGACGAAACCTCAAACTGCCTTGTGGTTGGCCACAACGGGGATTGCCGATTTGACGCAGAGACGCATTGCCCGACTTGCCATGGCTCTTGTGGCGGTGCTTGCGGCCCTGACGTGCGAACCCGCACTGCCGCAGGCGCAAGAGACGGCAACGCCTCCCCTGCCCCTCCGCAATCCAAGGCGCGACGCCGCTCCCGCGTCTGTTCCTGTGCCTGCACCAGCGCCCGGGCCGGCCACGCAGTCGAGGCCGCCACACCCGAGCCAGCAGGACGAACTGGCATGGACCGACGAGGAGCTGGACGGCCAGCAGACCCGGTGTGACGCCCTTCTCCAGGGAGTCGACGCGGTCTATGAAAAGCAGCTTCCGATAAAGGAGGGACGCTGTGGAGCCGCGATCCCGCTCAAGCTGACCTCCATTGGCCGTGACCCGGTCATTTCCATTGGTGGAAATGCAACACTCACCTGCGAAATGGTTGCCGCGCTGTCCCTCTGGGTGCGCGAAGTGCTGCAGCCGGAAGCAAGGGCGAAACTCGGCTCTCCGATTGCCCGCTTCAATACGGTCTCTTCCTATGTGTGCCGGAATCGCTATGGCGATCCCGGCAAGCCGATCAGCGAGCACGCGCTGGCCAATGCGCTCGACATCGCGTCATTCGAAACCGCGGACGGCCAGAAGATCACCGTCCTGGACAACTGGCCGCTGCCGGTCAACATCCCCCTGCCCCTGCGAAAGCCGACGCCACCTTCGCCGCAACACATGCCACTGGCCGCCCAGGCCGTTCAGAAGGCGGCGGCCAAGCCCACCGCTGCGGCTGAAGCCGCAGATCAGGTGCCCGGTACACAGGCGACCGCGCCGGAAGCGGTGACGGCCGAATTGCTGGAGACCGGCACGGAACCCCGGCCGAAGCCGGAAACGCTGCCCGCCGACCCCAAGGCGCAGTTTCTCCGCGACGTGCACGCAGGCGCCTGCAAGGTTTTCGGCACCGCGCTCGGACCGGAGGCCAACGCGGCCCATCGCGACCACTTCCATTTCGACATGGCCGAACGGCGCTGGAGCAACTTTTGCCAGTGAGATGCGTTATGCTGCAGGAATGACCGGGTCGAGAACACACAACCGACGCGAAGTCCTTGCCGGGGCTGCCGCCCTGGGACTCGCTACGGTGTCTTCTGGGGCCCGTGCCAGGGCGCAGCGGTCCCCGGATCAGCATCGGAGAGCCATTCCCTCAAGCAAGCAGGTGCTTCCCGCCATCGGCATGGGTACCTGGATCACCTTCAATGTCGGGAGCGACAAGAACCTCAGGGCCGATCGTGCCCGGGTCCTGCAGACCTTCTTCGACATGGGCGGCGAGCTGGTCGACTCCTCGCCCATGTACGGCACTTCCGAGGAGGTTATCGGGGACTGCCTAAAGCAGTATTCCGGCGTGCCACCGCTGTTCTCGGCCACCAAGGTCTGGACCATGTTCGAGAGCTTCGGCATCACGCAGATGGAGCGCTCCATGGAGCTGTGGGGATTGCCCCGCTTCGACCTGATGCAGATACACAACCTGCTCGACTGGGACACCCACATCAACACGCTGAAGGACTGGAAGGCGGCGGGCCGCATCCGCTATCTCGGCATCACCACGTCGCACGGCCGCCGGCACGGCGATTTCGCGAAGGTGATGCAATCCGAGCCGCTGGACTTCGTGCAGTTCACCTACAACATCCTCGACCGCGAGGCCGAGAAGCGGCTGCTGCCGCTTGCCGCGGATCGCGGCCAGGCGGTGGTCGTCAACCGCCCGTTCAGGCAGGGCGGGCTGTTCGATCTTTTCCAGAAGCACCCTCTGCCCGAATGGGCCTCCGAATTCGATGCCGCGAACTGGGCCCAGTTCTTCCTGAAGTTCATCATCTCGCATCCGGCGGTGACCTGCGCCATTCCGGCCACGTCGCGGGTCGAGCATATGCGTGAGAATATGGGGGCGCTGCAGGGCGCCCTTCCGGACGCGGGCATGCGGCAACGCATGGTGCAGTATGTGGAGAGTCTCTAGACTATGCTGCCCTTCTCGGCGGAAGCGCTGTTCGCCCAGTTCGGGCAATACAACCAGGCGATCTGGCCCGCGCCGGTCAGCGCCTTCCTGCTCGGCGCCCTCGCCCTCTGGCTGCTGATCGAGCCCCGCCCGAATTCCGGCCGCATCATATCCGGCATCCTCGCAATCCTCTGGGTCTGGAATGGCGCCGTCTATCACCTTGCCTGGTTCTCGAGCCTCAATTTTCTCGCTCCGGCCTTCGGCGTGGCGTTTCTCCTGCAAGGCCTGCTGTTCGCGTGGTCCGGCGCATGGCAGGGCCGCCACGATTTCCGCTTCGTGAATACGCCGCCGGGATGGGCCGGGCTGGCGATGGTGATCGTCGCGCTTGCCGCCTATCCCGTGCTGAACGCGCTGGCGGGCAATACCTGGCCGAACATCCCCGCCTTCGGGGTGACGCCGTGCCCTCTGACCCTGTTCACGCTCGGCGTTCTGCTGATGCGGCCGCGCATGACCTGGGGCATAGCGGTCATACCGCTGATGTGGGCGCTAGCCGGCGCCGGCATGGCGTGGGTATTGGGGGTGCGCGAGGACCTGCTGCTCGCGCTTGCGGCGGCGGTGTTCGTGATCGCCGGGATATTCGCCAGCCGCCGGGCCGGGACCTAGACGGCCGCACCGCACCGTTATCTTCCTTCCCGGACCGCATTTGCCATTTCCGGTAACGGGTACTCAATTTTTCCAAGGGATAGCTGTATTTTCCGATTGAGGCTCCGCGCCCGCTTGCGCTGGCGAAGTGCCGGACGCGGTGTTAGTTTGGCCCGGACAAAGCGAGGAAAGCAGCGTGGCGGCAAGGACCAGACCCCCGGTTTCTCTTGGAATCGAGCGCGCGAAGCGCCGCTCGGAACCCGAGTCTCCTGCACGCGAGGCGGCACCGGGGGCCTATCCGAGCGTGCGCATGCGGCGCAACCGCCAGGCGGACTGGACCCGCCGTCTCGTGCGCGAAAGCACGCTTACTCCCGACGACCTCATCTGGCCGCTCTTCGTGACCGAAGGGAAGAATGAACGGGTCGCCATCGCCTCCATGCCCGGCGTGGAAAGGCTGTCCATCGACCTTGCCGTCAAGGCCGCCAAGGAGGCCGCCTCGCTGGACATACCGGCCATCGCGCTGTTTCCCTACACGGACCCGGCGCTGCGCTCCGACGACGGCCGCGAAGCCCTCAATCCCGACAACCTCATCTGCCGGGCCGTGCGCGCCGTTAAGGACGCGGCTCCCGAGATCGGCATTATTTGCGACGTGGCGCTCGATCCCTATACGAGCCACGGCCACGATGGGCTTCTGGTTGGCAACCGCATCGACAACGACCTGTCCCTCCGGGTTCTGGTCGACCAGGCCCTCGTACAGGTGGAAGCCGGCTGCGATGTGATCGCGCCTTCCGACATGATGGACGGGCGCGTTGGCGCCATCCGCAATGCGCTCGAGACCGCCGGCCACACCGACGCGATGATCATGGCCTACAGCGTAAAATATGCCTCGGCCTTCTATGGCCCCTTCCGTGACGCGGTCGGGTCTTCGGTGACGCTGAACGGCGACAAGAAGACCTATCAGATGGACCCGGCCAATACCGACGAGGCCCTGCGGGAGGCCGGCCTAGACATCTCGGAAGGCGCCGACATGATCATGGTCAAGCCGGGCATGCCTTATCTCGACATCCTGACCCGCATCAAGGAACATTATTCCGTACCCACTTTCGCATACCAGGTGTCCGGCGAATACGCGATGCTGATGGCCGCGTCCGAGCGGGGCTGGCTCGATGGCGAGCGGGTGATGATGGAAAGCCTCATGGCCTTCAAGCGCGCCGGCGCCAACGGCATTCTCACCTATTTCGCCCGCAGCGCCGCCAAAGCGCTCGCCAGCGCCTGAACCCGGATCAAGCAGAGCAGCCGACAATGACCCTGGCGGTCACTCCCGAACAGATTCGCGAGGCGGCGCGCCTCGTCGAGGGGCATGTGGTCCGCACGCCGCTGATCGCGGCGCCGAAACTGTCGGAAGTGACCGGCGCTGACGTCTGGATCAAGTACGAGAACCTGCAGTTCACCAACTCCTTCAAGGTGCGCGGCGCGCTGGTGAAGCTGCTGTCGCTCGATGCCGAAGCCCGCAGGCGGGGCGTTATCGCCATGTCCGCCGGAAATCACGCCCAGGCGGTGGCCTATCATGCGGCAAGGCTGCAGATACCGGCGACCATCGTGATGCCGGAAGGCACGCCTTTCGTGAAAATCGCCAACACCGAGGCCCTGGGTGCCACGGTGGTGATCTCGGGCGCGACAATCGCGGAATCGCGCGGCCGCGCGGACAAACTGGCGGCGGAGAAGTCGCTGACCCTCGTTCACCCTTATGACGATCAACTGGTCATATCGGGCCAGGGCACGGTGGCGCTCGAGGTTCTGGAGGACAAGCCGGACCTCGACGCGATTGTCGTGCCGGTCGGCGGCGGCGGTCTCATTTCCGGCGTGGCGATAGCCGCGAAAGACCTCAGGCCCGACATTGATATCTATGGCGTGGAAGTCGATTCCTTCTGCTCCATGCATGATGCGCTGCATGGCCGCAAGGGCAGCTACGGCGGCAGCACGCTGGCCGAAGGCATCGCGGTCAAATCCGCGGGCGCCCTGACCAAGCCCATCGTGAAAGAATTCGTCACCAGCATGATGGTCGTACCTGAAGCCGCCATAGAAAGCGCGATCTACACGCTGCTCACGCTTCAGAAGACCATCGCGGAAGGGGCCGGCGTCGCCGGTCTCGCGGCGGTGTCGAGAAACCCGGACATCTTCCGCGGGCGCAAGGTATGCATCGTGCTGTCCGGCGGCAACATCGACCCCCGCATTCTGGCCTCCATCACCGTGCGGGGGCTGGAGCACGAGGACAAGATCGTGTCGCTGCGCTTCACCATCGCCGATCAGCCGGGCGTGCTGGGCAAGATCGCAACGGCACTTGGCAAGTCGGGAGCCAATATCTTGGAAGTGTCGCACCGGCGTATGCTGCTGGATGTCCCGGCCAAGGGCGCCACGCTCGATGTCCTGATCGAAACCAAGGACGCAAAGCATGCCGAGGAAGTCATCGCGTGCCTGCGCGGCAATGGCTATGACGTCCGGCGCGTCGAGGGGCCCGGAATGGGCGATATCGGCACGCGTTGAGCCGCCCTTGAGACAAGGCCCGATCATCCCCATGTGAATTGTGCGATTTCCCCTTCGACGCAGGAGATGCGACGGCCGTGACCACCCGCCAGATCACCCAGGACAATTCCCTGAGGCCCCATGCCTGGGATCCCGCGGCCCAGCCACAATATTTCGAGGCCGTGCTGGGCCGCCGGATGCTGGCGTTTCTGGTCGACGTGGCCATCATCTTCTGCCTGTCGGTCGTGGCCTTCATTTTCCTGATCGTTGCCGGCATTTTCACCTTCGGCCTCGCCTGGCTTCTGCTGGGAGTGACCTTTCCGGCGGTGGCGCTTTTCTATAACGCATGGACACTCAGCCGGCCCGAAACGGCCACCCTGGGTATGCGCATGTTCGACCTGGAGATGCGGCTCTGGCACGGGGAGCGGATGTATGCGCTGCTGGCGGCCTTCCATGCCTTGCTTTACTACCTTTCCGTAAGCCTCCTGACGCCGCTTGTGCTGCTGCTGCCGCTGTTCAACGACCGCAAGCGCTGCCTGCACGATTTCATCGCGGGGACTGTCGTCATCAACAACGAGGCCCGGGCGAACGCGCTCAAGCGGGACTAGGCCGGAGCCGCCCTTGATCCTGCCGCTTTGCCTCGCCTATGCTTGGGCGAGAGCACGAGCATAACAGGCCCGGAACGGATCAGCGGACCGATACTACGTGACAGAACACAAGACCGACTTTCCCCAGTTTTATGTGACCGCTCCGCAGCCCTGTCCCTATCTGGCGGGCAAGCAGGAGCGCAAGCTGTTCACGCATCTGACGCGCGACCGCTCATCCGCGCTGATAGACGACCTGCTCAAGGGCGGGTTCCGCCGCAGCCAGAACATCGCCTACATGCCCTATTGCGACCAGTGTTCGGCTTGCATACCGGTTCGCATCCTGGTCGATGAATTCGAGGAAAGCCGCAATTTGCGGCGTATCCGCCGGAACAACCGCGACCTTGTCGCCCGGCGGACGGGTCCCGTTCCCACCTCGGAGCAATATTCCCTGTTTCGCGACTATATCGAGACCCGTCATGGCGACGGCGGCATGGCCGACATGTCGGTTCTCGACTACGCCATGATGGTCGAGGACTCGGTGGTGAAGACTTTCATCACGGAGTACCGGCGGGTCCCCGCGGCGAGCGATCAGGACGAGCCTGGAGAGCTTGCCGCCGTTGCGCTGTGCGATCAGCTCGGCGACGGTGTCTCCATGGTCTACAGCTTCTACGATCCCGAGCTGACCTCGCGCAGCCTTGGCAGCTACATGATCCTCGAACATGTGGAATATGCGCGGCGGCTGGGATTGCCTTACGTCTATCTCGGCTACTGGATCGATGGCTCGCGCAAGATGGCCTACAAGCAGCGTTTCCAGCCCCAGGAACGGCTGACGCCTGAAGGCTGGGTGCGGGGCGACCTCCCGAACTCAGACTAGCGGCTTGAGGAAGTAGACACGGGCGTAACCGTCCTCGATGCGCCGGTCCGTCTCCAGAAATCCCAGCCTCGGATACCAGTCCAGGTTCTCGGTCATCTTTTCGTTGGTATAGAGCTCAAGCGCCGTCAGGCCGGAGCCGCGCGCCAGGCGTTCCGCTTCCTCCATGAGGGCGCGGCCCAGGCCCCTGCCCCGGATGCCGACTGCCACATTCTCCACGAACAGCACGCCGTCCCGGGGGTAGGTTACGAGAAATCCGAGGATGCTCCCGTCCTCCACCGCAGCGGTGACGAAGCCATCGGCCACCAGCGCTTCGTAGTCCGCGGTCATGGGCGCAGGCTCGCGGCCCATGCGCGGGACGTAATGAGCATAGGCCTCACGCGCGATGGCCCGCAGCGCCGCGGCATCGGACGCCCCGGCTTTCCTGAAGCTTACGGCCACGGGACGGCGGTCAGAACCGGGGCCCGAAGCTGTTCGTCTTCGGGAAGCCCTTGGGCGCCAACCGCCCCGCCTGGGCCCGCGACCCGATCCAGTCGCGCAGCTCGCTGAAAGTGAAGTTGCGGCCGGCGGAATCGAGCCAGGTGAGCCCTTCCTTCTTGCGATAGACCCGCACGTCGGAAAGCCCGCCATCCTTGTAGCGTTGCAGGCGCACGCCGCGCCCGCGGGACATCTCCGGCAGTTCGGCGAGCGGGAAGCAGATCATTTTCCGGTTCTCGCCGATTGCCGCGATCATGTCCCCGTCCACCGGCACGCAGGCAGCCGCTTCGTCGGCCGCTCCGACATTCAGCACCTGCTT
>JBFWSL010000070.1:0-13668 GCA_050248375.1 Hyphomicrobiales bacterium | reverse complement strand
GCCATCGTGCAGGCCATGGCCGGCTGGATGAGCGTCAACGGCACGCTGCGGAGCGGCCCCACCCGCCTCGGCATCGCAATGGTGGACATGGGCACCGGCATGGCGGCGGCCATCGGCATCCTCTCCGCCCTGTACGAACGTTCACTCTCCGGCAAGGGGCAGTTTCTCGAGACCAGCCTGTTCGACACCGCCCTGTCGCTGCAGTTCCCGCATGGCTCCAACTGGTTCATCGGCGGCAAGCGCCCCGCGCCCACCGGCAACGCGCATCCCAACCTCGCGCCCTACGACGCCTATCCTACCGGGACCTGCGACATCTTCCTCGGCTGCGGCAACGATGCCCAGTTCGCCCGCCTGTGCGCCTTCCTCGGCAAGCCCGAACTCGCCGGCGACGGCCGCTTCACCACCAATGGCGGCCGCAGCGTCAACCGCGACGCCCTGCGCGAAGAGCTGGTCGCCCTGCTCGCCGGCAGGGACGGGGAGGAAACCGCGCTCGGCCTCATGCGCGCCGGCGTTCCCGCCGGCCCCGTGCTCGGAGTGCCCGAGGTGCTGGATCACCCGCATACCGCCCATCGCGGCATGGTTGTCGAGCTGCCGGGCTACAAGGGCATGAACAACCCCATCCGCCATTCCCGCACCCCGTCCCGCCCGCAATCGCCGCCGCCGCGCTTCGGCCAGCACACCCGCGAGATACTGGAACGGCTCGGTTACGGCGCGGACGAGATCGACAGTCTCGCCGGGGAGGGCGTGATCCGCACCGAAACGGTGAAGAAGGCGGCGGAGTAGAACTGTCTCCGTCACTCCTACCTCACACCGTCGCTATTGAACTCGTCATTGCCGGGCCCAGACCCGGCAATCCATGCAGCCTCGCCATGCGCATTGAGGTTCGCGGGATTTCAGCATGGACCACCGGGTCAAGCCCGGTGGTGACGAAGAACCGGGTGGTGACGAAGAAAGAGTATCCCGCACACACGGAATCTCTGGAACTACCCCCGAAATGTCTCAAGCCGCGCCAGCGCCTCATCCGCCTCGGCCATGATCTGCCCGACGATTTCCGCCACCGGCCTGATCGCGTCGGCGAACACCACCGCCTGTCCGAGCGAGAGGATGCCGCTGTCCCAGTCGCCGGTCTCGTAGGCGTGCTTCTGCGCCGCGCCCGCCACCAGCGCGCGGTAGCGCTCGAAATCCGTCACGCCCTGCATCTCCAGCTCCGCCACCGCCCGCGCGGTGGCGTTGTCGAAGGCCCGGTAGGTGTTGCGCAGGGAAGCCATCAGCAGCCGCGTGTCGGTCTCGCCCGCGGCCACGAGCTGCTCCTTGTAGGCCCGGCTCGCGGGAATCTCCTCCGCCACCAGCAGCCGCGTTCCCATGAGGACCGCGTCCGCGCCCATGGCCAGCGCCGCCACGAGCTGCGAGCCGTGGCCAAAGCCGCCGCCGACCGCGAGCGGCTTGTCGATCACCTGCCCCGCGCGCGCCGCCTGCACAATGCTGCCGACCAGCTCCAGCCCGGGATGACCGCCGCACTCCGCCCCGACCACGGCGATGGCGTCCACGCCGAGCTTTTGCGTGGACAGCGCGTGGCGCACCGTCGCCACCTTGTGCATCACCTTCGAGCCGGCTTCCTTCAGCCGGGGCAGCAGCTCCCGGGGCGGCAGGCCCGAGGTCTCGAACAGGCGCACGCCTTCCGCGAGCGCGATGTCCGCGTGACCGGCGATCAGTCCGGCGTCGTTTCCGCGCGCGGACAGATAGAAATTCACGCCGAACGGCTTGCCCGCAGTCAGCCCCCGCGCCTTCTGCAATTCGTCGCGGAACGCCTTCGGATCGGGAAAAGTCTTGGCGGTGATGAACCCCATGCAGCCGGCGTTGACCACCGCCGCCACATACGTCGCGTCGGCCAGGTGCATCAGCCCGCCGGCGAGGACGGGATGCTCGATTCCGAACAATCCGGTGAGGGATGTGGAGAATTTCGAGACCGCGCGCTGCATGCCCTGGCTCCGTTGTCTGCGCAATTCAGCACGGGCGGCGGCGGATGTCATGCGCCGGAAGCCATGGCTGCGACAGGAACGGCCGCCTAGCGCATCATCCGGCCAAGTGGAATCGCTTGGCCGGTAAGATGATGCGCCAGATCATGCGCTAGTGATAGATCAGCCTGGGCAGCCAGGTGGCGAGCGGCGGGAAAGTCCACACCAGCCCCATGCAAAGCACCTGGATGGCGACAAAGGGCAGGATTCCCCGGTAGATGTCGGCCGTGCTGACGCTGTCGGGCGCGACGCCGCGCAGGAAGAACAGCGAGAATCCGAAGGGCGGCGTCAGGTAGCTCGTCTGCAGGTTGATGCCGATCAGCACCGCCAGCCACACCGGGTCCACGTCCATGTTGAACAGGATCGGGCTGACGATGGGCACGACCACGAAGATGATCTCGAAGGGATCGAGGAAAAATCCCAGAACGAACATGAAGGCCATCACCACCATGATGGCGCCGGTGACGCCGCCGGGCATGGAGGTCAGCACGTCATGGGCGAGCGCCTCCCCGCCGAGCCGGGTGAACACGACCGAGAACACGCTGGCGCCCAGGAAGATCACGAAGACCATGGAGGTGATGACGAGGCTGGACCGGCATACCTCGTCCACGGTGCCGATGAACCTTCTGCGCAGATCGCCGATGCCGAGCACGATGCCCGCGCCCAGGCACAGCAGCACGGCCGTCAGCGCCAGCACGCCGAGGCCTCCCGCCAGCAGCCCGAAGACGACCAGCGCCAGGAAGATGCCGACCCAGAAGCGGAACAGCAGCCGTTCCGCGCGCTCTTGGGAATGACCGCGCGCGTGGTGCTCGGAGATCAGCTTCACCAGCGTCAGGAAGATGGCGCCGACCGCGCCGACCGACGCCGATTCCGTCGGCGTGGCGATGCCGGCGACGATGGAGCCGAGCACGGCGATGATGAGGAGCAGTGGCGGCAGCAGCGCCACCACGACCCGCTGTCCCAGCCCGCGCCTGGCATCCTTCGAGACTTTCAGCGCCGGCGCGGAGGCCGGACGGAACAGGGCGTTGCCAAGCACCCACAAGGCATAGGCGGCCGCCAGCATCAGGCCGGGAAGCAGGGCGCCCGCGAACAGGTCGCCGACGGACAGCGTCGCCGGCGTGAAGTTGCCCTTGGCGAGCTGCGCCTGGCTGTAGGAGCTTTGCAGGATGACAGCGAGGAACACCAGCAGCGTCGATGGCGGCACGATCTGCCCCAGCGTGCCCGAGGCGCAGATCAGCCCGCTCGCCAGCCGCTTGTCGTATTTCGCGTTGAGCATGGCCGGCAGGCTGATGAGACCCATGGTCACCACCGTCGCCCCGACGATTCCCGTCGAGGCGCCGAGCAGCGTGGCCACCAGAACGGCCGAGACGCCGAGCCCGCCGCGCAGGTCGCCGAACAGCTCGCCCATGGTGTTGAGCAGGCTCTCCGCCAGCTTCGAGCGCTCCAGCATGACGCCCATGAACACGAACAGCGGCACCGCGATCAGCACTTCGTTGGTGATGACACCCCAGTAGCGCAGCGGCAGCGCGTTGAAATAGGACAGGTCGAACACGCCCGCCGCCCAGCCGATGAGCGCGAAGACCAGCGCCATGCCCGGCAGGGTGAAGGCGATCGGATAGCCGAGCAGCAGCGCGGCGATCACGCCACCGAACAGCCCGACCGCCAGAAGTTCGCCTGTCAGCACCGATTCCATGGCTCAGGCCGCGTCCTGGGCGGGCCTGGACGGCGCCGGCCGCGGAATGCCCGCCGTCAGCGTGAGCAGGCAGCGCAGCAGGATGCTGACGCCCTGCAGGCCGACCAGCAGAACGAAGAGCAGCAGCGTGCCCTTGAGAAGATACAGCGCCCCCAGGCCCGTCTCGTAGGCCGAGCGCTCGCCCATGGACCAGGAGGAAAAGAAGAACGGCCAGCCATAGGCGGCCATCATCCACAGGAAAGGTCCCATGAATACGAGCGTGCCGAGCAGATCCACCAGCGCCTGCCCGCGCATGCCCATGCGATTGTAGAAGGTGTCCACCCTGACGAAGCCGCCTTCCAGCAGCGCGAAGCCGGAGCCGAGCATGATGGCGGCGGCATGGGTCCATACGTAGGACTCCTGCAGCCACACGAACCCCACGTCGAAGGCGTAGCGCAGGCAGACATTGGCGAAGCAGATGATCACCGTCGCCAGGGTGAGATAGGCGACCACCCGCCCGACGCCGGAGGTGATGGCGTCGAGGCGGGTGGCAACCCTCTCGAGAAACGCGATGCGAGCGCTGTTCACCCGGGCCGCCGGCTCACGAGGGATATTTGAACGGCAGCGTGCGGGCGTTGTAGAGCGCGCGGTCGGCGCCGTCCGTCAGCGACATCAGGTCGGCGCGCGCCTTGAAGTAGGAATCCCAGATCTTCTTGCCGAGGTCGTCGAGCTTCGCGCGCTCTTCCACCAGCAACTCGCCCGCCGTGTTGCCCAGCGCCACGAGCAGCTCGTCCGACAGGGTGAGGAACTTCACCTCGTGCTGTTCCTTCAGCGCCTTGGTCGCCTTGGCGTTGATCCAGTTGTATTCCGCCAGCATGTCCTGGTGCGCCGCCTGGCAGGCGACCCTGACGATCTGCTGCACGTCCTTCGGCAGGGCGTCATACTTGGCCTTGCTGATGATCACCTGCTGCACCGCGCCCGGCTTCTGGATGCCCGGCCAGTAGAGATACTTGCACACCTGATGGAAGCCGAGCGCCATGTCGTTCGCCGGACCGGTGAAGTCGGTGGCGTCGAGCGTGCCCGCCTGCAGCGCCGGGAACAGGTCTCCGGGCGGCATCAGCGTCGGCACCGCGCCGAGCCGGCGGATCATCTCCGTGCCGATGCCCGGCATGCGCATCTTGAGGCCCTTGAAGTCGTCGGGCGTCTTGATCTCCTTCTTGAACCAGCCGAAGGAGGGCGTGCCGATATTGCCGATGGCGAAGCTCTTCAGGCCGAAGCCCGCCGACAGTTCGTCCCAGAGCTGCTGCCCCCCGCCATAGTCCAGCCAGGCCACGTGCTCGGAATAGGACATGCCGAAGGGCGGCCCGAAGAAATAGGCGAAGGCGCGGTGCTTGCCCAGATGGAAGCCCGGCGTGTCGTGGCCCATTTCGGCGGTGCCGTTCTGCACCGCTTCCCAGGTCTGCAGGCCCGGCACCAGCTCCCCGGCGGCGAACACCTTCACCGAAAGCCGCCCGTCGGTCATCTCCGTGATGCGCTTGCCCAGCAGGTCCGCGCCCGTGCCCAGCCCCGGCAGGCCGCGCGGCCATGACGTGACCATGCGCCATTCCTGCTTGCCCTGGCTCAGGGCTGGCGTTGCGAGGCCGGTTGCCGCCGCCGTCGCCGCTCCCGCTGCGACGGTCGCGCTCTTGATGAATTTCCTGCGGTCTATGGTCATGAGCCCACGCTCCTCGTTAAACTGTTTGCGCCAACAATCCCTAGCCTGGAATGCAGTCTCCCCCCGTGCCGACGCGCGGTGCGTCAGCCCGCTACCTTTTCGGGCGATGTCTCGAACTTCTTCACCGTGCCCTTGTCGTTGTCGGTGATCGCGAACACCGTGTAGAACTCGATGTCCGGCTTCTGGCCGTATCTCTCCACGATGCCGTCGAGCCACGGGCCGCTGTAGAACGCCTTGGCGTCCTCCAGCCGCTGCCACTGATAGACGCCGCCGGCCACCCCGCCTTCGCTCCAGATGAAGTGCTTGCTGATGAGCCCCTTGGCTTCCTTGAAGCCCGGCGCGATCTTGTGGAAGTGCGCCTCGCAGTCATCCCTGGAGATGCTGGGCGGAAGAGTGTAGCGGACAATCGCAGTAATCATGTCAGGTCCCTTGAAGCTTGCTGGCTCCTGTGAGCCGCTTTGCACGAGATGTGCCAATTCGTATACGGTCGGTATCATTCCGGCAGATGCAAAAAATTCTACCACGGATTTTCCTCAGTAAAATCACTCATTTTTGCACTGTGACACCACTGATCGGGACATTCCGGGAATTTTCGTATACGATTCCAGCAGCTAGAGAAAATTTGATTCCGGCCACCGCCCCACCAGGTCTGATCAAAACATGAGCGGATTGCCTGCAAGGAAATCACGTCCCGGCGACGCCCTCTCCGATCTGCGCGCGGCGATCCTCGACGGCAGCCTCGGCCCCGGCACGCCCCTGCGCCAGGACAAGCTCGCCGCCACTTTTGGCGTCAGCAAGATACCGGTGCGCGAGGCCCTGCTGCGGCTGGTGGCGGAGGGGCTTGTGGCGGTTGAAGCCAATCGCGGCTTCACCGTCGCGCGGCTGGAGGCCGGCGAGGCCGAGGAGGTTCTCGACATCCGCGCCGTTCTGGAATGCCGGGCGGTCAGCATCGCCGTGCCGCAAATGACCGACGGCGCCATTGCCGAGGCCACCCGGATACTCGACGAGGCGGAGGCGACGGACTCCATCGACCGCTGGGGCGAACTCAACTGGGCCTTCCACGCCACTCTGTACGAGCCCGCCGGACGCCCGAAGCTGGCGCAGCTCATCCGCCAGACCAGCAACCAGACGGAACGCTATATCCGCGTGCTCATCAGCAATTCGAGCTACCGTTCCGTCGCCGAGCGCGAGCACCGCACTATCCTGGCCGCATGCTCCCTGCGCAATGCCGCGGCCGCGGCCGCCCTGCTCGACCAGCATATCCGCCAGACCGGAGTGCTTATCGCCGATTTCCTGCGCGAGCAGGCCGGCCGGCAAGGCGCGCCATAGACGGCCGGAGCGGTCCGGCGCCGGCTATTTCGCCTTCGCCACCCGCGCGCGGGCCCAGGCGGACACCGCTTCCGAGATCAGCACCAGCACGATGATGGAGACCATGATGGCGGCTACCCGGTGCGTCTCGATCTCGAGCACGTTGCGCTTGAGATACCAGCCCATGCCGCCCGCGCCGAAGAAGCCGACCACCGTGGCCGCCCTGAAGGCCACGTCCCAGGTGTAGATACCGATGCCGGTGAAGGCCACGCGCACCTGCGGAAACACGCCATAGACGAACACCTGCAGCTCGTTGGCGCCGGTGGCCCGCATGGCCTCCACGGGGCCCATGCTGATCGCCTCGATCTCCTCCGCGAACAGCTTGCCCGCGAAGCCGATGCAGAACATGGTCAGCGCCAATACGCCCGCCAGCATGCCGTAGCCGAGCACGGTGACGAACAGGATCGCCCAGATGGTCTCGTGCACCGCGCGGGTGCTCATGGTCAGCAGACGCGCGACCGGGTAGAAGAAACGCCGGCTCGGCGTCACGTTCCACGAGCCGAACCAGGCCAGCGGTATGGCCAGAAGGATGCCGAACAGCGCGCCCAGGTAGCCCATCTTGATGGTATCCAGAACCGAGCGCAGGTAGTCCGGGTCCTGGATGTACTCCATGTCCGGCGGGTAATAGCGGTTCGCCAGCAGGTCGCCCACCCGCCCGAACATGCCGATGAAGCGCTCCAGCGGAATCTCGAGATAGACGATGCTCCAGACGATGAAGCTGAGCGCCGCCAGCAGGCCGAAATAGCGGTAGAGCGACTGCGGATACTTGAACCGCCGCCATTCCTTCGTGGAGGCCGGGATGCGCGGCGCGGCGGTTGTCATCGGGCCGGTCAGCATCTCAGGTCACCGCCTTGCGCGTGAAGTGAGAGACGATCTCGCCGAACAGGATGAGGATCAGGATGGCGATGATGACGCTTGTGACGCCGGCGTAGTTGAACGTGTTCATCTGCCGGAAGAACACCAGGCCGAGGCCGCCCGCGCCCACCAGGCCCAGGATGGAGGACCGGCGGATGTTGATCTCCCACTCGAAGATGACGACGCCGATGATGACCGGCAGCACCTGCGGCAGGATCGCGTAGATGAACACCTGGAACTCGCTGCCGCCCACCGCGCGGATGGCTTCGACCGGCTTGGGATCGAGGTCCTCTATTGCTTCCGCCGACATCTTGGCGATGAAGCCGACCGAGCGCATGGCGATGGCCAGGACGCCCGCCAGCGCGCCGAGGCCGACCGCGGCGACGAAGAACAGCGCCCACACGATCTCGTGGATGGAACGGCTCAGCGTCATCATCAGCCTGGCCAGCGGATAGGTGACCGGCTTGAAGGGCGTGATGTTGAGCGCGCCGAACCACGTGGCCGGCACGCACACGACCACGCCGAGCAGCGTGCCGAGCGTCGCCACCATGATGGTCTCCAGCGCCGGCTGGATCAGGTCGGGAAACAGCGACCAGTCCACGGCGATGAACTGCCCCGCGTTCTTCATGATGTCGGCGAGGCTGCCCATCCGCTCCCAATCGGTGTCGGCGACGATGGTCGTCTCGATGCTGACGAGCACCAGGACCAGAACCACAACCGCTATCAGGGAGCGCCACAGCTTGTTCTTCGCGCGGGCCGCGGAAATGCGTTCGACCAGCTCGGGATTTGCGGCGAGGACGGCCACTACAGGACCTCCATGGCGTAGATTTCGTTGAGCCGGTGTTCGTTCATCTTGCCCGTCGGACCGTCGAACATCTTGACGCCGTCCTGCAGGCCGACGATGCGGTTGCAGAACTCCATGGCCAGGCCCACGTCGTGGATGTTGCACAGCACCGGCACGTTGAACTCGGTGGCGATATCGCGGATCAGGCTCATGACCTCGCGCGATATCTTCGGGTCGAGGCTCGAGGTGGGCTCGTCCACCAGCAGCAGGCGCGGGTCCTGCATCAGGGCGCGGGCGATGCCAACGCGCTGGCGCTGGCCGCCGGAAAGCTCGTCCGCGCGCTTGTCCACATGGTCGCTCAGGCCCACGCGCTCCAGCATCGACAGCGCCCGCGAGATGTCCTCCTTGGAGAACAGGCGGAACAGGCCGCGGAAATTGCCCACATAGCCGAGCCGGCCCGACAGCACGTTGTCGATCACCGACATGCGGTTGATGAGGTTGAATTCCTGGAAGATCATGCCGATGTTGCGGCGCAGCTTGCGCAGCTCGCGCGACTTCAGCTTCAGCACATCCGTGCCGTTCAGCAGGATCTCGCCCGATTTCGGCTCCACCAGCCGGTTTATGCACCGGATCAGCGTCGACTTGCCGGCGCCGCTCGGGCCGATGATGGCGAGAAAGTCCTCCGCGCCAACATCGAAACTCACGCCCTTCAGGATTTCGGGCCCCGTGAGGCTGTAGCGGACTTTCAGGTCCTTGACTTGAAGTATCGGCTGCATTCCCTCGGGCCTCCCTTGTCCCTGAAAAGTCCGCGGGAAGCGGGCTGCAAGCCCGCCCGCTTCCCGCGCATCATCGCGTCAGGCCTCAGCTCTTTTTCTTGTTGGCTTCCTTGGCGGCCTGCAGTTCGCGGATGAGATCGTAGTCCTCCGACTTCATCGGCACGAACTTGTTCGACTTCACGTTGTCCAGGAACTTCTTCTCGCCCGGATCGCTGGCGGAGAGACCGAGGAAGGTCTCCGCGATCTTGGCCTTCAGTTCCGGGCACAGGGCGCCGCGATAGACGAAGGGGTCCTGGGGCACAGGCTTGGATTCCCAGATCACCTGGAAGTCTTCCTTCTTCACGTCGCCCTTGGCGATGGCGTTGTCGAGGCGGTGGGTGGCGACGAAGGCCGCGTCCACCTTGCCCTGGACCACCGCGACCGCCGACAGCTCGTGGCTGCCGGTGTAGACGGTCTTGCCGAAGTACTTGTCGATATCGACGCCGTCGATCTCCTTGCGGAAGCCGACGCGCGGCAGCAGCTCGCCCGAGGTGCTGCCCGGCTCGACCAGCCCGACCAGCGCGCCCTTGAGCGAGGCGATGTCCTTGAACTTGCTGCCGGCCTTGGAGACCAGCACCGCCTTGTAGCCCGGGCCTTCCTCCTGGAACACGCCGGGACGCTTGGCGTAGGTGGCGAACACCTCCACCGTCGGGTCCTTCTTGTGCGCGGTCACGTAGCTGGACGGCCCGAGCACCGCCACGTCCACGAACTTGCCGAGCAGGCCTTCGACCACCGACGCATAGGACGTGGGCATGAAGAACTGGATCTTCTTGCCCGTGGTCTTGGCCAGCCGGTCCGTGATCGGCTTGTAGAGCGTCAGTTCCGCCACCGTTTCCTCGGTGGGGATGATGGCGAAGGTCAGGCTGTCGGGATTCTGGCACTCGGCCGCCTTGGCCCACGTGCCGGAAAAGGCGAGTACGGCGAGGGCGGATAGCATGCCGCCGGCAACCCGCCGCCAGGATTTCGATACTGCAACTTGCATTTGGTTAGTCCTCCCATGTGAGTCTGGTCTGCATGTGTACGGCCATCTGCGTGACCTTGTGATGTCACCCTCGTTGTCAGGCTCCCTGCCGCACGGCGCGCGGAGCCATTGCGCTGTCCGTGCTCGCGGTGGAGGCCCCGAGGGCAAGGGCCTCCTTGAACAATCTCTGGGTTTCGCCGATGAAATTCAGGCCGCGCTCGCCGCCGACCGCGTCCGTCACGATCGCCATCCATTCTTCCGGCCCCACTCCGTAATCCGCCGGTATCGTGGTGACGCCGAGGCTGTCGAGGAACTTGGCCAACTGCTCCGAGGCCTTGTCGAGCCCCTTGCCGAAAATCTGCCTCAGCGAACTGTCGCACAGGTCGCTGCGGCCGCTGACGCTGCGGATGACCAGCGGCAGCGTGAAGGAGCAGGCGATCCCGTGCGGTACGTTGTGGCGCAGGGTGATCGGGTAGGAGATGGAGTGGGCTATGGCCGTCTTGGTGTTGGAGAAGGCGAAGCCGGCGAACAGCGACGCGCGCGCCATCCGCGTCCGCAGTTCGATATTGGCCAGGTCGCGCGCCAGCAGCGGCAGCGTCTCCAGAACCTCCCGCGCCGCCTGCACGGCGAAGGCCGCCGACACCGGGTTGGCGTTGACGTTCCAAAGGCTCTCCAGCGCGTGCGACAGTGCGTCGAGGCCGGTGCTGACCGTAAGGTCGCGCGGCTTTCCGACCATCAGCGCGGGATCGACCAGCGCCACTTCCGGATAGAGGCCGGGCCGCGCCAGCGAATATTTCCTTGCCGAACCGGCGTCCCACACCGTAGCCCAGCTCGTCACCTCGGAGCCCGTCCCGGCCGTGGTGGGCACCGCGATGATCGGCGTCGCCGAGAGTGCGTCCACGCCCGTGCCGGTCTCCAGAAAAGTCCGCACATTGGCGAAATTGCCGTTCGCCGCGGCGAACACCTTGGTAGAGTCGATGACCGAGCCGCCGCCGAGCGCCACCCACACCTCGGGCTCTCCGGCCCGCGCGATGCGCGCGCACTGGTCTTCGAGCAGCGCGTAGTCCGGATTGGCCGCGACATCGTCGATGACCACCGCCGGAGCGCCGGCCATGTTCTTCAGGCGCGCCGCGAGCTGGCGGAAATAGGAATCCGAGTATGTAACGAGACCCCATGCGCGCGAGCCGATATGCGTGGGCAGGTCATCGAACGCGCCTGCGCCGAATACGACACGAACGGGATTATGATAGCGCCACACTCGTTCCTCCCTCGGTAGCGGCTTCCAACGCTAGGAGGATCATATATATTGAGCAAATATATATTTTGTATCTCACGTATCGAGGTTGGCTATGAATCATACGCAGCTTCGTTCCTTCCACGCGGCAGCCGCTCACGGTGGATTCACCGCCGCGGCCAAGGCGCTGCGGATCAGTCAGCCGACCATCACCACGCAGGTGCGTTCCCTGGAGTCGCACTATGACGTGGAGCTTTTCGTCCGCTCCGGCCGCAATGTTCAGCTCACGCCGGCGGGCGAGGAGCTCTTCGCCATCGCCAAGCGGATCGTGCAGCTCGAAACCGAGGCGCACGACCTGCTGCAGGCGTTCCGCTCAAGCCTCGCCGGCCATCTTCGGCTCGCCGCCGTCGGCCCCTTCCACGCCACCGACGTCCTTGCCGCCCTCAAGGTGCAGTATCCCGAGATCAAGGTGTCCGTCCTGCTGGGCAACTCGCAGCACACCCTGGAACGCCTGTTCGACCTCTCCGCCGACGTCGCCATGATCGCCCATTTCGAGGACGACCCGCGCGTGGAGATGGTGCCATTCAGCCGGCACCGCGTCGTCGTCTTCGTTCACGAGGATCATCGCTGGTTCCGGCGCAAGTCCGTCAGGCTGGCCGATCTCGCCGGTGAGCGCTTCGTTCTGCGCGAGGAGGGCTCCACCACCCGTCTCGCCTTCGAGCAGGCGCTGCGGCGACACGGCGTCGGCATCGATACCGTCGTCGAGATCGGCAGCCGCGAGGCGGTCTGGAAGGCGGTCGAGCAGGGCCTCGGCATCGGCGTGGTCGCGGATTTCGAGTTCGTGCCGCACCCGCGGCTGCGCCCGGTGGAAATCTCCGACGTGGACATCCGAACCAACTATCACATCGCCTATCTCAGGGAGCGCAGCGAATCCCGCCTCGTTCGCACGGTGGTCGAGATCGCCAAGTCCGTGGGCCGGCTGCCCCGCCGCTGACGGCCGCGGCCGGGCGTCAGGCCCGTACCGCGTGCGCCGCGCTTCCGGACCTTTCGCCGGCGGGCGAGCAGGCCAGCCGCAGCACGAGATAGCCGAGGATCGCCGACACCGCCGAACCGCTGAGCACGCCGATGCGCACGGCGGTTCCGCTTGCCGGGTCGGTAAACGCCAGCGTGCCGATGAACAGGCTCATGGTGAAGCCGATGCCCGCCAGCACCGATACGCCGTAGACCTCGATCCAGCGCACCCCTGACGGCAGCTTGGCCAGGCCAAGCAGCACCGAAACCCACACGAAGCTGAGGATGCCGAGCTGCTTGCCGAAGAACAGGCCGAAGGCGATGCCGAGCGGAATGCCGCTGAACATGTCGTCCATCGACAGGCCGTAGAGCGCCACGCCCGCATTGGCGAAGGCGAATATCGGCAGCACTCCGTATGTGACCCATGGCGCCAGCCCGTGCTCGATATGCTTGAGCGGGGAAGGCTGCGCCTTGTCGTCCGTGCGGATGGGAATGAACAGCGCGATCACCACGCCGGCCAGCGTGGCATGGACGCCCGACTTGAGCACGCAGACCCAGATGATCAGCCCGGTGACCAGATAGGGCGACAGGCGCGATACGCCCTTGAAGTTGAGATAGCCGAGCACGAGGCAACCCGCCACCGCGATGGCAAGCACCGACAGCGACAGATCGGAGGTGTAGAACGCGGCGATGATGATGATGGCGCCCAGGTCGTCGATGATGGCGAGCGCCAGCAGGAACACCTTGAGCGCGGTCGGTATCCGGGATCCGAGCAGCGCCAGCACGCCGACCGCGAAGGCGATATCCGTGGCGGCCGGAATAGCCCAGCCGCGCAATGCATCCGGGTTGTCCGCGTTGATCCCCACATAGATGAGCGCCGGAACGATCATGCCGCCAGCCGCGGCGATGACCGGGAGCGCGGCGGTCTGGATGCTGGACAGCCGCCCCTCCACGATCTCGCGCTTGATCTCCAGACCGACCAGGAAAAAGAAGATCGCCATCAGGCCGTCGTTGACCCACAGCAGCAGCGGCTTGTCGAGCACCAGCGCGCCGATCTGTATCGCCACGGGAGTGCTCAGCAGCAGATCGTAAATCCAGGCGAGGCCGGAATTGCTGAACAGGATAGCCAGCGCCGCCGCTATCATGAGAGTGATGCCGCCGGCCGCCTCGTGCTGGAAGAATGCCTGGGCTCCCTTGCGCAACCCGTTTTTCCTGATCGCCGCTACCACCATGGTTCGG
>JBFWSL010000069.1:0-13700 GCA_050248375.1 Hyphomicrobiales bacterium | reverse complement strand
TTGACCTGCGGGGCGGCGCCCATCTGCTCTACCAGATGGACGAGAAGGACCTGGTCGCCGACTGGCTCAAGAACCTGCGCGGTGATGTCCGCGACGCCTTGCGCGACGCGAAGGTCGGCTATACCGGCGGCGTGCGCTCGAACGCGGCGGACCGCTCGGTCTACGTGCAGATCAAGGAGCCGGGCGATGTCGACAAAGCGCTGAAGCGGTTGCGCGAGCTGTCGTCGCCCATAGGCGGCGGCATGTTCACCGGCGTCACCGGCAACGATCTCGACGTGACGGCGCAGGACGGCGGCACCATCCGCCTGCAGATCACGGAGCCGGGACTGCTGCACCGCATCGGCTCGGCCATCGAGTCCTCCATCGAGACCGTGCGGCGGCGCATCGACGCCTTCGGCACCACGGAGCCCACCATCCAGCGCCAGGGCCGCGACCGCATTCTCGTGCAGGTGCCCGGCATCAGCGACGTGGCGCGGCTTAAGGCGCTGGTGGGCGAGACCGGCAAGCTGGAGTTCAAGCTGGTCGATCCGTCAATGACCGCGCAGCAGGCGCAGGAGAGCGGCCGGCCGCCGGTGGGCTCGGAGATCGTTCCTTCCGGGGACGGCTATGTCAGCGCTTATCTGGTCAAGTCGAACGCGCTGGTTTCGGGTGAAAACCTGGTGGATGCTCAGCCGAACTTCGACCAGCAGACCCGCGAGCCGGTGGTCAGCTTCCGCTTCGACTCCGCAGGCGCGAAGAAGTTCGGCCGGGTGACGCAGGAGAATGTCGGCCGGCCCTTCGCCATCATCCTCGACAACAAGGTGATCTCGGCTCCGGTCATCCGCGAGCCGATCCTCGGCGGCACCGGCCAGATCAGCGGCAACTTCACGGTGCAGCAGGCCAACGACCTCGCCGTGCTGCTGCGCTCGGGCGCGCTGCCGGTGAAGCTGACCATCATCGAGGAGCGGACCGTGGGAGCCAGCCTCGGCGCCGACTCCATCGAGGCGGGCAAGATCGCGGCCATGATCGGCATGGGCGCGGTGGTCGTGTTCATCATCATGGCCTACAGCATCTTCGGCGTGTTCGCCGTGGTCGCGCTGCTGGTGAACATGGGACTGATCGTCGGCACGCTGTCGCTGCTGCAGGCAACGCTTACCTTGCCGGGCATCGCTGGCATCGTGCTGACCATCGGCATGGCGGTTGACGCCAACGTGCTCATCTTCGAGCGCATCCGCGAGGAGGCGAGGGCGGGCAAATCGGCGATTGCGGCCATCGACTCAGGCTATTCGCGCGCGCTCGGGACCATTCTCGACGCCAACATCACGACGCTCATAGCCACCGTCATCCTGTTCTGGCTGGGCTCCGGGCCCGTGCGCGGCTTCGCGGTGACGCTGTCCATCGGCGTTATCACCTCGGTTTTCACCGCATTCACCGTCACCCGGTTCATGGTCGCCGAATGGGTGCGCATGCGGCGGCCTTCCGAAGTGCCGATCTAGAGGAGCTGGAGATGGCGGTGTTCAAGGGCTTCAGCTTCATCCCCGAAGGGACGCGTATTCCCTTCGTGGCTCTGCGCAAGATCTGCTTCGCCCTGTCAACGATGCTGATAATCGCATCCATTGCGTTGTTTTTCAGCAAGGGCCTCAACTACGGCATCGACTTCCGCGGCGGAACGCTCATCGAGGTTCAGACGAAGGACGGGCCGGCGGACCTTGGGTCTATCCGCTCCACGCTGGGCGGCCTCGATCTGGGCGACGTCCAGGTGCAGACTTTCGGCGCTCCCGATGACGTGCTGATCCGCATCGAGGAGCAGCCGGGGGGCGAGCAGGCTCAGCAGCAGGGTATCCAGAAGGTCAAGCAGGCGTTTGGCGACACCGTTGATTACCGGCGCGTTGAGGTTGTGGGCCCGACGGTGTCGGGCGAACTCAAGCAGGCGGGCGCGATCGCGGTCGGTGCGGCCATTCTCGCCATTCTCATCTACATCTGGTTCCGCTTCGAGTGGCAGTTTTCCCTGTCGGCCGTTGCGGCGCTCGTGCATGACGTGACGCTGACCATCGGCATCTTCGCGTTGCTGCAGCTCGAGTTCAACCTGTCGATCATCGCGGCGATCCTGACCATCGTGGGCTACTCTCTCAACGACACGGTGGTGGTGTTCGACCGTATTCGCGAGAACCTGCGCAAGTTCAAGAAAATGCCCTTGCCGGAGCTTCTCGACCTTTCGATGAACGAGACGCTGTCGCGCACCACGCTGACCTCGTTCACCACGCTGCTGGCGGTGGTCGCGCTGTATGTATTCGGCGGCGAGGTGATCCGCGGATTCACCTTTGCCATGATCTGGGGCATCCTGGTCGGCACCTATTCCTCGATCTTCGTGGCCGCCCCGTTGCTGCTCGTTCTTGGCGTGAAGCGCGACTGGAGCGGGCTCGGAGGCGCAAAGGTCAGGGAGCCGTCGGCGGGCGGGGCCTGATGGCCGGCGGCGGGCGCGTTGCAGGCTCGCCCCATTTTCCGGGCCGTGCGCTCATTGACGCCTATGGCAATGGCGGCTTCCGTTTCGCGAATATGAGCCATATCGGCTCCCTTCTCATCGTGCCGGCCGGCATCCACGCCTGGAACGTGACCGATGCCGCGGATGCGACGGAACAGGACTTCGAGCTCGTGCTTGCCGCGGCCAGGGAGATCGACTTCGTCCTTTTCGGCACCGGGCCGGAGCAGGGGATGCCGCCGCCCGAGGTGGAGCGCGCGCTTGCCGGGGCCGGTGTCGGCATCGAGCCGATGAATACGGGCGCGGCCTGCCGGACATACAATCTGCTGCTCGGCGAAGCCCGGGCTTTCGCCGCCGCGCTGATCGCGGTGGAATAGGGCAGCGGCAGTGGTTGTCCGGAGCTCGCATGAGCACAGATGCCGGCAGAACTGAAATCTGGAACTTCGTGCGCAGCCACGATGCGGACCGCTATCTCTCGGTCCTTTTCGCGCCGCGGGGGCTGCGCGACGATCTCATGACGCTGTATGCGTTCAACGCCGAGACCGTCCGCATTCCGGGCATCGCGAGCGAACCCATGCTTGGCGAAATCCGGCTGCAATGGTGGCGCGACGCCATCGCCGCGCCCGGCGTTGCGACGGGCAACCCGGTGGCTGACGCCCTGAACGGCCTGGCCGCGCGACACCATCTGCCGCGCGGTCTTCTGACGGGCATGCTGGACGTGCGCAGCTTCGATCTCGGCGATGCGCCAATGCCTGACATGGAGGCGCTGCTCACCTATCTGGGCAAGTCGGAAGGCGCGGTGTTCACTCTCGCTGCGCGGATCGTGCACCAGGGGCCGCAGCCCCGCGGGATCGAGACAGACAGGGCGGGGCGTGAGGCGGGCATCGCGCTCGGCCTTGCCCGGCTGCTTGGGGATCCGGCGCGGCTGATGCGTTTCCGGCCCGTGGACGCGGCACCCGGGGCGGCCTTCCCGGACAGGCTGCATGACCGCGCGCAGGAAGCCGTGGACGCGGTGCGCACGGCGCTTGCTGCCCTGCCGCGTTCCCTGCTGCCTGTCTTCCTGCCAGTCGCGGCGGTTTCTCCGGCGCTCAAGGCGGCGCAACAGGCTCCGGCCGGCGAAGCGGTGCGGGTCAATCCGCTGGCGAGGCATTGGCGGTTCTGGCGGGCCGCGTTTCGCGGGCGGATCTGAGCCTCACTCGGCGGCGATGCTCGACCGGCCGGCGAGCCATGCATCGAGGTCGGCCAGTGCGCGGCGGCTCATCTCCCGGCGCTTCGCCCGGGTCTTTTCCTTGCCGCGCAGGCGGGGCGCGCCGGGAGCGCGGGCCGGCATGCCGGCCGGAGGGAACAGGCCGAAATTCACGTTCATGGGCTGGAAGCTGCGTGCGCCTTCTTCCTCGCCGGAGAGGTGTCCTCCCGTGATGTGCGCCAGCAGGGCTCCCAGCGCGGTCGTGGGCGGTGGAGCGGCGAGCGGGAGGTCCAGCATCTCCGCCGCCGCGAAGCGCCCGGCGAGGATGCCGATGGCGGCGGATTCCACATAGCCCTCGACGCCGGTGATCTGCCCGGCGAAGCGCAGGCGCGGCATGGCCTTCAGGCGCAGCGCGCCGTCGAGCACCTTCGGGCTGTTCAGGAAGGTGTTGCGATGCAGGCCGCCGAGGCGGGCGAAGACCGCCTTCTCCAGTCCCGGGATCATGCGGAAGATGTCCGACTGCGCGCCGTATTTCAGCTTGGTCTGGAAGCCGACCATGTTCCACAAGGTGCCGAGCGCGTTGTCCTGGCGAAGCTGGACCACCGCCCAGGGCTTGTCGCCGGGCCTGTGCGGATTGGTCAGGCCGACCGGCTTCATGGGACCGTGGCGCAGGGTTTCGCGGCCGCGCCCGGCCATCACCTCGATAGGCAGGCAGCCGTCGAAATAGGGCGTGTCCTTTTCCCAGTCGCGGAACTCCGTCTTCTCTCCCGCCAGAAGGGCGTCGACGAAGGCTTCGTATTGCTCCTTGTCCATGGGGCAGTTGATGTAGTCCGCGCCGGTTCCGCCGGGTCCCGGCTTGTCGTATCGCGACTGCATCCAGCACACGGACATATCGACGCTGTCGCGATAGACGATGGGTGCGATGGCATCGAAGAAGGCCAATTCCTCCTCGCCGGTGAGTCCAGCGATCGCCTGGCCCAGCGCGGGCGAGGTGAGGGGGCCCGTGGCCACGATCACGCTTTGCCATTCCCCCGGCGGCAGGCCGGCGATTTCCTCCCGCTCGATCGAGATGAACGGGTGCGCCTGCAGCCGGGACGTGACCTCCCTGGAAAATCCCTCCCGGTCCACCGCGAGCGCGCCGCCCGCCGGGAGCTTGTGGGCATCGCCCGCCGCCATGATGAGGGAGCCGGCTCGGCGCATCTCCTCGTGCAGCAGGCCCACGGCGTTGGTCTCGGCGTCGTCGGAGCGGAAGGAGTTGGAGCACACAAGTTCCGCCAGACCGTCGGTTTTGTGGGCCGGAGTGGCCCTGATGGGCCTCATTTCGTGCAAAACGACCGGTATGCCCGCCTGGGCGGCCTGCCAGGCGGCCTCGGAGCCCGCGAGACCTCCTCCGATCACGTGAATCGGGCCGTTGCGGACTGCTTTGTCGCGTTTTGGGTCAACTGTGGCCATGATGCGACAACCTAGGCGGAAAACGCTGCTTTCTCAATCGGCTGTGATTTCCCCTCCAGAAGCGCTTTGCTATAGAGGTGGGAGTCGCGACGATGGTAAAAACAATCCGCAAATGCGTGTCCTGATTTCCCTGATCGTGGCCGCCTTGAGCACCGGTCTGCTGGCCGGCTGCAACAATCTCGAGGATGGGCCGCCCGAAGTCCGGCTGGCCAATCACGGGGCGTCGCCGCCCAGCGAACATGCCGTGACCGTGTGTCACGCCTATGGCTGCCAGCGAAAGTCGAAGGTGGTCTTCAACGGCGCCGACGTCGCGGAGATCGGCGCGCTGATGCAGAAGACCAAGCGTGCCGATACGGCGGAAGAAGAGCGCCGCGCGGTTGCCTATGCGGTCGGCTGGATGGAGCGCAAAAGCGGCGAGGTGCTCGGCACCAAGAACGACCGGCCGGGCATGGACTTCCGCGGGTCCGGCGACCCGACCCAGCAGGATTGCGTCGACGAGGCGATGACGACCACCGGCTATCTGATGTTCCTCTACAACAAGGGCCTCATCAAGCATCACACCATCGGCGGTCCCGTGTCCAAGGGCAAGATGCTGCGCGGCGCGCTGGAAGGGAACCCGGTGAAATACTGGCCGCACTGGACGGCGGTCCTGAAGGAGAACGCGACGGGGCAGCGCTGGGCCGTCGACTCCTGGATCTACGAGAACGGGGAGAACCCTGCCGTGGTGAAGGTCGAGGAGTGGTATATCGAGGACCTGGCCAGCCTGCCCAAGCCGCATACTTGATCAGTGCGCCTGCGCCGCTGTCCGGAGCCGGACGCGGCGGTCTGACTCTGAGACAACAAGAACCACCAAGCAAGGGAGGAGCCTGTGACCATCACGCGTCATGAGCAGTCGCCGATACTGTCCAACGTCGTCGTCCACGGCGACACGGTCTACACGGCGGGCGTCGTCGCCAAGAACCTGGATGCGGATATCGCCGCGCAGACCGACGAAGTGCTGAAGGAACTGGACCGGCTGCTGAAGATCGCCGGTTCGGACCGGACGAAGATACTGTCCGCCACCATCTGGGTGCCGGACATCCGCCTGAGGACACCCCTCAACGAAGTGTGGACCAGGTGGATCGACAAGAACCACCTGCCGGCCCGGGCCTGCATTGAGGCGAAGCTGGCCGATCCGCGCGCCCTGGTGGAGATCGCCGTCATCGCCGCGAAATAGCGGACCCTAGTCACCGGCCGGCGAAGGAGCCGGTGTAACGGATTTCGGTCACACCGCTCATGCCGGCGTATTGCGCGCCGGGCCTGGGCTGCGGATTCCCGGCCGACCAGATCGCCCAGCACAGGAAGGGCAGGAAGGCGACCGCGGCCACGCGGGCCTGGTTCGTGGAACTGCTCTGCATCTGGAACGCAAGGGCCGCCATCACGATCGCCAGCACCGCGTTCATGGCCGTAAAGGCAATGATCGTTTCCATGCGCCCGAGGCTAGCGGGAAAGTCCTGCCCGAAGTTTTCCCCGGACGCTCAAAGACAATTACAAATTTGCGAGAATTCTTGTGCGCCAACGGGGGTAATCGGCGGTTTGTCCGGCTTTGCGGAGCCTGTTTAATGCGGCGTGGGCAATGCGGAGGAAAGCAGGGTGGCGATATTCGTCGTTTGTCATGGGGCGTGGTCGGCGGGATGGGCATGGCGGAAGATGCATCCGCTGATGGCGGCCCGCGGGCACCGGATCTATACGCCGTCGCATACGGGGCTTGGCGAGCGGGCGCATCTGGCGGGGCCACATGTCGACCTCGAACTGCACATCGCCGACATCATGAACGTGCTGGAATACGAGGACCTGCGCGACGTCATCCTGATCGGCCATTCCTATGGCGGCATGGTGGCGACCGGCGTGGCGGACCGCATGCGCGGTCGGGTCGGCCGGATCGTTTATGTGGACGCCTACGCGCCGCGCGACGGCGACAGCGTGTTCAGCCTGGTGCCGGACCGGCGCGAGAGCATGGGCGAGGCGGCGCGCAGGCACGGTGACGGCTGGAAGATGCCGCCGACGCCGCTGCCGGCCGATACCGCGGCCGAGGACGTGCCATGGGCGAACGCGCGCCGCATCCCGCAGCCGATCCGGACCTTCGAGCAGCCGTTGCGGTTGCCGGACGGAGAGCCGCCGCAGCCGCGCCACTACATCTACTGCACGCGGATCACGCCGGGCGACCGGTTCCGGCCCTATCTGGAACGGGCGCGGGCGGAAGGCTGGGGCGCCTTCGAGATCGACGCGAGCCATAACCCGCATGTGACGGCCCCGCAGGCGCTGGCGGATATCCTCGACCGCATCGCGCGGGGCTGACGCGCCCGCTCCGGCGGGCCGCGTGCCCGGCGCATGGCTGGCCTGCTTTGACAGGCGGGCGCCGCGATGCCACCTAAAGCCTTGCGCGGACGGGGCGCGGAAAGGACAAGCATCGCATGGCCATCATCCAGACCCAGGGCGTGCACCACATCACGCTGAACGGGGCCGACCGGCAGACCTCCATCGACTTCTGGGAAGGCGTGCTGGGCATGCCCTTCGTGTTCGAGCAGCCCAACCTGGACGACCGGGAGGTGAACCACCTCTATTTCGATCCGGGCGACGGGCGGCTGATCACGGTGTTCACCCATGAGAGCCTGAAGCCGGACCGCTCGCCCAATCCCAACGGCATCGGCAACCTGCACCACCTCGCCTTCATCGTTTCCCGCGCCGCCTATATGGGCGCGGCGGAGCGGCTGAAGGCCGCCGGCTTCGCCAATTCCGGCGAGGTGGACCGGGGGTTCATGGACTCGCTCTATTTCCGCGACCCGCTCGGCCAGCTCATGGAACTGGCCTGCTACAAGTTCGACCCGCCGCGGGGATATACCCATGCCGACGTGCTGCATGAGGCGCATCATATCCGCGTGAAGGCGGGCGGGGATAATATCGCGGAGGAACATCTGGCGGAGGCGCTGAAGACGCTGACGCAGCGCCGTTCCGGCTCGCTTTCCAGGCCCTGAGCGCGCGCCGGCGGCGGGTTGCCCGCGTCCTGCCCAAATCGGGGCGAAACCAAGATTCTTTTGCCCGGTGGAACCCTCGCGCACGGTTGCGCGTTTGTGTGTGCAAGCGAGGGCGGGAGACTGCGTGTCCTTCGCCCCGGTGTTGCGGCCGGCAAATCCGCCGGCCCGTACCCAACTCAACAGGAGGCTAGACGCACATGAATTGGGACCGTATCGAAGGCAACTGGAAACAGATGAAGGGCGAGGCGCAGCGTCAGTGGGGCAAGCTCACCGACGACGAGCTCGATCAGATCGAAGGCAACCGCCAGAAGCTGGCGGGCAAGCTCCAGGAGCGCTACGGCAAGACCAAGGACGAGGTCGAGCAGGAGATCGACCGCTGGGCTTCCCGGCACTGATGAATACCCGGACGGCCGGGCGGAGGTAGTCCCTCCTCCCCCCACGCAGATATCTTCGTTCCGGCTTCCGGGTTAAAATGGCGCGGACCGCTTCCCCCCGGGCGGTCCGCGTCTTCATTCCGGGCGAGGGTTTCATTCCGGGGGAGGGTCGGTGTCCTTCGCCCGCGCGTTGCACTCCACGACAAAGGCCGCCGCATCGCCCGGCGTGGCGATGCTGCCCCAGACGAGGACCGGCGAGCGGCCGCCGATGCGCGCCTGATGCCGCATCCGGATATTCTGCAGCGCGGCGGCTTCGGCGTCTGTCAGCGTGAAGGAAACGGCCGGGGGCAGGGCCATGAGCGTTGTCTCCCTGGACAGTCCCCCGGCGGCGGACGGTCAGTTCTTGTGGAACTTCTCCTGATGCAGCTTCTTGTCGCTGCACCACTTGTAGGTCTTGGTGGTGTCGCAGGCGCCGAGGATCCACGCGGTCGGGCTCAGCTTGCACACCTTGGCGTAGGTGCGGATTTCCCTCTGGCAGGCCTCGACGCTGTGGGCGCTGGCGGCGGCGATGCCGGCCAGCGTGCCCGCGGCCAGCGCGGCGGCGAATACGATGCGCGTGGTGGTCATGGTGTCCTCCCCGATGTTTGCCGGGGCGGCGCGAGGCGGCTCCGGCGGTCTGTTCGCCCCTTCGAACGGGCGGAAGTGTAGTCGGGGTGAGCGCGCGCTGGCCAGCGGCATTTGCAGCGGTCCGCGCAAGGCGGGCGCGAGCCCGCGCGGGCAAATTTTCCCCATGCGGTTCCCGTGCGGATTGATCCCTCGTGCCCGCCTGTGCGACCAATGACTCCGGGCGAACCCGACGAGGAGCAGCGAGACCATGGCAAAGAATATTTTCACCAGGATCGGCGAGGCGCTGAACCTGATTGCGCCGGCGGAGGAGGCGGCTCCCCCGAAGACGGCGAAGCGCCCGGCGGCGAAGCGCTCCCGCAAGGCGAAGCCCAAGGCCAGGGCCCAGAGCACGGCCCGCCCGAAACGCAAGGCCGCGCCGAAGGCTAGGGCCGCGCCGAAAGGCAAGACGGCGCCGAAGGGCAAGACAACGAAGCGCAAGGCGCCGCCGAAGCGGGGCAGGCGCTGAGCGCACGCGGGGCTTGGCATGGCCCGGGCGGCATGGCTTAGTTTCGCCATGCGCCTGCCGTCCGCGATCCTGATCGGCTGCGCCCTGCTCGCCGGGGCGGGACTGTCCGCGCGGGCCGACCAGGCCGATCCGCGCCTCGACGCCCTGTTCACCCAGCTCAAGGCGGACCCGAACGAAGCCGGGGCGATGGCGACGGAGCAGCGGATCTGGGCCATCTGGCTGGAGGTGGAGGACGAGGCGGCGGCCGGGTTGCTGAAATCCGGCATGGACGCCATGAACGACGGCGATCTCGCCGCCGCGCTCGCCAGCTTCGACGCGCTGGTGGCGAAGGCGCCCGGCTTCGCGGAAGGCTGGAACAAGCGCGCCACCCTGCACTACATGCTCGGCAACTACGCGGAGTCGCTGGCCGACATCGAGAAGACCCTGGCGCTGGAGCCGCGCCATTTCGGCGCGCTGGCCGGGCGGGGCCTGGTGCATGGCAAGCTCGAAGACTTCGCCGGTTCGCTCGCTTCCTTCGAGGCGGCGCTGGCGGTCAACCCGCATCTGCCGGGCGCGCGGGCGAGCGTGAAGGAGCTGCGCCGCATCCTGAAGCAGCGGGAGATCTAGAACGGGACGGACGCCGTGGATGGGGCTGCCGCGGGCCACGCGCGTCACAGCACCCTGGTGAACAGCCGACGCCGGTCGATCACCTTGCCGGCGATGACGAACACGCCGTCGCCGGTATAGTGCAGCGTCTCGGGATATTCCGGCGTCTCGGCCACATGGGCCTTCACCACCTTGAAGATGAAGAAGTTGTATTTCTCCACCAGCGCGTCGTCGTGCAGGCGGCACTCGAAGCTGGCGTGGCATTCCCCGATCAGCGGCGCGGCGACTTTCGACGCCTTCTGCGCCGTCAGCCCGAATTCGGCGAACTTGTCGGTGTCCGCGCCCGTGCAGTTGCCGATGCCGATGACCGTGTCGGTCAGCTTTGTCGTCGGCACGTTGATGACGCATTCGCCGCTGTCGCGGATCATGCCGAAGCTGTGGTTGCCGGCCGAGATCAGGCAGCCGAGGAGGGCGGGGGTGAATTCCAGCACGCAATGCCAGCCCATGGTCATGATGTTGTTCGCGCCGCCGTGGCGGGAGGAGACCAGAACGATGGGTCCGGGCTCCAGATAGCGGCGCACGTCCTGGAGGGGAAAGTCCTGCTTGTTCACGATGCCGTGCCGGCCGGGGCCGGTCTTTCTCGCGGTCATGGGCGTGGTCCTTGCCGTTCTTTGCGCTGCCAACCGTGCCGAAGGGAAAGAGTTCCGCATGAGCCCATTGGATTCCCCTCTCTCCTCGCATATGTCCGCGCGCTCGCGGGCGGGCGGCCCCGAGGCATGACAGGTCGAAGGGCCGCGGGACGCCGAAACGCCACCGGTCCGACTAGTGTTTCAGGCAGCCTCTCGGCGTCCCGCGCGGCGTTTTTTCGCTGGCGGCTGCACGTCTCTCCCCGCCGCCCGGAAGTCAGCGGCGAAGATATGCCCTCTGGCGCCGGGGTCTCTCTAGTGCCCCGGGGTTGCATGCCGCCACGCTCGGGACGGCGGGGACCGTTACACCCCGCCGGCGCAGGCGCCGCATCCCCTCCACCCGCCGGACGGTCCGGACGAGTCCCTTCGGGCGGGAGGGAACGGGCGCGAGTCTAAGGGCGCGGGGAAGGGCGGGGATAAGTTTTTTTGAGAGCGCGTGTCCCGGGCGCGGTGCGGCATGAAATGCCGCTCCGCAGAACCGGGACCAATGCGACGCTGGACCCCGGATCAGCGGCGCACCGTTGCACGCTGCGCCGCATCCGAGGAACGTCCTCGGCGGGCCCGGACCCGCCTACGCGGGCCGAAGCCCTATGGTTCGATGAAGCAGCCATTCGCTTCGGCGGGCGAAGGCCCGGCGATCCATACGGGCTTTTGGCATGTGAGAGGCCAACACCTATTATTCAGTGTCATGCCGGGACTTGTTCCCGGCATCCAATCCAACTCTCTTAAATTCTGGTTGGCCAATGGGTCCCGGGAATGAATCCCGGGACGGCAACTGAGTTTGCCGGACGGTCCGGACAGGTTCCTTTGGGCGGGAGGGAACGGCGTTCCATGTGGGCCGGAAGAGGGGGGGTCCTTACACTCGTCATTGCCGGGCTTGACCCGGCAATCCAGGCGGACTTTCGGCAGGGTTCAGGGCTTGCGGCGAGGCCGCATGGACCACCGGGTCAAGCCCGGTGGTGACGAAGGAGAGCTGGAACTCTCCAATGCTCAATAGCGAGTCAAATCGATCACAGCGATGGCGAGCCCAGCGATGACACCTACGAGGAGCAGCCCTTCAATCGGGTTGGCAATGAGGGGCGATGGGGCGCCGGAGTCTTGCCACAGTTCGAATTCCTTGGCGGCAACCATGCGGGGCGGGGCGATATCGAGACTGAAGCCGATGCGCTCCAGCGCCTGATCGAGAGCGTGCTGGTCAACCGTAGCCCGTCCCGGCCCGGAAGGCTTCGGCAGGAGCCCGATACGCGAAAGCCTGAGATAGTGGTCCTCGTCGAGGCAACACTGACGGGCGGCCTCGGAGAGGCTGATCCAGGCCGGTTCCTCGTGCTGTCCGGTCATCGCGGGGAGAGTGTAGCACGGCAACGGCATATCCGCCGCGCGGGCGATGCCGATTGGTTAGGAGGGTATGCAGTCGCTCATAGTGTCATGCCGGGGCTTGTTCCCGGCATCCAATCGACCTCTCCAGTTTGCGGGGCGGCCAATGGGTCCCGGGAATGAATCCCGGGACGGCAACTGAGTTTGCCGGACGGTCCGGACAGGTTCCTTTGGGCGGGAGGGAACGGCGTTCCATGTGGGCCGGGGTCGGAGGGCTTTTCCCTTACACTCGTCATTACCGGGCTTGACCCGGTAATCCATGCTGCGGTTCGCTTCGCTCATGAGCGGGTGGGTGTACATCCTCGCATCCCGGCCACGCGGGACGCTGTATGTGGGCGTGACCAACGATCTCGTGCGCCGGGTATATGAGCACCGCGAGGGCGTGGCGGAAGGCTTCGCAAAGGAGCATGGCGTGAAGCGGCTCGTCTATTTCGAGCAGCACGAAACCATGCCGCTCGCGATACAACGCGAAAAGAACATCAAGCACTGGTCGAGGGCATGGAAAATCGACCTGGTTGCGTCGATCAATCCGGATTGGCGTGATCTGTGGGACGACATCGCGCGATGAGTTTGCGGCGAGGCCGCATGAGCCACCGGGTCAAGCCCGGTGGTGACGAAGGAGAGTGCGGGACGGTGCGGGGCGAGGCCGGGCGTTAGCTATTGCTCCACCGGCATCAGCTCGAAGATTTCGCCATAGCGCGCCGCCGTGGCGATATCGCCGCGCTTCAATGCCTCGCGCGCGTCATCAAGCTTCAGCATGTCCTCATGCGAAATGTAAGGGGACCAGCCGGTTTCATCGTGAATAAGCGTCACCGGAACTTTCGCGACGAAGTTGCCTTCCTGAACAAGCTTGACCGATGTTTCCTTCTTCATCGCCGTCTCCTGAACTCGTTATCCCATTCGTCTTCGTCAGGCCAGTAGGCTGTCACCAGAACAGCCGTTGTATCCGAGCCGCCGCCAATTCCCCACACAGCATGGGCGATCTGGCCTTCCGCGAAGACATGCCGGGCCAGAAAACATGGCCCATGACGATAGCCGGGATACCGTTCCAGTATCTCCGCAGCGTCAAGCGAAGCGAGCAGTTGACGATAGGATATGCCCTTGTCCACCAATCGGCCATAGGCGTGGTCGGACGCACGCAAAGCGCCTGCCTTGGCCAATTTCCGAATTCTGGCGACAAAATCCATTCACTCCGCCGCCTGCCGTCCGGCCTTCTTGCCTGACGATCCCCCTGAGGCCCGTCCCGGACGCCGGCCGAACAGCTCCTTGAGGAACTGGCCCGTGTAGCTGCCTTTGGCGGCGGCGACCTGTTCCGGCGTGCCGGTGGCGACGATGCGCCCCCCCGCGTCTCCCCCCTCGGGGCCCAGGTCGATGATCCAGTCCGCGGTCTTGATCACTTCCAGGTTGTGCTCGATGACCACCACCGTGTTGCCCTGGTC
>JBFWSL010000068.1:0-13704 GCA_050248375.1 Hyphomicrobiales bacterium | reverse complement strand
CGCCTTCATCGAACGCGCCGACAACACCGCCCGCATCCTCGATGTGAAGTACTACATACTGCTCCCCGAGCAGCAGGGCGTCGGCGGCGGCGTCGACAACTACCAGTGGACAACGATCCTGCGTTCTGTATCGGCGCACCGCTCCTACAGCTGGATGTACCGCGAGCCCTACCGCCCGTGGCGCATCGCGGAGTTCCTGATCCTGTGCAAGGCCATGCCGCGTTCCCTTGCCTTCTGTTACCTGCAGGTCCTGCAGAACCTTGAAAGCCTTGCCCAGGCCTACGGCAGCCGGCATCCTTGCCACGAACTGGCGGAAGAGGTGGCCCGCAAGCTGCACGAAGGCTCCATCGACAGCATTTTCCAGAATGGCCTGCACGAGTTTCTTGTCGATTTCATCGTATGCAACAACCGGCTGGCCGAGGAAATCTCGCAGGCCTATAACTTCCACGAATGACCGGATTCGACTGAGTCTTCATGCAGATCGCCATTCGCCACCGCACCGTCTACAGCTACGGCGACGACGCCACCTACTCGGTCCAGCGTCTGCGCCTGACACCGGCCCCCTGCGGCGGCCAGCGGGTGGTCAACTGGCGCATCGATGCGCCGGGGATTGATGTGGCCGCGCGGTATGTCGACGGCTTCGGCAACCACGTCCATCTCATTTCCGTGACCGGCCGCCACCGCGAGGTTGTGATCGAGGTGACGGGCGAGGTGGAGACCTTCGACAAGGCCGGGGTGGTGGCCGGGACGGCGGAAACCGCGCCTCCGGCGCTCTACCTGCGCCCGACGCCCATGACGGTTGCCGACAAGGCGATTATGGCCATGGCCCGCAAGGCCGCGGGCGACACCGACGTTGCCCGGCTCCACCATCTCATGAAGATCATCCGCGACAAGGTCGAATACCGCCTGGGCGAGACCCACAGCTCCACCACGGCCGCGGAGGCCCTGGCTCGCGGGGCGGGGGTTTGCCAGGACCATACCCATGTCTTCCTCGCGGCCACCCGCAGCCTCGGTTATCCGGCGCGTTACGTCTCGGGTTATCTCTGGGCCACCGAGGGCGAGCCCCAGGAGGCCCAGCACGCCTGGGCCGAGGCCTATGTCGAGCACCTCGGCTGGGTCGGATTCGACATTTCCAACGGGATATCCCCCGATCCGCATTATGTTCGCGTCGCTTGCGGTCTCGACTACACCTATGCCGCTCCGGTAAAAGGGATGCGCCGCGGTGGCGGGGAAGAATCACTGGACGTTCATGTCGAAGTCGGCGCGGCCCAGTCTCAGCAATAGAGCCGGAATTCATCCGGCCGGGTGCTCCCCATGACCTATTGTGTCGGTTTGCTGCTCAAGGAAGGCCTGATCATGGCCTCCGACACCCGCACCAACGCGGGCGTCGACAATATCGCCACCTTCCGGAAGCTGCGCATCTGGGAACGCCCCGGCGACCGGGTGGTGGCTCTGGCTGGCGCGGGAAACCTCGCGGTCACGCAGTCGGTCATCAGCCAGCTCGAGGAACGCATCAATGCCGGTCCAGATGCCGGCGAGACCATCCTGAGCGTCGATTCCATGTTCAAGGTCGCCCGCCTCGTCGGCGACGCGGTGCGCGAGGTCAAGCGCGTGGACGCTCCGGCCCTGTCGGCGGGCGTCGAGAACTTCTCGGTGTCCTTCCTGCTCGGCGGGCAGATCGGCAACGGCCAGTTGCGGCTGTTCCAGATCTACGACGCCGGCAATTTCATCGAGGCCAGCGAGGACACGCCCTATTTCCAGATCGGCGAGCACAACTACGGCAAGCCCATCCTCGACCGTGTCACGACCACTGCCATGCCGCTTTCGACGGCGGTCAAGCTGGTGCTGCTGTCCTTCGACTCCACTCTGCGCAGCAACCTCTCCGTTGGCATGCCGCTCGACTTGTTGATCTACCGCCGCGGAGAACTGAAGGTCGAGCTGTCGCGCCGCATCACCGCGGAGGATCCGTATTTCCGCAACCTCTCTCACCTCTGGTCCGACGCCCTCAAGGGCGCCTTCGCGAGCATTCCCGAATACGAATGGTGATCGGCGCGCCGCCGTCTTCCGCGCCAGGAGTGGCCGCGGCGCACCACGGCAGGGAGAGGCGTGATGATCTATGTGGGAATTGGCGGCTGGACCTACGAACCCTGGCGCGGCCTGTTCTACCCGCAAGGCCTTGCCCGGAAGCGCGAGCTGGAATACGCCAGCCGCGCGCTGACCTCCATCGAGATCAACGCCACCTACTATTCCTCGTTCAAACCGGCGTCCTGGGCCAAATGGCGGGACGAGACCCCCGAGGGTTTCGTGTTCTCCGTCAAGGCGTCCCGCTACTGCACCAACCGCAAGCGCCTGCCAGACGCCGCCGAATCCATCGAACGCTTCGTCAATCAGGGCCTGAGCGAGCTGGGCAGCCGGCTCGGGCCCGTCAACTGGCAGTTCATGGAGACCAAGGTCTTCGATCCGGAGGAGATGGAGGCATTCCTGAAGCTGCTGCCGCGCGAGGTGGACGGCCTGCCGCTGCGGCATGCCCTGGAGGTGCGCCATCCGAGCTTCGCGGATCCGGCCTTCCATGACCTCGCGCGCCGCTACAACGCGGCCATCGTCTTCGCCGACCACGACGAGTTTCCCGGGATCGACGAGCCGACGGCGGACTTCGCCTACGCCCGCCTGATGCGGACCAGGGAGGAAGTGGAGACCGGCTACCCGCCCAGGCAACTGGACGATTGGGCCAGCCGTGCCCGGAAATGGGGCGAGCGCGGTGACGCCTTCGTCTATTTCATTTCCGGAGCGAAGGAACGCGCGCCCGCCGCCGCGCAGGCCCTGATCGGGAAACTGTAGGAGAGGTATCGGGGTCCGCCCTCCTTCCCCAAGGCTTCGGAGGGCGCTCGATCAGGTTAACGCTTTCAGGCGTCTTGCTGGCTCAAACCACCCGAACGTGCGCAAGCAGCGAAGGCTGGTGGGCGGTACCGGCATCGAACCGGTACCCTGCGCCGTGACGCATGATGGCGCTGGCCGCGTGCGCCGCCAGACCGGAGTTTCCAGACAACCTCGTCAACGCCCTATGTTGACATGAGATTATAATGTCGTATGGTCATAGGGTGTTCGGGATCCGGTTGCCATGCTTCAGTCGTCGCCAGTGCCGCTTTATTTCCAGCTTGCCAACCAACTGGAAGCGCGGATCACGAGTGGCGAATATCCGGTCAATTCCTTTCTTCCGAGCGAGCACCAACTCGCCGCCGAGTTCGATGTCAGCCTGATCACGGTGCGCGGCGCCATGCGCCTGCTCATCGACAAGGGGCTTGTCGAGCGGCGGCCGGGCAAGGGCACCGCGGTTGTGGAGAAATCCGCGCGGACAGTATGGGAGCTCGGCTGGCTCAGCGAACTGGTGACCTCGGTGATGGCGTCGGAGCTGAAGGTCATCGCCATGGGCCAGGCCGACATTCCCGACTGGGTCGCGCAGAAACTCGATCTCGACAGGGCATCCAGCGTGCATCACATGCGCACCATTCGTGTCGCGTCCAGGCGCAACGCGGAGCCCTACATGATGACGGACCTGTACTATCCCCCCGACATCGGCAGGGAGCTGTCGAAGAAGAAATTCCAGAGCGCGGTGGCGCGGTCGAAGCTTGCGATTCTGACTGTGGAGGAGGCCTGCGGGCTGTCGGTCTCTGGTGTGCGGCAGACCATGACCGCGGAGACCGCAGACAAGGACGCCGCAAAGCTCTTGCAGGTCGATATCGGCCATCCGGTGCTCGTCGTCATCCGCGACTATGTGGATGAAGACGGCCGTGTGGTGCAGACGGGCAAGTCCCGCTACCGCACGGATCATTACGAATATGTCCTGAACGTATCGAAGAACACATCGCGTCCGTCCCGCGGCGGGCGGCGGCTGCACAAGCTCGGAATGGAAAATGCCTGACTAGAAACGAACCAAAAGCGGCAAGAGCGGAGTAACCGCCACCGCGTCTCACCAAGGGAGGACAGAATGAAAAACCAGCCCTCGGCGCTGGATCGCCGGCAATTTGTTGCGCTCGCAGGCCCCGCCGCACTTGCAGCGGCGACCGCCGCGCAGATCACGCCTGCGCAGGCAGCCAACCCGGTCAAGCTGCGCATCGGCTATCAATACGGCCTCGTCTACGCGCCCATTCTGCTCATGAAGGAGATGGACCTCGTCAAGCGCTACGCGCCGGACGCCACGGTCGAGTTCACCCGCGTTGCCTCGGGCGCGGTGGTGAGGGATCAGATCATCGCCAGGCAGCTCGACGTGGGCGTGCTCGGGCCGCCGCCGTTTCAGATCGGCTGGCAGCACCTGAACTGGAAATATCTCGCCGGCACCGGCGTGTTTCCCTACAAGCTCGTCTCGTGGCGGGAGGACATCAAGTCCATCAAGGATTTCAAGCCGGAAGACAAGATCGCGATCCCCGGGCCAGGCAGCCTGCAGCACATACTGTTGGCGATGGCGGCGGAAAAGCAGCTTGGTGACGCCCGGGCGCTGGACAAGAACCTCATATCGCTGCCGCATCCGGACGCGACGGCCGCGATGCTCTCCAAGAACCCGAGCGTGGCGGCGCATTTCGCCAACATCCCGTTCCTGTTCCGGGAGCTCGATGAACCCTTCATTCATGAGGTGCTCGACGGCTTCGATGCCTTCGGCGGCCGTTTCATGTCGCCGCTGGCGCTCGCGGGAACGGAGTTCATCGAACAGAATCCACTGTCCGTCGCCGTGTTCGCCGCCGCCTACAACGAGGCGGTCGCGACCATCAATCTCAAGCCGAAGGAGGCCGCCGACAAGCTGGCGGCTGGATTCAAGCAGGATCCGGAAACGATGCTGCGCTGGCTGACCTGGCCGGGCCAGACCTTCACCTCGCTGCCTTATGGCATCATGGGCTGGCACAAGTTCATGCTGCAGGCTGGCTACGTGAAGAAGGAGCCGGAAGTGCTGGCCGACATCTGCTCGGGCCAGCTCCTCGCCTATGTCGGACTGGAAGGCGGCGAAGGCAAGAATCCAGTCCAGAAACTGCAGGAGCGCGGCTGATCCTGTTGGACCGGCGGGCGCGGCATGCGTCCGCCGGTCCGTCCAGCATGCTGAAAAGGAGACGTGTGTGCCACGAATGAATGCCGGCTCGGCGATTGTCGAGTGCGTAAGAACAGAGGGTGTGCGCTACGCCTTCGGAATCATCGGATCGTCCTATCTCGAAGTGCTGGACGCGCTTCACGATCCCGAGGACATAGATTTCGTCAGCGTGAGGCACGAGCAGGCCGCGGTTCACATCGCGGACGCCTATGCGCGGGCAAGCGGGCGGCTCGGCTTCTGCCTGGCGCAGGGTGGGCCGGGGGTTTCGAACCTGGTCACGGGCATGGCGCTGGCCAGGCTCGCCTATTCGCCGGTCCTGGCGCTGGGGGGCGCGACGATGACCACCCACGACCAGCGGGATTCGTTCCAGGAGATAGATCAATTGAATCTTCTGAGGCCCGTGTCGAAGGATGTGTTCCGTATCGGCCGGGCGGATCGGGCGGCCGAACTGACACGGCAGGCGATACGCCGCGCGCTTGCGGGGCGGCCCGGGCCCGTCTTCCTGGAGGTGCCGAGGGACCTGCTCAGCCATGAGGTCGAGTTCGAGCCGAAGGCTCCCGGACAGTACCGGGCGACGACGGTCTCGGGTCCGGATCCGCAGCAGGTGGAACGGGCGGTTGAACTCCTGTCCGGCGCCAAGGCGCCCGTGATCATCGCCGGCTCGGGACTCAAATGGGGCAGGGGGACGCCGGAACTGATCGCGCTCGCGGAAGCGCTGGGTATTCCGGTCATCACCTCCAACGGCAACAAGGACATCCTGCCGGCGGACCATCCGCTGTGCTATGGGCAACTGGGTCCTCGCGGGTCGTCGATGGCGCGAGAGATCGCACAGAAAGCGGATGTCGTCCTTGCGCTCGGCACGCGGCTTGGATTCACGACCGCCTTCTTCAACCACAACTACATCAGCAGGTCCGCCAGGCTGATCCAGTGCGACATCGAAGCCGCGGAAATCGGACGCCTGTATCCGATCGAGCTTGGCATCGTCGGTGACGCGCGCCTGGTCGCCAAGGCCTGTCTCGAAGAGGTGAAGAAGCGCGGCGCGCGTCAGACGCTGGACGCGTGGCGCAAGTCGGCCGACGCTGCCCGCAAGGCCTGGCGCGACGCGCGGGAAGCGGGCCTCAAGGAACCGGAGACGCCGGTCCGCACGCCGCGCTTCTACGCCGAGCTGCGGCGCGCCGTGCCAAGGAACATCCACGTCACCACCGACGCCGGCTACTGGGGCAACTGCGCGACGGACGCCTTCGACCATCACGAATGCGCGTCGCTGTTCACTCCGGGCGAGTTCGGCTGCCTGGGCTTCAGCTTTCCCGCCGCCCTCGGCGTCAAGTTCGCCAAGCCCGATGCGCCGGTGCTGTGCGTCAACGGAGACGGCGGATTCGCCATGAACATGCAGGAGCTGGAGACGGCGGTCCGCTGCAAGCTGAACCCGGTCGTCCTGGTCCTGAACAACTTCTCCTGGGGCGTCGAGAAGTCCTACCAGAAGGACTTCTTCTCCGAGCGCTATGTCGGCGCGAATATCGGAAATCCCCGCTTCGACAAGCTCGCCGAGGCCTTCGGCGCGCGGGGCGAACGGGTCACCAGATCGAGCCAGATCGGGGAGGCGGTGTCCGCGGCCCTGAAGAGCGACCTGCCCACGGTCATCGAGGTGGAGGCCGACCCGACCGAGATTGTGGGGTTGAGGCGTGACGCCGTGGTGGCGCGCAAGACGGCCGAGGCTGTCTCGTGAGCAGCCGCCACCGCGACTATGGTGCCTCGCGGGATGGCCAGGGCACCGCTCCGGGTTTCGATTACATCGTTGTCGGGGCCGGAACGGCGGGCTGTGTCCTCGCCAGCCGGCTGACCGAGAATGGCAAATACACCGTGCTGCTGCTCGAGGCGGGAGGGCGCGACGATCACTTCTGGCTGCGGGTTCCCCTTGGCATCGGCAAGATCAGGGGCGACGCCCGCTACCATTGGAAGTTCTTCACCGAGCCGGAGCGGCATATGGCGGGCCAGCGGGTCTACTGGCCGCGCGGCCGTGTGCTTGGCGGTTCGGGCTCCGTCAACGGCATGATCTTCAACCGCAGCCAGCCTGCGGACTTCGACGAGTGGCGGGAACAGGGCAACGAAGGCTGGGACTTCGACAGCCTGCTTCCCTATTTCCGCAAGCTGGAGACATATCCGGAAGGAGACCCCAGGTGGCGGGGGAAGGACGGGCCGGTCCATGTGACCAATCTGGAGAGTGATCGCGACCCGCTCTCGGATGCATTCATCGCGGCGAGCGAGCAGGCCGGATATCCGCGCCTTCCCGACTACAACGCCGGCCCCAACGATGTCGGCACCAGCTATCTGCAGCTCAATATCCGGAACGGGATTCGCTGCAGTCCCGCGACCGCCTATCTGAGGCCGGCCAGCAGGCGCGGGAACCTCAGGATCGAAACGAACGCCCAGGCAACGCGCATACTGTTCGAGAATAGGCGCGCCATCGGTGTCGAATACCTGGTGGGAGGAGAACGCCGGACAGCACTGTGCGGCCGCGAGGTCGTTTTGTCCGCAGGCGTCATCCAGTCGCCGCAGTTGCTCGAGCTGTCGGGAGTCGGCGGCAGCGGTCTCCTAAAAGATACGGGAATACCGGTGGTTCAGGACCTCCCCGGCGTAGGGGAAAACCTGCAGGACCACATGCAGGTGAGGATCGTGTTCGAGTGCACGCGTCCGCTCACGCTCAACGCGGTGCTTGCCAATCCGCTGCGGCAGGCGGCGATGGGTCTGCGTTTCCTGCTGCTGCGAAAGGGTCTGATGACGACGGCCTCGGCCAAGACTTTCACAAACGTGCGTGCTCTGCCGGAGTCGCCGCGCGCGGACGTCAAGATCCAGCAATACATGATCAGCGGCGACAGCAGGCATCCAGGCGGCGCCGATTTCCAGATCGACAAATTCTGGGGCTTCTCCATCGGGCACAACCAGATGCGTCCCCAGTCGCGCGGCAGCATTCACATCGGATCGGCCGATCCGCTGGCGCCGCCAAGCATTGTCGTGAACTACCTGGAACACGAGACCGACAAGCGCACCCACGTCGCGGCCATCCGCGTCTCGCGCACCATCGCCTCGCAGCCGGCGCTCGCCGCCTTCATACGCAAGGAATGCCGTCCCGGGCCGGACGTCGCCACCGATGACGAACTGCTCGCTTATTGCGGCGAGACAGGACACACGTCCTATCATCCGGTGGGCACCTGCAAGATGGGGCAGGACAAGATGTCGGTCGTCGACGAGCGGCTGCGCGTGCGCCAGTTGAGCGGGCTGCGGGTTGTCGATGCGTCGGTCATGCCGACGCTCACCTCGTGCAACACCAATGTCCCGACGTTCATGATCGCGGAAAAGGGCGCGGCCATGATCCTGGAGGATGCCGGGCGCAGCAACGACGCACCCGTGTTGGCGGCAATGAAAACATGACTGGGAGGATGCAATGGGAGCCAACGCCGAAACGGCGCTGCTGAAGGTTCGCGGCCTGACATTGCAATACAAGACCAGGCAGCACCTGGTCACGGCGGCCTACAGGGTCGATCTCGACATCTTCCGCTCCGACCGGTTCGTCATCGTGGGACCCTCGGGTTGCGGGAAATCCACGCTGCTCAAGGCCATCGGCGGATATCTGCGTCCCGTGGAGGGCCGCATCGAACTGCAGGGCAGGGAGGTTACGCGCCCCGGATCGGACCGGGTGATGGTGTTTCAGGAGTTCGATCAGCTCCTGCCCTGGAAGACGGTGCGACAGAACGTGACCTTCGCGCTTACGTCGAGCGGCAAGCTCGGCTCCAGGGAGGCTGACGAGCGCGCCATGACCTATATCGAGAAGGTCAAGCTGACGAAATTCGCCGACAGCTATCCCCATATGCTTTCGGGCGGCATGAAGCAGCGGGTCGCCATCGCGCGGGCCATGGCGATGGAGCCGGAGATCCTGCTCATGGACGAACCCTTCGCCGCGCTCGACGCGCTCACCCGGCGGCGCATGCAGGATGAGCTGCTGCAACTGTGGGAGGACACGCGCTTCACGGTGCTCTTTGTCACCCACTCCATACCCGAGGCTGTGCTGATCGGCAGCAGGGTATTGGTGATGAGCCCGCATCCCGGTCAGGTCCAGGCCGAGTTCAACAGCCGCGGAGCGGGCACCGCCGACAGCAAGGGGCGCAAGCTCGCGGACCGCATCCACGCGATGCTCGTCGCCAACGACCAAAGCCTGGAGAGCGAAGTCAATGCGTGAAAAATTCATCGGCCGCGAAAGGCCGGAATTCGTCCGCAAGGTTCAATCGGAGGAGTTCGGGGTTGTCGAAAAGCCGCTGACGCTGGCGGAGAAAATCTTCGAGCTCGGCTTCGTGCGCAAGGCCATCGTGCTGCTGCTGCTGGCGGCGGCATGGGAGGTCTATGCGACCGTTCTGGACAACGCGCTGCTGTTTCCGAAGTTCAGCGACACGGTGGCGGCCTTCCTCGGCGGGATCGCGAATGGTGAGATACTTCGCGCTGGCGCCCATTCCATGCAGGTGCTGCTGATGGGCTACGGCGTCGGCCTCCTGCTCGCGGGCATATTCACGAGCTTCGCGGCGACGACGCGGGTCGGCAGCGATCTGCTGGAGACGCTCACTGCGATGTTCAACCCGCTTCCGGCGATTGCCTTGCTGCCGCTGGCGCTGATCTGGTTCGGGCTTGGCACCGAGTCCCTCGTCTTCGTGCTGGTGCATTCCGTGCTCTGGGCGGTCGCGCTCAACACGCTGTCGGGCTTCCTGTCGGTTTCCCAGACCCTGCGCATGGTGGGCCGGAACTATGAACTCAACGGACTGTCCTATGTCCGAAAAATTCTCATCCCGGCGGCCTTTCCCAGCATCCTGACGGGCATGAAGATCGGCTGGGCCTTCGCCTGGCGGACGCTCATCGCCGCCGAACTCGTCTTCGGCGTCTCGTCCGGCTCGGGCGGGCTGGGCTGGTTCATCTACGAGAACAAGAACGCGCTCGAGATCGCCAACGTGTTCGCCGGTCTGTTCACCGTCATCCTGATCGGGCTGCTGGTGGAGAACGTCATCTTCAAGCAGATCGAGGCGCGTACCGTCAGGCGTTGGGGAATGCAGGTCTAGATGCACGGCTTCACCTCCCAGCCCGAAGGTTGGCGAATGGCGGTGGGTCCGTAGCCCCCGCAGGGCCTCCCTCCATATCCCGTTCACTCCGCCGATGCCTGAGCATCGAATTGCTCGGCCGGGCCAGCCAACCTCGAGCTCCTTGTTGACGCCTGTGCCGGCATGACGTCTCAGGCAGGAATGCCGCCGGCACGGTCAGGAATTATATTTGCATATCAGAATGTTAATGGTGGGCGGTACTGGACTCGAACCAGTGACCCCTGCGATGTGAACACAGTGCTCTACCAACTGAGCTAACCGCCCTGGAGCATGATCGGGAAAAGGGAATGCCGCATTTCCGATAATCATGCCCAACGTATTGACCTGCTGCATCCTCTTGTCGGCCAGGCGGGTCTGCTTGGCCGGACGATGCGTAAGGGACACCCGATTTGCGGTATTTCGCTCCCAAAATCAAGTCGGGAGCGAAGGCGGTAGTGGGTCAGTTTGATTGAGCCGCCGCTTGATGGGCCTTTATGTCTCGGCTCCCAAGGCTCATATTGTATGGCATGGCAGACAGACTCAAACGCCCTCGCGACTCTGCTCAGCTGGCGAAGCTCATAGTAGACATTGCCACTGGCGAAGTGGATGATCGCGAGCCGACGCCGGAGGAGGAGGGCAAAGACCCCGCCGCCGTCAAACGCGGGCGGGCGGGCGGCAAGAAGGGCGGGAAGGCCCGCGCCGCCAACATGACCGCCAAACAGAGGTCAGAGGCCGCGCGCAAGGCAGTTAAGGTACGCTGGTCGCGCTAGGGCAACTCTTCAGCCAATCTCGCGTCCTCGTCGGCCTTCTCCGACTCACCTTCGCCGTTCTTCTGTCCGCCCTTCTTCTTATTGAAGCTTCTGCCCGGGTACCATTCGGCTAGGCCCCACGTGCCCCTCGCCACGCGAACGATGTCACCTTGGGTGTTGAAGCGACGAGTCAGGACGGAACCCACGGTGTTCACGGGGTCCTGCGACTCCATTGCCATTCCGCCAGCCTTCAAGGCTTGCACGATTTCTGCATTGCCTAGCGCCTGCTTCCGAACGCGGAGCAGCTTCTTGGTCGCGTCGGGTATCGACATGCCGAGAAAGGCCCCCGGCCCCAAGGCCGACTCGGACCCTGTGGGCGCGCTACTAGACTGCGGCACGCCCGGAATAGACATCCCGCCCCTCAGCGACTCAATTAGTTGAATTGCCTGATCGATCTGCTCGCGCTTCGACCTTAGATCGGCGATCACAGCATCGTACGGGTCAAAGCCCTTTGATTCAGCAGTCATTTCTTGCAATCTCCCCTTAATAGTGCTATATGGGGAGCCGTCCCATGGGCATGTTCAGACCACGGGACGGCGCGCCTTTTGTCCCTGGACATCAGGGGCCGCAAGGCCCCCTCCTTAGACTTTGGCCGTCATCTTCTGAACCTCCTCTTCACTGGTGCAGCCGGTAGAGGGTTAAAGCGCCGGGCCCACGCCCGGCGCTTTGTATTTCGCACACGGGGCTTCTGGAGTCAAGCGGGAGAAACTGCAAACAAGCGGTTCGCGCATTTTTTGCAAATCTCCGCTTGAAACCCGTCTCCGTCTCACGTATATAGGTCAGTATGAACAGGCTGACCAGAGAGAAGCGGGCGCAAATCCTTCACATGCTGTGCGAGGGAAACAGCATCCGTGCCGTCACGCGGATGACGGGTGCCAGCAAGAACACCGTGGTCAAGTTGATGACGGACGCGGGTAAGGCGTGCGCTTGGTATCACGACGCGCGTGTGCGCGACCTCGCGGCGAAGCGAATTCAGGTCGATGAAATCTGGTCATTCACCTATGCCAAGCAGAAGAATGTCGCCCGGGCCAAGGCGGCCCCTGAGGGCGCTGGCGACACTTGGACATGGACCGCAATCGACGCCGACTCCAAGCTGATGGTCTCTTGGCTGGTCGGCGGTCGTGACAGCGAGTACGCCATCGCTTTCATGGATGATCTGCGGTCCCGTCTGGCCAATCGCGTCCAGCTAACCAGCGACGGCCATGCCGCCTACCTTGAAGCGGTCGAAGGTGCATTCGGCGGCGATATCGATTACGCCATGTTGGTGAAGTTGTACGGCGCTGCCCCGGAGAGCGCAAAGGGCCGCTACAGCCCGGCAGAGTGTGTCGGCGCTCGCAAGACCCGGATTGAAGGCAACCCTGACCCAAGGCACGTTTCCACCAGCTACGCGGAACGGCAGAACCTGAATATGCGGATGCATATGCGCCGGTTCACTCGCCTCACCAATGCCTTCTCAAAGAAGGTGGAGAACCACACCCATGCGGTGGCGCTGTTCTCAACCTATTACAACTTTGTCCGCATCCATAAGACGCTCCGCATGACACCGGCCATGGCGGCTGGCGTATCTGATCGGCTTTGGGAGATTGGCGATCTGGTTGCGGTATTGGAGGAGTGGGAGCGGGTCGCTTAGCCATCGTGACGTTTCGCAATGCGCCGCTGCTTCTTACCGTCGATTTTTGCAAACTCCTTGTTCGTTCGCTTGAGTCCGCTCCGCACCTTTTTGATGTCCTCAGCCAAAGGCAGATTCTCAGGAAGCGTACCGCTGATCCTGTGCATCGTACTGCGCACTTCCCGACCAACCGACTCGTGCGCGCGTTCCAGGGGCCGCTGGCCACGTATGTCCTCGTTCCTAATCTTTTCTTCAGTCTGGGTAATACGAAACAGGTTTGCTGCCAGTTCAGTCTTACCCATGAAGTCAAGCATTGTCCTCCCGGCGGGGACACCCTTCCGTGCTTTGAGCTGATTGAAGTCCATGTTGTACATGCCCCGGTAGCCAGCATTTTGGAAGAACGCGTAGTTCTGGACGCCGTGGACATGTACCGTGGAACTTAATGCTTTCTCGCGCTCCGAAACCTCGCCACGAATCATAACTCTCTCTACGCCCTCGGCCTCTTGGACGTATTGCCGGAATGCCTCGGCCATGGTGAGGAAATATGCTTGCGCGATGGCGACCCTCTTGTTTTTGGGGTCGCCGTTCATGAGCGTCAGGTAGCAGGCGAAGCGGGACAGGCACCAATCCATACCCACGTCCTGTGTATCGGTCTCCTTGAAGTTCTCGTGGATCGGCACGCCCAGATTCGCACAAGCGGCCATGGCCTTGTTCACCGCCTTCTTGATCGGACCCATGCTGGCATAATCCAGCATCCTCATAAGGTCCGACGCCAGCCAATGACGAAATCCGTTATCCTTGGCATAAGCCTCAAAATTAGGCTTATCGTCCTCGAAGTGGAAAACCTGCAATTCAGCCATGGTGGTGCTCCATTCCTCAGCCATGCGATGATACATGGCCGGGAGCGCACTGCCACCTGAGTCGTCCCGACTGTCAACAGGGGGGCTCATTCAGACTGACCCACTACCGGCCAACCAGGTCTACAAAACCAGCCGCCTCTACGGCGCGATCAAGAAAGTCCGCGCCCCGGCAAGGGGTCCGCTCTCATACGGGCCGGTTCGCTCGACGCTGGGCAGGATGCGCCGAGCCGCGCTG